>CAYRXN010000414.1:0-14424 GCA_964428275.1 uncultured Planctomycetales bacterium | reverse complement strand
AGCCCGCGGAAGTCGCGCACGCGGGGAATGGCCAAGGCCACAAGACGATCGAGAAACTCGTACATCCGCTTGCCGCGCAGCGTGACCTTCAGGCCCACGTCGTAACCCTGGCGGACCTTGAAGTTCGATACGCTCTTGCGGGCCTTGGTGATGACCGGCTGCTGGCCGGTGATCGTGGCCAGATGCTGCATGGCCTCGGTGAACCGCTTGGTCTCCCGGGCCTTGGTCACACCTTCCTGGACGGCCTTGCCCATGCCCATCGAGACGACGATCTTCGAGAGGCGGGGCAGCGAGAGCGTGTTCTTGCGACCGAGCTCCTCCTGGAGCTTGGGGCAAATCTCGCTTTTGTATTTCTCCAACAACCGTGCCATCAGTTGCTCCCGGCCGCTTACGCCTTCTTGGCGCGCGTGACTTCGCTGAGAACCGTTCCGGAGACGCTCACCCGCTGCTTGGAAACGATTCGGCCCTCGGCGTCACGCTCCACCTTGAATCGCACCCGCGTGCCCTTGCCCGTCTTCGGATCCACCGGCTGAACGTTGGACAGGTGAATCGGGGCCTCCTTGCGGATGCGACCGCCCTGCGGGTGCCGCCGGCTGCGGGCAACGTGGCGATAGACCATGTTGACCCCTTCGACGAGCACGCGCTGCTTGTCCCGGAATACCTTGAGTACCTTGCCGTGCGCCCCTTTGTGGTCGCCGGCGATGACTTCGACGATGTCGTCTTTCCGAACCCGCGCCGCCATGGTTACCACACCTCCTCGGCCAGCGAGATGATCTTCGTGAAGTTCTTCTCACGCAGCTCGCGAGCCACCGCGCCGAACACCCGCGTGCCCCGCGGGTTCTTCTCGGCGTCGATGATGACCCCGGCGTTGCTGTCGAAACGCACGTAGGTCCCGTCGGGCCGGCGGGTGGGGTACTTCGTGCGCACGATCACGACCCGCACCTTGTCACCCTTCTTGATGTCCGAACTGGGCAGCGCCGCCTTGACCGAGCAGACCGCGATATCGCCCACGCCGCCATCCATCAGCCGTTTCTTGCCCTTGCGGGCCGAAGAGCCCTTGAGCACCTGAATGCACTGGAGCTTCTTGGCGCCGGTGTTGTCGGCCACGTCGAGGTAGGTGTACGCCTGGATCATGCCACACCTCCGCGCGGGGCGCGCTCGAGGATGCGGACCAGTCGCCAGGTCTTGGTCTTGCTGATCGGACGGCACATCATGATCTCGACCGTGTCGCCGACCGCGGCCTCGTTGTTCTCGTCGTGGGCGTGCAGCACGGTGCGCCGCCGCATGTATTTGCCGTACTTGGGATGCCTGACCAGGTACGACACCTGGACGCGGATGGTCTTGTCGCGCTTGTCAGAACTGACGACACCGATCCGCGTGGGCCGCTTGCGCCGTTTCTGCCGCGGGGGGGAGACCACCGCCTGTCCTGCTGTTTCCGCTGCCATCATTGCCTGTACTCGTTTATGTTTCAGCCGTTTCGTTTACTCAGGAGCCTTACCGGTTGCGGGCGGCCTGGGCCGTCAGGTGGGCCTGCCGCTGCTCGATGTTCTGCTCGCCCCGCTGCCGGAGTATGGTCAGTACCCGGGCGATGTTCTTGCGGGTCTTGATGATCTGCGTCGGATCTTCGAGCTTCTCCGTGACGGCCTGCGAGCGCAGGTCGAACAGGTGCCGGCGCAGCCGCTCCAGCTCGTCGTGGAGTTCGTCGCTCTTCATCGCGCGGAGTTCTTCGGTCTTCATCGTGTACGTTCCTAAACCATGTGCCGACGCTTCACGAACCGCGTCTTGACCGGCATCTTGTGGGCGACCCGCAGCAGGGCGGCCTTGGCGACGTCCTCGGAAACCCCGCCGATCTCGTAAAGAACCGCACCGGGCTTGACCAGCGCGGTCCAGTAGGCCGGTTCGCCCTTGCCCTTGCCCATACGGGTTTCCAGCGGCTTGGCCGAAATCGGGCGATGGGGAAACAGCCGGACGTAGACGCGGCCCTCACGATGGAGGAAGTGCGTCGCCGCGACGCGACCGGCCTCGATGTGCCGGGCGTTGATCCGACCGTGCTCGAGCGTCTGCAAACCGAAGTCGCCGTAGGAGACCTTGTTCCCGCGGCAGGCGTTGCCACGCAGACGACCTTTCTGTGCCTTGCGCCACTTGACGCGCCGGGGCATATTCGCAGCCATGGGGCGCTCCTCCTAAAACCGGCGACCGCGGCGGCGAAATCGCCCACCGTCCGATTCGGGCCGCTTGATCTCTTCTTCGCCGAACATGCCCTTGTAAATCCAAACCTTGATGCCGATCGTGCCGACCTTCGTGACGGCGTGCACGACGGCGTAGTCCACGTTGGCCTGGAGCGTCTGCAGCGGGATCGACCCGAGCATCTGTTTCTCGGTCCGGGCCATCTCCGCCCCGCCCAGCCGGCCGGAACAGATGATCTTGACGCCCTTGGCGCCGGCGGCCATCGCCGCCTCGCACTTCTGCTTCATGATCCGGCGGAAGCTCGAACGCTTCTTGAGCTGCTCGCCGATGTTCGCCGCCACGAGCTGGGCGTCGATGTCGGGGTTGCGGATTTCGACGATCGAGACGTTGATCCGCCGTTCGATCAGGTCTTCGAGCCGCTCGCGGAGCTTGTCGACCTCGGCTCCCTTGGCGCCGATCACCACGCCGGGGCGGGCCGTGTGCAGGATGACTTTCACGTCGTCACGGGTACGCTCGATCTCGACCCGCGAAACGCCGGCAAACGGCGGTTTCTGATTCAGTTCGCGGTCGATGAACCGGCGGATGCGCTCGTCCTCGACCAGGAACATGCCGAAGGCGGCCTTGGGGGCGTACCAGCGGCTGCGCCAACCGTCGGTGATTCCGACGCGAAACCCGATTGGATTGCATTTCTGACCCACGGCTTAGCCTCGCTCGTCTACGCGGATGATGATGTGGCTCGTACGCTTCTGGATCGGGTGGGCCCGCCCGCGGTCCTTGGGGTGGAACCGCTTGATGATCGGGCCGGGGTCCACACGCGCCTCGGCGACGTAGAGCCGGTTCATCGCCGCTTCCTGTTCGTTGGCGTTGGCCATCGCGGATTGCAGCACCTTCTTGATCAGGGCCGCTCCGCGGTTGTGCGTGAAGCTGAGAACCTCGACGGCTTCATCGCAATCGAGCCCCCGCACCATATCCGCCACGAGCCGCACCTTGCGCTCTGAGATTCGGGCGTACTTGTGTCTTGCAGTCCACGCCATGGCTCTGCGGGCTCCTATTTCCTGACCTCGCGCGTCGTATGCGTGCGGAAGTTGCGGGTGGGGGAGAACTCGCCGAGGCGGTGCCCCACCATGTCTTCCGTCACGTACACGCGGATGAACACCTTGCCGTTGTGAACGTCGAAGTTCTGCCCGACGAACTCGGGCACGATCGTGCACGCCCGGTTCCACACCTTGATCGGCATGGTCGAGCCCGCGTCACGCGCGTGCATCACCTTGCGGTACAAGACCTCGTCGACGTACGGTCCTTTTTTCAGGCTGCGACCCATGGATCGTCCTTCCCGATGGCTACTTCTTGCGACGCAGTTTCACGATGCCGTAGCGCACGCTCTTGCGCCGCCGAATGATCCGTCGATTCGAGCGCGCCCGCGGGTTGCGGGTGCGGCCGCCCTTGGCGGGCTTGCCCCACGGGCTGCAATGCTGGCGACCGCCGTTGCTGCGACCCTCGCCCCCGCCCAGCGGGTGGGCGACCGGGTTCATGGCCTTGCCGCGGACGTGCGGCCGGCGGCCCATGTGACGCTTGCGCCCCGCCTTGCCGAGCCGGACGTTCTGATGGTCCACGTTGCCGAGCTGACCGATGGTGGCCCGGCACTCGACACGCACCTGGCGCATTTCGCCCGAAGGCAGGCGGATCGTCGCCCAGTCGCCCTCGCGGGCCATCAGCGTGGCGACGCCGCCGGCGGAACGGACCAGCTTGCCGCCCTGGCCCGCGGTCATCTCGATGTTGTGAATGTGCATGCCGGTGGGAATGCTCGCCAGCGGCATCGCGTTGCCCACCTTGGGCTCGACCTTCTGGCCGCTCTCCACCACGTCGCCGGCCTGGAGCCCGAGCGGGGCCAGGATGTAGCTGCGCCGACCCGGTTCGTACTCGATCAGGGCGATGTGGCACGAGCGATTGGGGTCGTACTGGATCTCGAGCACCTTGGCGGGCTTGTCGTCCTGGAGCCGCTTGAAGTCGATGATCCGGTAACGGCGCTTGTTGCCGCCGCCGCGCTGCCAGGCCGTGATCTTGCCGTGGTGGTTGCGCCCGCCGGTCTTCTTGAGCGGAACGGTCAGCGACTTCTCCGGCCGGTTCTTGTGCCGGTACGTGATCTCAGCGTAATCGTTCACGCTGGCGTTGCGTCGGCCCGGCGAGGTCGGCTTGTAGATGCGAATGCCCATGTCCTGCTATCCTCTTGCCGTCTGCTCGGCAGCTCCTCGAATCAGAACAGATCAATGTGGCTGTCGCGATCCACGACCACGACGGCCTTCTTGGTCTGCCGCGTGCGGCCGTACCGCCAGCGGTAACGCCGCAACTTGCCCTGCTTGTTCGATGTCCGCACCGCCAGCACCTTGACGCGGTAGAGCTTCTGGATCGCGTCCTTGATCTGCGCCTTGTTGGCGTCGGGGTGGACTTCAAAGCTGTACGCCCCGCCGCGCTCGCCCGAATGCTGCGACGCCTGGTGCGTGCTCTTCTCGGTCACCAGCGGCCGAATGACAACGTGGTACAAATCCATCGCTACGCACCCACCTTTCCGGCGGCCAGCGACTCGCGGAAGGCCGCGAAGGCCTCGCGGGTGAAAACCAGGCTGCGCCGCGAGAGGATGTCAAAGGCGTTGAGGTCCGCGACGTTCATGATTTCGGTCTTGGGGACGTTGCGCCCACTCTTGTAGAGCGTGCCGTCGATCCCCTGGGTGGCGAACACGCAACCCCGGTCCGCCCCGATCGCCGCCAGCATCGCCGCAAAACGCTTGGTCTTGGGCTCGTCGAACGACAGACCGTCCACGATCTTGGCCTGCGACGACTGGAGCTTGGCGAGGATCGCCTGGTTGCGGGCCTGGCGGCGCATCTTCTTGGGCATCGCCTGGCGGAAGTCCCGCGGCTTGCGCGGAAAGGCGTTGCCGCCGCCGCGACGCACGGGCGTGCGGACGGTGCCCATGCGGGCCCGGCCGGTGCCTTTTTGCCGGAAGAGCTTGCGGGTCGAACCCTCGACCTCGCCGCGGCTTTTCTGGGCGACGGTACCCTGGCGGCGATTGGCGTGGTACATCACGACGGCCTGCTTGAGCAGGGCGGCGTTGAGCTCGCCTCCCAACAGGGCCTCGTCGATCTGTTCCTGGCCGATCTGCTCGCCGGACTCGTTATAAACCGGTACGTTCAACATAGCGCAACTTCTGTTACGAACGCGTCTTGGATTTCCGAACGATGACGTAGCCGCCGTTGGGGCCGGGAATGCTGCCCCGGATGAGCATCAGGTTGTGCTCCGCGTCTACGCCCACGAGGGCCTGGCAGCGAATGGTGCGGCGAACGTTGCCCATCCGGCCGGCCATGCGTTTACCCTTCTTGATGCGGCCGCCGCCCAGGTCGGTGGCGTGGCCGTTGATGCTCCCGGGCGAGCGGTGCTTCCGCTCGACACCGTGGGAGGCCGGCTGGCCGCCGAAGCCGTGGCGTTTCATGCCACCCTGGAAGCCCTTGCCCTTGGTGGTCCCGACCACGTCCACGTACTTGACCTCGGCCTGCTCGAACAGCTCGACCGTGATCGTGTCCCCGACGGCCTTGTCGGTCGGCTCGCTGAGGCGAATCTCCCGGACGAACCGCTTGGGGGCCGACTTCGCTTTGCGGGCGTGCCCGATTTCGGGCAGCGTGGAGCGGTGCGGCTTCACGTCGTCGAAGCCGAGCTGGACGGCGTGGTAACCGTCCTGCGAGTCCGACGACTTGACCTGGAGAACGACACAGGGCCCGGCCTCGACCAGCGTCACGGGAATCCGCGCGCCGGACGGGTCGAAAATCTGCGTCATGCCGACTTTTTTGCCCAAAATGGCCGGAACCATCTCGAAAACTCCTCCGGTACACCGAGACCACACCCCGTCTCGTACCGACAACAAAAAAGGCCCAGGCGAAAGCGACAGCCTAGGCCTTGATCTTTACGAATACGCCCGCCGGAACCACCAGTCGATTCAGGGCTTCGACGGTACGCGCGGTGGGATCGACAATGTCGATGACCCGCTTGTGCGTACGCATCTCAAACTGCTCGCGGGACTTCTTGTCGATGTGGGGGGAACGCAGGACGGTGTACCGCTCGATGCGCGTGGGCAGCGGGACCGGCCCGCGCACCTTGGCGGCCGTTCGCTTGGCCTGCTCCACGATCTCCAGCGCCGAGGCGTCCAGCGCGCGATGATCGTACGCTTCCATCCTGATTCGAATTCGTTCACCAGCCATACGACTACAACCCCAATCTTGTCCGTATACACCCCCGCTGTCCCCGGCGATAAGCGCCGAGACGCACCAAAATAACGGCACGTTCGCCAACGTCAACCCCGCGTGTGCGAAAAGAACGAAATGTTCTGCGGATTAGCGGACCGACACGGGGGCGGCCGGGCGGGACAGCGCCACCACGTAGACGTACGCCAGGCGCCGGGCATCGCCCGGCGGCCGCACGTCGAGATTGTAGTGCAGCCCCGTCTCCAGCATCTGGGCCCCCACGATCGTTCCGGCCAGCAGGGCCATCGGGCGCGGGTGGGCCAGCGGGATCAGGACGTACGCGTCGCCGCTCGTGCGGTAGTCCGCCGGCGAGCGGTCGATTCTCATCAGGCCGTGACCGGTTCCGATGAGGGCGCACTCGCGATCGGCCAACTGCCAGCGTCCCTCGGGCGTCGGGTGCGCCGCCCACGCCAGCACCGGGCCGAAATCAGGATCGGTCGCCAGTTGCACCCGCGCCGTGAGCGCGTGGACCACGCTCACCCGGCCGACCAGCCATTGCTGGAGCAGGGCCGATTCGCCGGACGCCTGGCTTCCCGGCGGCAGGCCGGCGGCAACCCAGTCTCCCACGCGCACGCCCTGGCGGGAACCCTTGCCGATCGTCAGCGACTCGCGGCGGGGGGAGGCGTCGTACCCCAGGACCGGGGCGATGATGATCCGGGCGTCGGGATCGACGAGTTGGTCGCGAATGCCGGTCACGTCGGCGAGCAGGCGTTCCATCTCCGCGATCATGATCTCCTGCTGGTGAAGCTGACGGCGGAGCTGCTCGTTCTCGGCGCGCAGCGTGCCGAGTTCACGCCGGGTGGGGGCCGGGGCGGCGAGCATGTCGCGCGCCTCCGCGGCGGCCCGCGCGGTTCGCAAGACGGGCATCGTCACCCAGTGCGCCGGCTGGAGAATGC
This sequence comes from uncultured Planctomycetales bacterium, assembly GCA_964428275.1. GTDB lineage: Bacteria > Planctomycetota > Phycisphaerae > UBA1845 > Fen-1342 > JALSRY01. The sequence goes on along the minus strand of CAYRXN010000414.1, from coordinate 7,052 downwards.
CGTTGATCCAACCGGTCCACCGCGGCGGAAGCAACGCGACGACCGCCGCCACGACCATCAGGATCGCAAAGAGCATCGGGCGGGAGACTCGGCGGCTGGCAGCGTTCATGGCAGCTGGTAAGCACAATCGCCCCGCCGGCGTTCGTCAAGCCGGCACGCGGCGAAAGCAGGGAGAAAACGCCGGCAGCGTCAGTATTCGTCGTCGTCGGATTCGAGCGTGTCGATCAGCTCGTCGAGGTGGTCGAGGAATTCGCTGGTGCCGCGGGCGACGCAGGTGAGCGGATCTTCGGCAACGCGGACTTCGAGGCCGGTCACCTTGGCGAGCACTTCGTCCAGCCCGCGGAGCAGCGCCCCGCCGCCGACGATGTGGATGCCGTTGTCGACCAGGTCGGCGGCCAGTTCGGGTTCGAGCTGTTCGAGCGTGCCGAGCACCGAATCGACGATCTGGCCGATGGGTTCCTTGAGGGCCTCGCGAACTTCGGCGGCCTTGATGATCGCCCGGCGCGGCAGGCCGCTGATCATGTCGCGCCCCTTGACTTCGATCGTGTCCTCGTCCTCGCGCGGGGCGGCCGAACCGATGTCGATCTTGATGCGCTCGGCGGTCTGCGGGCCGATCATCAGGTTGTAGGTGCGTTTCATGTAGTTGATGATGCCCTCGTCCATGCTGTCGCCGGCGACGCGCAGCGACGTGCAGGTGGCGATGTCGCCGAGGGAGAGGACGGCCACTTCGGTGGTGCCGCCGCCGATATCGACGATCATCGACGCGGTGGCGTCGAAGATCGGCAGTTGGGCGCCGATCGCAGCGGCCATCGGTTCGGGCACCAGGTGGACCTCGCGGGCGCCGGCCCGCTCGGCCGAATTGAAGACGGCGCGTTTCTCGACCGCGGTGATGCCGGAGGGGATCGAGATGACGACGCGGGGGTGGGCCAGCCCGCGGTTGCCGTGGACCTTGCGGATGAAGTACTCGAGCATCGCCTCGGTGATGTCGAAGTCGGCGATGACGCCGTCCTTGAGCGGACGGATGGCGGTGATGCTGCCGGGCGTGCGCCCGAGCATTTCCTTGGCGACCAGCCCGACCGCCTTGCCGTTGGCGGTCTCGAGCACCTGGTTCGTCCCCTTGCGGACGGCGACGACCGACGGCTCGTTGAGGACGATACCCTCCCCCTTGACGCAGACCAGGGTGTTGCACGTCCCCAGGTCTATGCCCATGTCGATGCTGAACAGTCCTGTCAGGCGGCGTAGAAACACGATGGGCTCCCGTCCGTGGGGAGACGCCGCAGGCGCCTCATCCGGCCGGCCCGTTCGAGCGGAGCCTCCGGCCAGCGCAACTCCACTCGGCTTGCACGGGCGGCGCACCCTTCACGCGGCCGCACCGACGGGATCAGCTCCCGCCGGGGGGCAAGACCGTGCCGAAAAGCTCCATGGCCCTGAAGCCTACGTATACGGTCGCGAGCAGCAGGAACAGACAGGCTACGAAAATCAACCCCGTATAGACGTCGTTCTCACCGCTGGGCCTCGAACTCCCCGCGCTCGGCGTAGTCATCTGGGACATATCGGGCTATTCCTCTCGCAGCCGCTGTGGTCGATTACTGGATCCCGTAGATCACCGCGTCGCCGGGCTTGACGTCGCCCTTGACGAGCGTGGTCAGCTTGCCGCCGGCGGCATTGGGTTCGACGCGTTCGATCACGAGGTCCGCCAGGTAGGTGCCGCCTTCACGGTAGACCATGAAGGTCATACCCGGCGCGACGCCGGCACTCTCGCCTACGTTGATCTCGGCATAGATGCCGGTGACCTGTGTGACTTGCCCGCGAATCTCCCCGGCGACGGCCGGCGCCGTGACGGCGACCCCCGCCGGCGCCGGAGGCATCGCGACCTCGCCCGCGCCGGTGGTGCGCTGGCGCTGGGCGATGCCGTGCTCGGCCGCGTAGAGCTTCTCCTGCATGTTGCGGATCTGGTCCTGAAGGATGCTGACGTTGGTGGTCAGCTCCAGCACGCGGGCGTTGAGCCGCGCGCCGCGCGATTGCAGGTCCATGTTCTGCGAGAGCAGCGTCTGGTTCTGTTTCTGAACGCTCTTGAGCTCGCCGGTGGTGACGCCGAGGATCTCCTGGAGCTTGGCCCGTCCGGCCTCGAAGGCCAGCGCCTCGTTCTTGGCCTGCGCCAGGTCGCTTTGCAGCCTGGCAAAGTCGTTCTGAAGTTTCTTGAGCTGGTCGCGCACCGCGACGAGCTCGCGGCCCTGCGCGGCGAGGGCCTCGTCCTTGAGCGCCAGCGCCGCCTGCATGCTGGCGGCGGTGCTCTGCTTATCGACGATCGCCGCGTCGCGAGCCTCTTGATACTTCTGGGCGAGATCTTTCCAGTTTGCCCACTGGGCGGCTGCCGCGATAAAGAGGCACGACAGCGCGATGGACAGCACCGAGGCGAGAACGATAAAGACCTTTGTCAGTGTGCTCACACGCCACTCCTTCGCAACCTGGCGGAGTCCGATTGTTCAGTTCCGGCCTGGGGATAACGTTTTCCCCGCTTCACGGTACGGTCCGAGCCGTGCTGCTCTCAACCCACCTGCGGGGATTGTAAACGCCGGACCGCGCGACGCAACTCATTTTGCGCCACGATCGCCGGAAACGCAAACGCCCCTGTCGAAACACGGACGCGCGCCGGAAAAGCACATGGATTCCGCAGGCGGATACCCGCAAGTGCCAGGGCCACCGGGTATGCCGGTCTGGCTGTCGGCCGGACGGCTGGCCCCATGACGCGCGGATCGAGAACGCCTGCACGACCGCGGCCTGCTCCGGCTTCCCCGGTTGTCTGCCGCCGCGGCGCCGGCCGAGGCATATCCCCGGGCCCCATGCCGATATGTTGACACGTGCGAACGTGTGCAACATCATTTCCAACGTCGAGGTGCCGAGCCCGGCAGGGCGGAGCCGGTGGCGTGGCCGGCTGCGCCGTTTTGACCCTTCCATCGTTGCCGGGCCTGCGTTTCGCGAGGGCTTGTGATATGGATGATCCGGTCTTTCTCGCCAGGATGCAGTTCGCGCTGACGATCGGTTTCCACTTCCTGTTCCCACCCATCAGCATCGGACTGGCCTGGCTGCTGGTCGTCGTGGAGGGCATGGCCTGGAAAACCGGCGACGAGGCCTGGGAGCAGGCCGGGCGCTTCTTCGCCAAACTGCTGGCCCTGACGTTCGCCGTCGGCGTGGCGACCGGCATCGTGATGGAGTTCCAGTTCGGAACCAACTGGTCGCAGTACTCGAAGTTCGTCGGCGACATCTTCGGGGCCCCGCTGGCCGCCGAGGGCGTGTTCGCGTTCTTCCTCGAATCGGGGTTCCTCGGGCTCTACCTGTTCGGGCGCGGGCGCGTGTCCAGGCCGCTGCACTGGTTTGCGATCCTGATGGTGGCCGTCGGGGCGACGCTCTCGGCGTTCTGGATCATCGTCGCCAACTCGTGGCAGCAGACGCCGGCCGGCTACCTGCTCAACGAAGCGATCGGCCGCGTCGAGCTCACCGATTTCTGGGCCGCGGTGTTCAACCCCTCCACGACGATTCGCTTCACGCATACCGTGCTGGCGGCGCTGGTCGCGGGCGCCTTCTTCATGGCGAGCATCTCCGCGGTGCTCTTGCGGCGAAAGCACGACAACCCCAGCGCGCGGCGGACGATGAAGGTCGCCGTCATCGTCGGCTTCTTCGCGTCGTTGTTCGTCGCGTTTCCCACCGGCCACGAGCACGCGAAAAAGGTCGCGCATACGCAGCCGGAGAAGTTCGCCGCGATGGAGGCCTTGTACAAGACCCAGCGCGAGGCCCCGCTGGTCACGTTCGGACTGGTCCAGGAGCGGCCGCCGCGGCTCAAAGCCAGGATCGAGCTTCCGATCAAGGGGCTGCTCAGCAGCATGGCGTTCGGCGATCCGAAGGCCGAGGTCAAGGGAATCGACGCGTTCCCGGCCGGCGATGTCCCGCCGCTCTGGATGACGTTCGTGTCGTTCCACAACATGGTGATTCTGGGGATGTTGTTCATCTTCCTGATGCTGCTGGGCCTGGTGCAACTGGCCCGCGGGAAGTTGTGGACGTCGCGCAAACTGCTGACGATCTTCAAGTGGGCGTTGCCGCTTCCGCTGGTCGCGTGCGAATTCGGGTGGACCGTGGCGGAGGTCGGACGGCAGCCCTGGGCGGTGTATCACCTGCTGCGAACCCAAGAGGCCGTGTCGGTGACGGTGGGGGCCGGCGAAATCTGGTTCTCGATGATTCTGCTCCTGCTGATCTATCTGATGCTCCTGGGCGTATACCTCTTCTTGCTGGCGCGTGAAACCGCCCACGGGCCGGCTCCGGTCGCCGGGAAGGAGGTGGCGTGATGGACCTCAATACGATCTGGTTCGTGCTGGTCTTCGTGTTGCTGATCGGCTACGCCATTCTCGACGGGTTCGATCTGGGCGTGGGCGTGCTGCACCTCTTCGCGCGCGACGACCGCGAGCGGCGGCTCCACATGAACGCCATCGGTCCGGTCTGGGACGGCAACGAAGTGTGGCTGCTGACCGGCGGGGGGGCGCTGTTCGCCGCGTTTCCGCCGGTGTACGCCGCCGTGTTCAGCGGGTTCTACATCGCGCTGATGCTCCTGCTGGCGGCGCTGATCTTCCGGGCCGTGTCGATGGAGTTCCGCAGCAAGCTGGAGTCTCCCGCTTGGCGGCGGCTGTGGGACGTGGCGTTCGGGCTCGGGAGTCTGGTCGCCGGGCTGCTGTTGGCGGTGGCGTTCGCGAACATCCTCCGCGGCGTGCCGATCGACGCGGCCGGGAACTACGCCGGCACGTTCGTGGGCCTGCTGAATCCGTACAGCCTGCTCGTCGGTGTCACCGGGCTGGTCCTGCTGATCCTGCACGGAGCAGCCTATCTGACGCTCAAGACCGAGGGCGACCTGCACGACCGCGTGCGGGGCTGGATCCCGCGAAGCTGGGTCGCGTTCGTCGTGCTGTTCGTTGGCTGTACCATTGCGAGCTTCTTCTCGGCCCGCCACCTGTTCGAGGGCGTGTTCGGCCATCCGTTGTTCTGGGTGCTCGCGATTCTGCTGATCGTTGCGATCGTGTACGTGCCGATCGCGAGCCGCGGCGGGCGCGACTTCTCGGCGTTGCTCGCGACGAGCGCCATCATCGCCTGCGTGATGGGGCTCGGGGCGCTGGGCATATTTCCCAACCTCGTGCGGTCCACGCTCGACGCCGCATACAGCCTGAACATCCACAACGCCTCGTCTACGCCACTGACGCTCAAGGCCATGTTCATCATCGCGGCCATCGGCGTCCCGATCGTGCTGATCTACACGACCGTGATCTACTGGCTGTTCCGCGGGAAGGTGCGGCTGACGGAAGAGAGCTACTGAAAGCAGCGTATCAGAGGTTTACTCTACTCCGCCCGACGCGGGCAGCAGCGCCGACTTGCAGGCGGTGGCGCGTGCAGATGGAGCGGTGGGCCGCGCGCCCCCTTCGCGTTACGCGTCATCCGCGGATCGGCGACCTTGCGTGTAGGCGTCCAGGGCCGCCGGGAAGGGGGCCAGCGCCCGCTCGAAGATGCCCAGCGAATAGGCGATGGCCAGCCCGTAATTGGTGATCGGCGTGCCGGCCCGGCGGCAGCGGACGATGCGCGAGAGCACCTCGCGGCGGTTGGTCACGCAGGCGCCGCAGTGGATCACCAGGGCGAAGCGGCGCGTGTCCACCGGGAAATCGTGGCCCTGGACGTGCGTGAACTCGAGTTTGCCGCCGACGTACTGCGTCAGCCAGCGGGGGATCTTGACCCGTCCGATGTCCTCGCCGATGGGATGATGCGAGCAGCTCTCGGCGATCAGCACGCGGTCGCCGCTGCGCAGGCGGTCGATCGCGGTCGCCCCGCGCACCAGCTCGACCAGGTCGCCCTTGTAGCGGGCGAACAGGATCGAGAACGAGGTCAGCGGCACCTCGGGCGGCGTGTCGCCGGCGACTTTGAGAAACGCCTGCGAATCGGTGACGACCAGCGCCGGCGGCTCGCGCAGCCGGCCGAGCGCGTCGCGCAGCTCACGTTCCTTGACCACCAGGCAGCAGGCGTCGTTGTCGAGCAGGTCGCGGATGGCCTGGACCTGCGGCAGAATCAGCCGGCCCTTGGGGGCCTCCTTGTCGATCGGCACCACCAGCACGACCAGCGCCCCCGGCGCGACCAGGTCGCCCACGATCGCCGGGGCGTTGATGAAGTCTTCCGGCGCCGCCGCGATCAGCGCCTGGCGCAGGTCGAGCACGCCCTCGCCGCGGCTGGCGACCGTGCGCACGCACGGCACCCCGCGCCGCTGCAGGTCGTCGAGCATCTCCGGCGGCGGGGGGGCCAGGTCGCACTTGTTGAGCACGACGATCGCCGGCACACCGCGCTCGGCGAACTCGTCGATCAGCCGGGTTTCGAACCCGCCGGCCAGCTCGGCGGTGGTGACGATGACCGCGAGGTCGGTGCGGTCGAAGACCTGGCGGGTCTTCTCGACGCGCCGCACGCCCAGGGCGCCTTCGTCGTCGATGCCGGCGGTGTCGATGAACAGCACCGGCCCGATCGGCAGCAGTTCCATCGGCTTTTCGACCGGGTCGGTGGTCGTGCCGGCCACGTCGGAGACGATCGAGACATCCTGGCGGGTCAGCGCATTGAGCAGCGAAGACTTGCCGACGTTACGCCGGCCGAACAGCCCGATGTGCAGCCGCATTCCGCGAGGGGTGGTACGCATGAATACTCGCAGCCTCCATCGGCGCCCGGGCCTACGACGCCGGTTCGTCAGGATCCCCCAGTCGCATCACCGCCTCGGGCGTCAGCAGGGCGTCGAACTGCTCGCCGGTCAGCAGGCCGCGGGCGATGACCACCGCGCGGACCGTGCGGCCGGTGCGGGCCGCTTCCCGGGCCACCTCCTGCGCCACTGGATAACCCAGTTCGCGGACCAGCACCGTGGCGGCGGCGGTCGAGCTCGCGACCCGCGCCCGGCAGCGCTGCGCGTCGGCCTCCAGGCCCTCGACGCAGTGTCGCCGGAAGACCTCGCACGCGGCTCTCAGCAGATCGAGGCTCGTCAGCAGGCT
>CAYRXN010000413.1:0-7211 GCA_964428275.1 uncultured Planctomycetales bacterium | reverse complement strand
AGGGATCGAGGGATCAAGGGACCGAGGGACCAAGGGACCAAGGGACGGAGGGACATGGGGACGAAGGCGGCGTGGCGATAAGGCAAGGGACCAACGGACAACCCCCCGGCAGGCCGGGGCCCCTGGAGAAAGAAGGTCAGGCCGGCCAACTCAACCGGCGCTCCCCCGGGTTTCGGCGAACCCGTTAGAATACGTCCTCGAAGAGGATCGCCGGGTGATGCGGTTCCGGCACCGCCTCGGGACATCGATGAACGAATCGTGGACGATCACCGAATCGGCGTTCGACGCCGCCACCGCCAAGGCGTTCGAGGGCCTGTTCACGCTCGGCAGCGGCTATCTCCACCTGCGCGGCGCGCTCGAGGAACACCTCACCGACGCGCCGCAGAACCGCGCCTACGACCGCCGACCCGCCAACGTCACCAGCGAGGAGTTCCCCGACCGCAAATCGAAATGGGGCACGTTCGTTCCCGGCGTCTACGGCCCCCACCCGACGCTCAACACCGAACTGATCAACCTGCCCTGGCCGCTCGACCTCGCGCCGCGGATCGCCGGCGAGCGCCTGGACGTCGAACACGCGCGGATCTGCGGATATCAGCGGCAACTGCGCCTTTCCGACGCGACCCTGACCCGCACGCTGACCTGGCACACCACCGCCGGCGCCGTCGTCGGCGTGCGATTCGAGCGCTTCGTCAGCCTGGCCCGACCTCACCTCGTGATCCAGCGGCTCACGTTGGAGTCTGATCGCCCGGTCGAGGCGACCATCCAGGCCGGCATCGACGCCGACGTGCGCACCAACGGCCACGACCACTTCCGCGGCGTCGTGCTGCGACCGCTGAACCCGGACGGCCTCGCGTGCTTCGTCCAGACCGACGGCGGTGACGCGGTCGAGATCGTGACGCGCCTGCGCTGCCCCGGCGCCACCTGGCAGGTGCGGCGCGCGTCGCGCACCGCCCGGCTGGTCGCCACGCTGCCGCTTGCCCCGGCCGGCGCGCTGGTGGTCGAAAAGCGCTGCGCCGTCGCGACCAGCCGCGACCTTTTCATCCGGCCGGCGAGCCAGTGGCTGGCCGAGGCCGCCGGGATGTCGTTCGAGCAGTTGCACGCCGAGCACGCCGACGCGTGGCAGAATCGCTGGAGAAGCTGCGACGTGCAGATCGAAGGCGACGACGACTCGCAGCGGGCGCTGCGTGTCGCGCTGTACCACCTGCTGCGCTGCCACGTCACCGGCGATCCGCGCGTCGCCATCGACGCGAAGGGGTACGCGGGCGAGGCGTACTGGGGACGGTTCTTCTGGGACACCGAGATGTTCCTGCTGCCGTTCTACCTCTACACCGACCCCGCCCGCGCGCGAACGCTCGTGGACTTTCGCCTCCGCACGCTCGACGGCGCCCGCCGCAATGCCGCCCGCTACCGTTATCCGGGAGCGCGCTACGCCTGGGAGTCCGGGCCGCTCGGCGACGAGTGCTGCCCCAACTGGCAGTACGCCGACCACGAAGTCCACGTCACCGCCGACGTGGCCTACGGCCTGGCACACTACGCGCGGGCCACCGACATCAGCCTCGCCGGCGACGATCCGGCACGCGCCGGGGCCGAAGACCCGCGCGCCGACTTCCGCCGCGAGGCGGCCACGGCAATCGTCGAGACCGCCCGCTACTGGCTGGCGCGACTCGACCATCGGGCCGGGGAAAACCACCCGAGCCTGCTGGGCGTCATGGGGCCCGACGAGTACACCCCCATCAGCAACAACAACGCGTATACCAACCGGCTGGTGCGCTTCGCGCTGGAGCTGGCCGCGGAGGTCGGACCGCTCGGCGGCGCCGGCCCCGCGGAGGTGGCCGCATTCGCCGAGGCCGCGCGCGGCCTGCCGATTCCGCGCACGGCCGACGGCCGGCTGGTCCTGCAATGCGAGGAGTTCCCGCGCCTGGCCGAACCGCAGTTCGAAACGCTGTGGCCCGACCGCACGCGAACGTTGGCCGCCCAGGTCCCCCAGGAACGGCTCTATCGCACCAAGTGCCTCAAGCAGGCCGACGTCCTGATGCTGATGATGCTCTTTCCGGACGAGTTCTCCGACGCGGAGGTTCGCCGGGCGTGGGACTACTACCTCCCGCTGACAACACACGACTCCTCGCTCTCGGCCGGCGTGCACGCGGTCGTGGCCTGCCGGCTGGGCCTGCACGACGAGGCCTGGAGATTCTGGAAGCAGACCGCCGCCATCGACAGCGACCCCGGCGCCGGCGGTGCGGCCGAGGGCGTCCACATCGCCGCCGACGCGATGTTGTGGCAGATCGCGGTCTTCGGCTTCGCAGGGATGCGAACCGCGATGCAAGCCGACGTGCTGACCTTCGAGCCGCGCCTGCCGCGCAACTGGCGGCGGCTGGCACTGCCGATCTGCTGGCGCGGCGTCGCGGCCTTCGTCACGATCACCAGCCGCGCGGCGACCGTCGAGAACCGCGACAGCGAGCCCCTGGACGTCCAGGTTGCCGGCGACCGGCGGACCGTCGCCCCCGGCGCCACCGAGCGCTGGTCGCTTCGCCAGACGGCGCGCGAGACGATACACTGACACCGACCGCGGGAGGTTGCGACACGATGCCCGACCCGAATCGCCGCTTGCGCAGGCTGGTGCTGATCCGCCTGATCTACCTCGTGGTGGTCCTGCTGCTGGCGATCGTGTTGTGGTTTCTGGTCCCGGCGGACGTGAAGAAGGCGATTTACGAAACCTACATCAACCCGCCGGGACCGTAGGACCGGCGCTGACGACGACCGCGCGGCCGGCGCGCCGCGCCTGCTGAAGCGCATGCTCCGATTCATCTGCCGACGCCTGCTCATGTTTCCGGTCGTGCTGCTGATCGTCTACAGCGGCGCCGTGCTGCTCGTGATGGCGGCCCCGGGCGAGGGGCTGGAGAGCGGCGAGAAAGACCTCCCCCCCGAGGTGCTCGCCGAAAAACGCAAGGCGTACAACTTCGACCAGCCGGCCCTCGAACGCTACTTCTGGACCTGGCCCAAGCGCCTCGTGTGGGATCGCGACCTGCCCGCCTTCCAGTACGAAGACTGGACCGTGGTCGAGATCATGCGCTCGGCGCTGCCGGTCTCGCTCCAGCTCGGCGTGCTCGCCCTGGGGCTGGCGGTGGTGATCGGCGTGCCGGTGGGCGTGATTTCCGCCGCCCGGCGGGGAAGCCTGATCGACCATCTTTCCGTGGGGCTGTGCCTGGTGGGCGTCTCGCTGCCCACGTTCGTCGTCGGGGCGGCCCTGCTCATGATCTTCGCGTTGTGGTTGCGGGCGGTTCCCGTCGGCGGCTGGGGGCGGCCGATGCAGGCGCTGCTGCCCGCGATCACGCTCGCGCTGCCGTATGCCGCCTACATCGCCCGGCTCACGCGCACCGGCATGCTCGATGCGCTCAGCGAAGACTACATCCGCACCGCCCGCGCCAAGGGGCTCTCCGAGCTCCAGGTGCTGCTGGGCCACGCGCTGCGCAACGCGCTGCTGCCCGTGCTGAGCTACCTCGGCCCGACCGCCGCCGCCGTGTTCACCGGCTCGTTCGTCGTGGAGAAGATCTTCACGATCCCCGGAATGGGCACGCACGTCGTCGAATCCATCAACAACCGCGACCAGACGCTCATCCTCGCCACGGTCATGGTCTACAGCGTTTTCCTCGCCACGTTCAATCTCGTCGTGGACGTGCTCTACGGCTTCGTGGACCCGCGGATCCGGGTGGGAGCAGCGTCGCGATGAACGGGGCCGCGAACCGAACCTGGCAGCGCTTTCGGGCCAACCGCGCCGCGATCGGCTCGATGATCCTGCTGGCGGCGATGACGCTCGGCTGTTTCGCCTCGCTCGGTTGGAGCGCCGCCGCCATGCGCCGCACCGACCTCGACGCCGTCCGCCTGGCGCCCTCGGCGGCGCATCCGCTCGGCACCGACGACCTGGGCCGCGACCTGCTCGCCCGCACGCTCTACGGCGGCGCGATCTCGCTGAGCCTCGGGCTGCTGTCGGCGCTGATCGCGGTCGTGATCGGAACCGCTTACGGCGCCGTGGCCGGATACGTCGGCGGGCGGGTCGATGAGCTGATGATGCGGGCCGTGGACGTGCTCTATGCGCTGCCCTACCTGCTGCTCGTCATGCTCCTGACGATTTCGCTCGGCGCCTGGCTCGAAACGTGGCACATCGCCGGCAGCGAGTGGTCACGCTATATCGTGCTGGCGCTGGCGATCGGCGGCGTGAGCTGGCTCACGATGGCGCGCGTCATTCGCGGGCAGGTGCTGTCGCTGCGCGAGCAGCCGTTCGTCGAAGCGGCCCGGGCGCTCGGATTCTCGACGCCGCGCATCCTGCTGCGGCACATCATGCCCAACCTCGTCGGACCGATCGTCGTGTTCGCCACGCTCACCGTCCCGCAGGCGATCCTCCAGGAGTCCTTCCTGAGCTTCCTCGGCGTCGGCGTTCAGCCGCCGCAGGCGACGTGGGGCTCGCTCGCCGCCGACGGCGTGCGGCTGCTCAACCCGATTCAGTTCGACTGGTGGCTCGTGGTGTTCCCGTGCGCCGCCCTGGCGATCACGCTGTTGGCGCTCAACTTCGTCGGCGACGGCCTGCGCGACGCGTTCGACGTGAAGGGCAAACGCGCCTGACCGGACTCGAGCGGCAGCCCCGCGCCCGAGCCGCGCACCGCCTCCCACCAGGTCCAGGCAAAGCCCGCCAGGGCCAGCACGAACACCGGCTGAAACCCGAGCGTCTCCCCCAGCCCGAACATCGGCGGGACGCAGAAACCTGCGACCAGGGCCGCGCGGCCGGCGGTCGAGACGCCGCCTGCCCGCGCAAGCCGCGCGTCGAGCACGAGCAGTGCGCTCAGCAGCAGCAACCCCGCGTCGTACCACTGCGTGTGCGGACTGACGAGAATCCCGCCGCTGACCGCCAGCGCCCAGCCCAGGTTCAACCCGCGGCCCTCCGACGCGCAGCACCGCCAGCCGTGCAGGCACAGCCCCGCCACAGCGACGCTCAGGATCATTCCGATCAACCTGCCGGTGCCGTGGGGGATCGCCGCGTCGCATACCCCGACCAGCGCGATCGACGTCCGGCCGTTGAAACGGTTCTCCAGCGGCCAGTACGCGTTCAGCGACCGCATCATCACCAGCGGCCAGTCGAACCCGCACACAGCAGCACCGACGAGGTACAGGAGGGCCGCAACCGCTCCCGCCGACGCCAGTGTTCGATACCGGCGTTGCGTCGCGACCAGCAGCAGCGGCAACAGCGCAAACTGGGGCTTGTAGAGCAGCAGTCCCAGCAGCGCCCCCGCGGCGACCGCTCGCCCGCGGCGCAGACAGCCGTACGCGCCCGCGAGCAACAGAAACGTGAGGGCGGTATTCTGACCACCCGTGATCGTGATGGCCATCGGGTAGAACAGCAGTCCCAGCCCGGCGACCGTACCCCAGGCGTCCCGAAACGCCGGAAGATGGGGTCGCAGGAACCACAGTCCGAGAAGATAGGCAACCAGCAACAGGCCGGTGTACAGGCAATATGCGGCGTGAAACGGCAACAGTGCCAAAGGTGCCAGGGCGACCGCCACGACGGGCGGATTCACGAACGAGCACAGCCCGCGGAACTCCGGCCGGCCGATGATCCGCCCTTGCGTCCGCTGCTGGAGCCGCAGGTCGTAGAGCCGCGCTCCGGCCCCTTCGAGCACGAGGCGTCCGGCCGCATATGGGCTGATAAAGTCCCCGCCGATCGGCTCGCCGTTGCGATCGACGAGGCTTCGGTTCGTGGCCAGATGCACGGCCAGCCCGAGCGCGCCGCCCGTGACGCCAACGACGGCGATCAGGCGAAGGACGTGCGGGGACGTCAGGTGGCGAACCGCTCGGCCGAGCAACTCGTTCTCCGGTCGCAGAAGCGCAGTGGCGGCGCGGCGCGGGCACCGACCGGCGCCGGCCACGGAAACCCGCAGGGATCATCGACGCGCCGACCACGGCTGTTGAGTAGAACGCCCGAATGAGGGCACCGCGGGGACGACCGGATCGCGGTCGGCGAAGCGCGCGCAGCCGGCCGGGGACTTCACCCTCCCGTTTGCGGTTTCCGGCCCCGGAGTGGTTGAAAGGCGTGCGAGAGGGTGCTAAACTGCGCCAACAGATGGGGATTGGTGTAATGGTAGCACGACTGACTCTGGATCAGTTAGTAGAGGTTCGAATCCTCTATCCCCAGTAGGTGTGCGGGCTGCGGCCCGTTTCGCCGGCGGCGAGCCGACCGACCGGCGGGTTGCAAGTGGCAAGCACGGGAGCTTGTCGAACGTTTTTTTCAAATGTTCGGTCAGCCGCTTGCAAAGTTGAGCCGCGATCGCTAACCTTCCGACCCAACAATTGACCACGACGGCTGACCGAGCCTCGGGCCGGACTGCGTCGGTGCCACGTGTTCCCCCCCGCACGTCCCGACCGCCGGCCCACTTTTTTTCCCGCACGGCGCTTTCTCGGAAACGTCGGCAAGTTTTCCGTCCGCTGCCGCGAGAATCTGGATAAACCTTCCGCCGCCGCCCACACCGAGCCGCCGCCGAGAAGCGCAAGGGCGAGTCGATGAACCGCGCTTTGCAGCTCGGTTTGTTGCATTCCGACGCGCGGGCCCGCTCCCGGAGTTGGGCCCGAGGCTTGGCCGCGGCGAAGCATCGACGCTATAGTTCCACCCTGAGCGAACATCCCTCGGCGCCTGGCCCGGCCGGGCAACCATAAGGAATCGTCGATGTTGCAGACCCCGCTGATCAACTTCCATCGTGACTCGGGCGCTCACCTGGTCGATTTCGCCGGCTGGGAGATGCCCGTGTACTACGAAGGGCTCATCAAGGAGCACCACTACACCCGCCGGCACGCTTCGTTCTTCGACGTGTCCCACATGGGCCGGGTCGAGTTTCGCGGCGACGACGCGCTCAAGCTGCTCGAATGGCTCAACACCCGGCGGATGGGCGACATGAAGGTCGGCCAGTGTCGCTACAGCCACATGTGCCGCGAGGACGGCGGCATCCTCGACGACGTGATCGTCTCGCGCCTCGAAGATCACTACCTCGTCGTCTGTAACGCCTCCAACCGCGAAAAGCTGCTCGCCTGGTGGGAAAGGCATCGCGCGGGGATGTCCGTCACCATCGAGGACAAGACGTTCGAGACCGCGATGGTCGCCGTCCAGGGCCCCGAAGCCATCGGCATCATGGACGCGCTGCTCCCGTTCGACATCGCCGCACTGAAACGCT
>CAYRXN010000412.1:0-9991 GCA_964428275.1 uncultured Planctomycetales bacterium | reverse complement strand
GGTCACGTCCGACGGCGTCTGAATCTCGGCGACCACGATCCCCGCGCCCAGCGCGTGGGGTGTCCCGCTGGGCAGATAGTAACAGTCGCCGCGCTTGACCGGCCGAAATCGCAGCAGGTCCGCCAGCGCCGCCGACGGCCCGGCCTCGCGCACGTCGTCGGCACTGACGCTGGGGAGGAGCCCGATGTACAACCCCGCGCCCGGCGCCGCATCGACGACGTACCAGGCCTCGTGCTTGATGCCGGCGGGCTCGGGCGCGCCCGGCGTCGCGGGCCGCCGCGGGTGAACCTGGATGCTCAACCTCTCGCGCGCGTCGAGGAACTTGATCAGCAGCGGGAAACGCCCCTCGGCCGGCGGCGCGTCGCCCAGCAGCCCCGCGCCCCAGCGCTCGATCAGCTCACCCAGTCTCGCCCCGGCCAGCGGCCCGCGCGCCACACGCGATTCGTTCTCCGGCAGGTGGGCCAACTCCCACGATTCGCCGATCGGCGTCTCGGGCGGCAACGGCTTGCCAAACAGGCGTTCGAGCTCGCGGCCGCCCCACGGCTTGGCTTTCAGGATCGGCTCGAACACCACGGGGATCGGCTGGCCGTTCATCGGGAAGTCCCCCCCGCGCCCGCGGCGCTATGCCCCACCGCGACTTCCGTCGGCACGACGGAGGCGAACGAGAGGTGCGGCCGCAACCGCTCGACCGTGCGCGGACCGATGCGATACACGTGGTCGAGATCTTCGGGCCGCCGAAACGCCGGCGGATGCGCGCACCGGTTGCGATAGTCGATGATCGCATCCGCCAGAACCGGGCCGATGCGCGGCAGCAGCATGAGCTCGTCGCGGCTGGCGACGTTCGGATCGATCCGCAGCCGCACGTCCGCCGAGGGGAGCGGGCTGGGCCGCGCTGCCGGGTCGGGGAGAGACGCGGCCAGGATCACCCCCAGCACCACCAGCGCCCCCGCGGTCGTCCGGCGTTGCAGTCGCGAAGCCGGTGCAGCGCGTGGCAGCATGCTCAATCTCCCGCGGCAAACGCCTTGCGCAGCTCCGCCAGCCGGGCCAGCGCCGGCTTGGCCGAACCATCCGCCCGCACGAGCCCGCCGGTCGGCACGCCGGTGCAGCAGCGGTCGCTGAGCGTCTCGAAACAAACGCTCTCGACGTACGGCTTGGACAGGGCGATTTCGCCCAGCAGACCGAGCCAGGCCGCCTGACCCTGTTCGTCCCAGGTGCAGTTCGGGCAGCCGACGACCGCGGCATCCGAAGGCACCGCCGCCGCGGTGATGTGCAGCGGCTTGCCCAGGCTCGCCAGCCGGTCGATCAGGGAGGATATTTGGAGCATGTCGCGGAGGTGGTAACCGTCGCTGTCGAGGCCGAACACCAGCTGAACCCCGAAGGCGTCGAACGGAATGCCGCTTTGCACCGCCATTTCGGCGTACAGCAGCGGCGGCGCGGTACGCTGGCTGCGCACGAAGTACTCGCCCCACGGCTGCATCAGGTCGAGCACGACCCGGCACCGCGGCGCCGCCTGCTTCGTCACGTTCACCGCCAACCGTGTCAGGTCGATGATCTGTTCGAACGTGAACGGGAACACCGTCTCGGCGTGCAACCCGCTGGCCACGACCCACGTGTCGATCTGGCCGGCGTAGCGCTGCACGGTGCGCTGAACGTGCTGGCGCGCGAAGCCGACAATCGCCTCGTAGTCGTTTTCCCACGCGTACATCCAGTCGGGCACGAACTGGATGCCGAAATTGAGCAGCGGTCCGCCGCGCAGCGACAGGTGCGCTTCCCGGCACGCGGCCAGCCAGGCGTCGATCCGGTCGTAGTCGGGCGCCTTCTCCGACGGCTGGATGTCGCGCCAGATGAACGGAACCCGGACGAAGTCGAGCACCTGGCCGATTTCCGGCAGGAGCGTTTCGCGGGGCGTGGTCGCCGCCGAGCAGACTCCCAGCCGATCGCCCGTCAGACCGCCGGCCTGGCGCCGCCGGTTGAGGAAGATCGACGCGTGGAACCGGCACATCTCCTCTGAGGCCTCGATCGCCAGCGCCAGCGACTGGTCGGCCAGCCGGGCCGCCTCCGCCGGATCCTCGGCCTTCTCGAGCGCCGCGACGAACAGCGCCCGCGACTCTTCGAGCCTCGCGTTGGTTTCTTCCAGGCCGGGGTAGTCGTAGAGCCCCCACTCCTCGCGCTTGATCGACACCGCCATCAGCCGATGCCGCGCCAATTCGATGTGGAGGTTGTACGGCTCGTCGCGTGGCGGCAGGCGGGTCGTCTGGAGCTGGGTCGCGCCGCGCGGCCCCACGGGCCACTGCACGGACAAGGCCAGGGCCTCCTGCGAGCGCGGCTCGCAGGCGATCACGTTTTTCTCGATGCGCAGATCCCCGCGTGCCGGCACGCCGTCGATCCCCACGAGGTAGGCACCGCGCAGGTTCGTCGCCAGGCACTGCTTATCCTGCAAGTAGCAGCAGAACTTCAACACGTCGGCCAACCTCGGGCCACCCAGAAAGAGATGCCGCCCGGCCTCCGCGGACGCAGCGAACATCCGAACAACGGATTTTAGGCCACTCGCGGCGTCAACGAAAGTCATCGAGCGTCCGAACCCGCGCCCGGCTGCGCCATCCGCCGTGCCGTGGCAACCGTCGCTGCGCAACGATCGAACCAGAACGCCCGGCGCACAACGACACAGCGGCCGCAAGTATCAACCGCGCCATCCTGGCTGCCGTTGCAGAGTCCCCCCACTGCCCCCCTGCGGCACAGCCATCGCACAGAAACATGGGCTGCCACCCGCCGGCCACAGCCCCGACATGAGCCTCGGGCAGGAGGGAGCCAAGCGACGACCACGCCCACGACGGAGGCCCTTGCGGTTCGGCCGGGAGTTCCTGCCACCAAGGCCTCCACCAGGACTTTCACCCGGCCAGTCGCATCCCGGGTCGCTTGCGCCAGCCGGCCAGCAGCGTCAGGTCATGACGCTGCGCGCCATGCCTGACGCGCGCACAAAAAAAGGCGGGCTTCACAGCCCGCCTCACGTTCCCCTCGGCCCAAACACCCAGGTGCCCTCCCAAACACCCCAACACTTAAATATGTACCACATCGGTACGGTATAGGCAAGGTCAGTTGGCTTATATTTCTGAAAAACCTGAAAATGCATATTCACATTCGCAATTCATGAACTGCCCCTGGCAGGCGTATCGGTGGGGTCTGGTGGAGCGTCCACCCCGGTTATTCGCGCCACACTCAGGTCCGGGGCCTCGATTCGCGGGTTCAGCATGATTCCCGCGGGAACATTTCGCATACTTAAGCCGGGACTGCGAGCGCGACCGGTGAGTTCTACCCGGTGTGCGCCGCTCCAGCCCGCGCAGCGGGCCGGCGGCGCACCAGGCCCGAGGCTGGGACGAAGACGAGGCGGGGACCGTGAGCACTACCAAGCGAATAGACGACCAACCCGATACGGCGACGCAGGTTGCGCCCGAAGAAACATCGGCGGCCGAGTCGCTGTCCGCGCATCTCTCCGGGCTGTCCGAGCAGGTCTCTTCCGCCTTTGCGCAATTCGCCGAATTCGAAGAACTCCTCCGCCAGCGAATCGCTGAACTGGAGGAACGCGACCGTGCCTGCGCTCAGCGTGAGGCGGCGCTCGAACAGTTGCAGCAGGTCGTCGAAGCCCAGCGCATCGAAGTCGAAACGGGCACCGCCCAGCTCGACGAAGCGCGGGCAACGCTCGAGCAGGAGCGGGCGACGCTGGCCGAAACGGAGCGAAAGCTGGCTCAGCGAGAGGCCGCCCTGCGGGAACGTGAGCAGGAGCTTGCCGAACGCGAGCACGATCTGGCCGCGCGCCAGCAGGAACTCGAAGCCAAGACGCACGTCCTCCACGCGGAGCGCGAAGCGCTCGATACGCTGCGCGGCGAATGCGAAACGGAGCGCGTGCGGCTCGAAACCTGGCAGGAGCAGTTGCAGACCCGCGACGCGGAAACCGAGGATCGCGCGCAGCAGACCCAGTCGCTGCTGGCCGACCTCGAGAAGCGAGAAGCGGCCCTGGCCGCCCGCGAGGCCGAGCTGCAGAGCATGGAAGCCAGGTTCCGGCAGCGTGAGGCCGCGATTGCCAAGTTCCAACAGGTCTTCGCGCAGATGGCCCAGTCGTTCGCCGGCGATGACTCCGTGGACGCACTGTCCGCCCGCGGAGTGACGATGCCGGCGAGCGTCTCCATCGACAGCGGGGCCGGACAACCCGACGAAACGCCCCCCCCGGCGGAGGAAGCGCCGCCGCAGCCGAACGACGCCGAGGCGTGTGCATCGGAAGCCACCGACGCGCTCCACGAATCGGACGAGCCCCCGGCGGATGAAGCCGATGTCGCCACCGAACCCGAACCGGCCGGCGACAAGGCCCCGGACGACGCATCGGCCGAGGCCGGCCGTACCCCCGGCGACGCCGGCGAGGACGCGGACGAAGCCGACGAGAGCTCGGGAATGTTTTCCGGCGGCGCGGTCCGCCGAAACGCAAGAGGCAAGCGCTGCCCGCAATCCGCTCAGCAGGTCGTCGAGGGCGATCCCGACGCGACCGACAGCGTGGACACGGTGGACTTCACCGACGAAGAAGTCGAAAAGATGCGCGTACTGCGGCGGCTGTGCCCGAATCTCAGCGACGCCGAGTTGATTACGCGTATCCGGGCTGAACGCAAGACCGACGCCGGGCGCAAAGACAACCGCAAGTCGAAACGCCGCTGGTTCGGCTAGCGAAGTGCCTCACTGCCGAGCAACACGCACGCGTCGGCCCAGCCCCATCACCCCCCGCGCGGTCGCCTCAGGGCTCGAGTTTCCCGACGTACTGCTCCGCCGCGGGGATCACGCGCGCGGTGATTTCCGCAATCGAGCCGTCGAGGATCGCGCCCGCGGCCGCGTGGTGGCCGCCGCCGCCGAACTGGCGCGCCAGTTCGAGCACCGAAACGCCGCGTTCGCCGCGGAAGTTCATGCGCACTTTTCCGCGGTTCGCCTCGCTGAACAGGATCGCGACCTTGACGCCGTCGATCGACCGGACCACCTCGACCTGGTCGTCGATATCGTTGGCGACGCATCCCGCGGCGCTGATCTCGTCGTGGTCGGCGGTGCTCCAGGCCAGCCGGCCGTCGGCGCTGAGCTGCGTGTTGGCGTAGATCACCTTGAGCAGCTCGAACTCGCTGCGGCTGCGGCTGCGGTGGAGGCGTTCGCACGTGTGGATGATGTCGGCCCCGGCTTCGGCCAGCGCGCCGGCGATCTTCAGGCTGCGCGTCGTCGTGTTCGAGAGCGAGAAACCCTGCGTATCGCTGTGCATGCCGGCGTAGATCAGCGTGGCGATCGTGGGTGTGACCTGGCAGCCCAGCGCGCCGATGAGCAGGTAGATCAGCTCGCTGGAGCTGCTCGCGTCGCCCTCGATCCAGTTGACCGTCCCGAACCGCGTGTTGGTGGCGTGGTGGTCGATGTTGACGATGCGCGTGTTGGGCATCGCCTCCAGTTTGCCGTCCACGTTGACGCGTTTCTCCTTGGCCGTGTCCATCACCAGCGCCAAGTCGCAGGCGGCGAGCTCCGCCGGCGTTGCGGGAACGATTCCGGCCATCTCCACCAGGAACTCCAGCCGCCGGGCCACCGTCCCGCTCGGCAACGCCGCCAGCGGGACTTTGCCCAACTCCGGCAGCGCCAGGTACATCGCCCCGATCACGCCGAAACAGTCGGCATCGGGCGTGACGTGGCCGATCAGGGCGATGCGGTCGGCGGCGCGGATGGCGTCGCAGACCTCGGCGGGGGTCGTGTTGGCAATCGTCTCGGTACAGGTCCGGTCGGTCATGAGCTACTCGGTTCCCTCGGGGCCATCGGCACCGCTGCGCCGCGCAACTGCGCGCGTCGTAGTGCGCCATGCGACCCCAGTGTACTGGAAACACGCGAATTCTTCGCGGCGGGTGGGGAAAACGGCCGGGCGAGCGGCGTGACGACGGAGCGCCGCGGCCGCGACGATCCTCGTGCATCAGGGCCGCGCCGCCGCTGTCTCTCCAATCGCCATCCCTGCGTCCCCCTGTCCGGCCATCCCTGCACCGCGGCGTCCTCTCGTGCCCCGGGGCGGTATACTTCGCGCATGCGAAGCGGAACAGGGAGGCTTCCGGTGTCTCGAATCCGATTGATCGTGCTGGTCGCCCTGGTGGCGGGCCCGGCGCTTCGGCCGGTCTGGTCGCAGACGCGGCTGCGGACCTACGCCAGCCGCTACTACATCCTGCACACCGATCTGCCGCGTGACGCCGTGCGCGAGGCCGAGCTGCGAATCACCGCGATGGCCGAGATGTATCATGCGCGCACCCGGAGCTTCGCCGGGCGGATCACGAGCAAACTGCCGTTCTACCTCTACAGCAGACCGGCCGATTACTACGCCGCCGGCGGCGTGCGCGGGTCGGCCGGGCTGTTCGACGGCCGGCGGCTGATGGCGATCGCCGGTTCGCAGACCACCGGCTCGACCTGGCACGTCATTCAGCACGAAGGGTTCCACCAGTTCGTCCACGCCGTCATCGGGGGCGATATCCCGGTGTGGGTCAACGAAGGGCTTGCGGAGTACTTCGGCGAAGCGATCTTCACCGGCGACGGATTCGTCACCGGCATCGTGCCGCCGCCGCGGCTGGCCCGGCTCCAGGGGTTGATCCGCCAGCGCAGGACGCGCTCGATCGAACGGATGATGCGCACGACGTACGACGACTGGAACGCCGGCCTGAGCGTCGTCAACTATGACCAGGCGTGGTCGATGGTCCACTTTCTGGCGCACGGCGACGGCGGCCGCTATCAGAAGGCGTTCAACAACTTCATCCGCGACGTCAGCCACGGTATGCGCTGGCCGGCGTCCTGGAAAAAGAACTTCGGCACCGGCACGCGGGCGTTCGAACAGAAGTGGCGCCGCTACTGGCTCGATCTGCCGGCCGATCCGACCGCCGACCGCTACGCGCAGGCGACCGCCGCCACGCTGACGAGCTTTCTCGGCCGGGCCGCCGCCCAGCGGCAGACGTTCGCGTCGTTCGAGGAGTTCCGAACCAAGGCCGCCGCCGGCCGACTGATGATCGCCCCGCGCGACTGGCTCCCGCCGGCGTTGCTGGCCGATGCGCTCAAGCGGGTCGATACGGCCGGGACGTGGGAGCTGCGCCGGCGGGCGGGAAGATGGCAGTTGCTCTGCCACATGGACGACGACACGACGCTGCTCGGCACGTTCAAGCTGAACAAACGACGCCTGGTGCGCGACAGCGTGCAGGTCAAGTTCATTCGCAAGGCCCGGCGGCGGCGATAGCCCCCCGGCCGGCTGCGCACGAGCGCGAAAACGCGTCGGCCCGGGGGGCTGCCCCGCCCACCGGCCCGGCCGGCCCGAGAAGGTGTCGCCGGGGAGTCGCGCCCGGCCTCGTGAGAAAACGTCCGGCCGGCGATACAGTATGTCGATGATGGCTCGGCCCGAGACGGCTGCGGACTGCCGGCGGTTGCTGGTGGTGATTCCCAACTGGGTGGGCGACGTCGTGCTCGCCACGCCGGTGCTGGCTGCGCTGCGCGAACACTTCGCCCGGGCCCGCATCACGTATCTCATGAAACGCTACGTCGCCGAAGTGGTTCGCGGCGGCGGCTGGCACGATGACGAGGCGTATTGGCCGGAGGGACGCGGGCTGCGCCGCGAGCTGGGACTGCCCGGCCTGGCCCGGCGGCTGCGGGCCGTGCGGGCGGACATCGCGATCCTGCTGACCAACTCGTTTCGATCCGGGCTGCTCGCGCGGTTGGGCCGCGCCCGGCGGCGCGTCGGCTACGCCCGCGACGGGCGCACGTGGCTGCTGACCGACCGGCTCGTGCCGCCAAAACGCGACGGCAAGTTCGTCCCATCGCCGGTGCTCCCCTACTACATCAGGCTGGCCGAGCACGTCGGCTGCCCGGTGACGGACCGCAGGCTGCGCCTGGGCGTCACGCCCGACCAGGAGCGGGCCGGGCGGACGCTCCTGCACCACTACGGCCTCGACGACGGCCGCCCGTATGCGGTCATCAACCCCGGGGCGGCGTTCGGCGCGGCCAAGTGCTGGCTGCCCGAACGCTTCGCCGAGGTCTGCGACCGCCTGCGCGAGCGGCACGACCTGCGCTCGGTCATCGTGGGGGCGCCGCACGAAGCCGCGCTGATGCGCACGATCGCCCGGCACGCGCACAGCGAACCGATCTGCTGCGACCGGCCCGGCACGACGCTCGGCTCGCTCAAGGTCGTGATCCGCGAAGCCGCGCTGCTGGTGTGCAACGACACCGGCCCGCGCCACTATGGGGCGGCGTTTGACGTGCCGACGGTCACGATCTTCGGCCCGACGCATCAGGAGTGGACCGATACCGACTACGATCGCGAAATCAAGATCCAGATTCCCGTGGACTGCGGGCCGTGCCAACTGCCGCGCTGCCCGCTCGACCTGCGCTGCATGACCGGCGTGACCACCGACCTGGTGACCGAGAAGATCGACGCGCTGCTGGAGCGCTGCGCCGCCGGGCTTTCCACCCCGCCCACCCCGCCCGCCCCGCCCCCGGCGGCTGAATCGATCCGCGACGGGGCCGGAGCCGGATAATGCTGCACACCGATCACATGCGAATC
The DNA here is from genome assembly GCA_964428275.1 of uncultured Planctomycetales bacterium. GTDB lineage: Bacteria > Planctomycetota > Phycisphaerae > UBA1845 > Fen-1342 > JALSRY01. Next base: position 1,407 of record CAYRXN010000412.1, on the reverse strand, counting down.
GACCCGGCCTATCGCGAGGCGCTTCGTGCCGCGGGCCTCGACCGCGTCGCGCACGTGCTCGGCCGCACCGACGGTCGCGTCGCCGCGTGGAGCCGCACGACCGAGACGCTCTACGTGCCCGGTCCGGGCGACCGCCCCGGTTTCTATGTCAAGCGCTACTACTATCGCGCGTGGGACAAGCGGCTGCGCGGGGCGCTGCGCGGCACGTTCGTCGGCCCCCATCGCGGGCTCGCCGAGTATCGCCTGCTGCGCGAAATGAGGCACCTCGGGCTGCCGGCGGTCCGGCCGGTGGCTTGCGGCACGCGGCGGGTGGGCCATTTCGTCGTGGTCAGTTTTCTCATCACCGAGGAAGTTCCCGGCGCGCGCAACCTGACGTCGCTGGCCTGTGACGTGCAGGCCGGCCGCTGCGCGGTATCGCCCGAGTTGCGTCGGGCGATCGCCCGACGGCTGGCCCGCCAGGTCGCCCGCATGCACGCCGCGGGCTTTGCCCACGGCCAGCTATTCTGGCGCAACACGCTGATCCGCTTCGACCTGACGGGCCAGCCCGAGTTCTTCTTCCTCGACGTGCGGCCGCGGCGCGGCGGGCGGCACATGGCGCGCCGACCGCGCTGGTGGCTCACCGAACTGGCTCACCTCGCGGCGTCCGCCCTGCCGTTTTCCACGCGCACGGAGCGGCTGCGCTTCCTGCACGAGTATTATGGAGCGCGCCGCCTCTCGCCGAACCTCAAACAACATTACCGCGAGATCGACCGCCTGGCCCAGCGCTGGGTCGGCCACGAACGAAAACGCATCCGCATGAACGACCTGTTCGAGAAATGGAACCGCGACCTGCTCGCCGAGACCCGCCGCGCGGGCCAGGCCGATGCGTCCGCGACCCAGCCATCGGGGCCCCGATCGTGAGCATGCGCGCGCGGATCGAACCACAGTGGCGCAGCAGACTGGCCCGCGGCGGGCTGGCTTCGCTCGCGATACTGCTCGACGCCGACGAAACGCCCGCGACCGCCGGCACGTGGGAAACCTTGCACAAGGAGGGGCTCGGCGGGCGGCGGCGGTGGCGCTGGACGCTGCCGGAGGCGGCCGGTGGCGGCGTGCTCTACGTGAAGCGTTACGCCGACACGCCGTGGCGCCAGCAATGGGACCGGGTGTGGCGCCAGGCGCTCTCGCGCAGCCGGGCTGCGTGGGAATACGAAGTGTGTCGCCGGCTCGCCGAAGCGCGGATCAACGCCCCCGCGCCGGTGGGGTGCGTCGAGCAGATGTGCGGTCCGATCGAACGGCGTAGCGCCGTCCTGCTCGAACAGGTTCCCGGCGACGGCCTCGATCGCGTCTGGGAGCGGCTCTGCCGCCAGGCGGCCCCGATCACCACGGGGATGGCCCGGCACGACCTGACCGTGCGGCTGGCGCGGTTCG
>CAYRXN010000411.1:0-3929 GCA_964428275.1 uncultured Planctomycetales bacterium | reverse complement strand
CCATTCGCCATTCGCCATTCGCCATTCACTGACGCGGCGTCAGTCGATAGCGCCAGAAGACCCGCTCGACGACGCAGCCGGCCCACTGATGGTAGAACGCGATCGGTCCGACCCAGGGAATCACGGCCGTCCGGTGGCCGGCGGCGCGCATGTCGTTGAGACAGTGCCACAGCAGGACGCGTCCGAGCCCGTGCCCACGCGCCTCGGGGGCCGTCCCCATCGGGCCGAAGAACCCCCATTCGCGGTTCTGCCCCGAGTGGGCCGAGAACGCGATGATCCGCCCGTCGCGCAGGGCCAGGTGCAACGCCGGCGGATCGTTGGCCATCGCCAAAGCCGCCTCGAACCGCCAGTCTGGGCCGAAATGCTCCTGGAAGAACGCATCGAGCCGGGGATCGTCGTCGGGCCTCGCGCGGCGGATTTCGATTCCCGCGCGGCTCAGCCGCCGCATCTCGGCGGACGTATCGAACGATTGGCCGAGGTCCGCCCGCAGGTTGACGCAGTCGCGAAAACGCTCGAACCCCCGCCGCTCCAGGAAACAGTGCGCCGCGGTATAGCGCGGGTCGAGCCCGGGCGTGAAGTAGTTTCCCGGAATGGCCAGCGCCTCGATTTCTTCGATCTCGCGTGGCCAGTCGTCGCGCAGCGCCGCCAGCAGGGTGTTCGCCACGCCCCGCCGCCGCCAGCCGGCCTCGACGGCGAACATCCCCAGCCAGGCTTTCCGGGCTGCGGGTCGCACGACCCCCTGGGCGAAGCCGACGATGCGATCCGCCGCGACCGCCGCCAGTACGTTCCAGGAGAATTCCTCCGGCCGCGGGTCCGCGAACAGCTTTTCCCGCAGCAGCTGTCCGCTGAACCGGTCGTGTACCAGCGCGTCGACCGCCAGGGCGTACAGCGCGTCCAGGTCGTTCGGCGTCGCGGGTCTGATGACAAACGCGCTCATGCCCACCATCTTGCCCGATCAGGGGCCAATTGCAAACGGGCCAGCCACGCGGTGAAACTCGCGCGACAGTACGTTACACTCCCGATCACGCCGGCCGATTCCCGGCGCAGCGGACAAGATGAGGCAGGTCGTGATGCGTGAAATGAACGAATCGCCACCCTTCGCCCTCCCGGCGTCCTGCCAACCGCCGCGCCGGTGGCTCGGCTGGTTGGGCGTCGTCCTGGCGCTGGCCGGCTGGTGGTTGAGTTTCGATCTGGCCCGGCTCAGCTCGGGTTCGTCGGCAAGCATCCCCTGGCTTCAGACCCATTGCGGCCCGCGGCCGGACCACGGCCTTACCGACTGCCTTTCGGTGCTGCGCTCCGGCGAGTCCGGGGTCTCGATCCTCGGCAGCCCGCGCATCCCCGTCGCCGTTCTCGGCATGGCATACTTCGGCTTTGTTGGCCTGTGGTACCTTTTTGTCGGCAGTCCGACGCGGCGGCGGTGGGCGTGGCACCTGTTCATCCTCGCCGTCGTCGGTCTGGGTGTGTTGCAGTCCGTCTTCTACATGCACCTGATGAAAGACGTGCTCCACCGCTGGTGCCCCGGCTGTGTAGCCGTGCACGTCGTGAATCTCGCGCTGGCGCTGCTCACGCTGGTGGCCATTCCCTGGCGGCGCGATCCGGCCGATGCGCTGCCGCACCCGACGGCGCGCCTTGCCGGCGCGGCGCTCGTCGGCGGCGCCTGTCTTTTTCTGCTCCACCTTGCGCTGGCCTTGTTCGTGACCGCCAACACGACCAGCCGCAGGATGTACCAGGAGTATCGCGCGATCGTCGAAGACCCGGCGTACGTGCGCTGGACCGTCGCGCGTCAGCCCGTGCATCCCGAGCTGCTCGATCCGGGACGGCCGTGCGCCGGCGACCCGCGGGCGCCCAATCTCGTCGTCGTGTTCAGCGATTTCCGCTGTCCGGCGTGCCGGCGGGCGCTGGCGTTGCTGGCCGACGTGATCCACGACCACCCCGGCGCCCTGCGCGTCGATTACCGTCATTATCCGCTCGATCGCAGCTGCAATCCCGATCTGCCGCGGACCATGCACACGGGCTCGTGCCGGGCGGCGGAGGCGGCCGAAGCGGCCCGGCTGGCGGGCTCGCTGGAGCAGTATGAGCGTTTGCGCGCCGCCCTTTATGAACACCAGGACGAGTTGGAGATGCCGGAGTTTCCTCGCTGGGCCGCTGCGGTGGGGCTCGACGCGACCGCCTTCGCCCGCGCCATGGACTCCGACCGGGTTCGCGCCCAGGTCAAAGCGGACATCGCCCTCGCCCGGCGCGTCGGCGTGGAGAACGTACCCGTCCTGTTTCTCAATGGCCGGCGGCTCCCGCCGATCATGACGGCTCAAACGTGGGAGGCCCTCCTGGCCGCGCAGCCGGCCGAGGCGCCCGCCACCGCTCCGGCGGCGGCGCCCTGACCGGCTGCCCCCATTCCCACCGCGGCGGTACCGCCGGAAGGCGGTTCGCCAAACCTTCCGGCAGCTTGTGTCTCCGCCGCGGCCGCTGCTGTCGCCGCGACGCACACGGCGCGGAGGGTTCCCGCACGGGTTCTCACGTTCTTCTCCCGTAAGCGCTGCCTGCACTTGTAGTTGCTCGGTTCCCCGGCTCGCCGCGACGGCGTGCCGCACGACGTTCGGCGGGGGGGCGGGCGCTGTCCCCCCGGGGAGGCGAAGATGTCATGTCAAACGCCGACCCGGGCGCAAGATTGCCTCGCGGGTGCGGAATTGCGGTACCTGGGCCCGACTCGCGTGCTTGACACGGGCGCGCCGCGGTGGGTCAATGCGGCGTATGACCACCGCCGACGTCGAAAAGACCGGCCGCCGCGCGCCTGGCCGGGCGTGCTATCTGGCGAACCTGGAGGCGCTGTATCGGTGCGACGTCGAGCTGGCGGCGCGGATCGACACGTTGCCCTTCGCGGCGCTGCCGGCGCTCGAGACCACGCGCGACGGGCGGACCACGGTGCGGCGGATCGCCGACGACGGACGCGAGGTCTACGTACACAGCCGCTACCGCCCGGTCGAAGAGGCCGCCCGCGTGGTGGCGCAGCTTCCGGAAACGGACCACCCCTCGTTTTTCGTCAGCGGCCTGGGGCTCGGCTACGTCGTCGAGGAGCTCGAGCGACGCTACGACCAGCCGCTGGTGATCGTGGCCGAAGACGACGTGGCCGTGCTCAAGGCGGCGCTGTGCCTGCACGACTTCACGCCGCTGCTGAGCGACGGCCGGCTCGTGTTTCTCACGACGGACGACCCGCGCGCGCTGCACGAACGGCTCGACCCGCACAGCGCGGTGATTCTGCTGGGGCTTCATTTCGTCGCGCTGCCCCACACTCGGCGGGTGCGTGCGGAGTTCCACGAGCGGCTCCGCGCGCAGATGACCGAGTTCGTCCGCTACGCCCGCATGCAGATCATCACGCTGCTCAAGACCTCGCGCGTGACCTTCGAGAACGTGGCGTACAATCTGCCCGCCACGCTGAGCCACCCCGGCGTCGAGGTGCTCGAAGGCCGGGCCGCCGGCCGGCCGGCCGTGATCGTGGCGGCGGGGCCGTCGCTGGCGCGCAATCTCGACCAGCTCGGCGACCTGCGCGCGCGCGCCGTCGTCATCGCCGTGCAGACGGTGCTGCGCCTGCTGCACCGGCGCGGCATCCGCCCGCACTTCGTCACCAGCCTCGACTTTCACGAGGTCTCGACCGAGTTCTTCCGCGACCTCGGCGATCCGGGCGATTGCGCGCTGGTGGCCGAACCGAAGGCCAACTGGCGCGTGCTGGACATGTTCGCGGGCCGCAAGTACGTGCTGGGCCACGATCATCATCAGGTACTGCTGGGCGACGCGGCCCCGCCGCGCGGCCGGCTCAAGCCGGGCACGACGGTCGCCCACCTGGCGTTCTATCTCGCCCGGCACCTCGGCTGCGACCCGATCATCTTCGTGGGGCAGGACCTGGCCTTCAGCGAAGGATTGTTCTACATCCCGGG
>CAYRXN010000410.1:0-10887 GCA_964428275.1 uncultured Planctomycetales bacterium | reverse complement strand
CTATCACGCAGCGCCGGGGCGCGCCGCTGCAAGAACTCCGTGACGGCACGCCCGGTACCGAATCGTCCCCCTCCGGCGAAACCTCCAGCCAAGCCTACCGGCCGGCCGGCTCGAGGCGAATGCGAAACACTGGTCCGAACGGCGTGCGGCCGCGCGCGGCGAGGCGCAGAAGCAGCTTCGTCACGCCGGCGGTCCCGTTCGGCAGCAGCTCGACGTCGTTCCACTCGAGCGTCTCGTGATAGCCGACCCGCCGGGGCAGCGGCAACCGCCGCGTCGTTGCACCCGCGGTGACGACCAGATCGACGACGCCGGCGCGCCCGCCGGCCCGGCCCCGGACGGCCCACGCCGCTTCGGCCAGGTTGGTCAGTACGATCCGGGCGCGCAGCGGTTGGGCCGCTTCCACGCGCACCGGGCCGCCGTTCTCGACGCGCGTCCACCGACCCGCCGCGCCGCGAACGTACACGGCGTCGAACCACCCATCGAGGTACTTCGGCGGGTTGTGCCCGGTGCACGGGACGTTGCCAACCGCCACGAGCGGGCAATTCGTCGAGTCGGTCCCGGTGCCGGCGGTGCGCAGTCCCGGCACCTGGCCCTGCTCGATCGCCTTCCAGAACTCGTCTCGGACCGCGTCGTACACGCCCGCCACGCCGTCGGGATGTCGATCGCGGTCGAACTCGATCCAGTGATCCACCGGCGGCAGCGGGTCGGCGGCCAGCAGTCGCGGCCCCATCTCGCGAATGACGCGCGTCACCGGGCGGTCGCTGCCGTCGGGGTTGATGATCCCGTAGTCGCTGTTCTCGTTGACGCGGAAGCCGCCGGGGTACCACCAGAAGAAGATTCCATCGGCGCCGCTGGCGATGAACATGCGGTAGAGGTCGCGGTAGTACCGGCCCTGGAACGCGAGCTGTTCGGGGTCGCTGCACATGCGGCTGCGGCTCCAGGCACTGACGCCCGCCTCGGCCCACATCATGGGCAGGTCCGGCGCGGCCCAACGGGCGTACTCGCGTTCGAACCAGCCCGGCCTGACCCGCTCCCAGTCGCCGATGCGCCCGTAGGCCTCGGGTTCGAGGATGTCCACGCCGGCCGCCAGAAACGGCCAGTCGTAGGGAATGCGCTCGGCGAAGCGGTACGTCGGGTTGGCGGCGTCGGTCATGCGGAAGCTGACCAGATGGTGCGGGTCGAGCGCGCGGACCAGCCGCCGGGCCGACGCGTACTTCTCGTAGAGCAGCGTGTCGAGGAATCGCCGATACGCCGCGACGTAACGCCGCCACGGGCCGTCACGGGTGAGCTGCGCGCCGACCGGATTCGTGAGCCGCCCGTCGGCGTCGCGCGGGGCCGAAAAGTCCCAGTCCTGCTCAGCCGCGGCGATGCTGCCGTAACGCTCGGCCACCCACGCCCGCCAGTCGGCGTCCCACTGGCTGCGCCGCGCGTGGCTGCCGAAGGCCGGCTCCCACGCGAGATCGTAGGCGAAGACGGTATCGTTCTCGGCCAGACGGTAGTACTCGATGATCTCGCGGATCTTCGGCCAGAGGTAGCGCATCGGCGTGGTTTCTTTGCCACGCTGCTCGTCGAGGGCGCGCAGCGAGAGATTGGCCTTGAGTCCCAGCGCATCGAGCCGCCGCAACAGGTCGAGCAGGTTCTGGGCCGCGAGCGACCGGTTGTAGATGAAGATGCTGACGGCGTTGAAGCCCAGTTCGCGGACGTGTTCGAGGTCGCGCTGGATGACCTCGGGGTGATAGGCCCTGGCGCCGACCCAATACTCGAAGAACGCCCGATCCTCGACGCCGATCCCCGACGAGGGCATGTAGTTGACGCCGTGCGGTCGCCAGAACGCGCCGTCGAGCACGAAATGGCCGCCTTCGGCGGTCACGAAGTGTTTCCCGGGTCGCGGCCGCCATACGTGCGCCGCGTGCTCGACCCGGTCGATCACCGCGGCGCCGTCCCGCAGCTCGGCCACCACGCGCAGCCCCCCGGCCGGCCAGGAGTCGAGCCGAACTTCTTCCGCCGCCCGCTTGATTTCGCCGGGTGAGAGCTTCAGCGACCAGGTCTTGCGGGCGATTTCGTGGCCGTCGGCGGCCGCCAGCAGCGTCACGCGCGCCGTGAGGTTCTCGGCGGGGTGGTCGCCGACGTTGACCACGCGCACGCCGAGCGTCAGCGGCTGGTCTTCGAAGTAGGTGTAGAAGTTCGTGCCGCCGTCGAGGAGAAACGCCGGCTGCAACATCCGCCGGGCGAGTTGGGCCACCAGCCCGACGGCCGCCGGCGTGCCGTACCAGTCCGCGTCGCTTACACCAACCGAGGCCCACAAACCGCCGCGAAACTCGCCGCCGGCGTGGATGGTCAGCGTGACCGGGTTGCCGCGCCAGTGGCCGGCGGCGTCCCGCGCTTCGAGCAGCGGCACCCAGCGCCACGCGCGGCCCTTGTCGAAGCCGCCGCCGAGCGGACGCGGGTGCGGGCAGCGGAGGTGGGCCGGCAGCGGCCAGTCGGCCGCCGCGACGAAGACCTGGTCGCGGCGGGTTTCCAACCGGGAGGCGCCGTGCGACGCGAACAGTTTGTAGGGCGGATAGAGCGTGTCCATCGGCGGCAGCGTGGCCCTCTGGAGCAGCCGGGCGTAGCGGCCGGTCGCCGGCGCGGTACCGATCGGTCCGAGCCAGTATTCGTGCCGCCGGCCGGGAGCGCAGCCGTGCGACTGGGCGACGCCGACGGAAAAACCGGCGGCGTTTTCGGGCTTGAAGCAATCGCCCGCGCCGCCGCGCTGCCCCCGGCTGTCGTGCCAGAACTTGAAGTCCGCCGGCGTGAGCACGTAGCGGCGCCACCGCGGCGTCAGCGCGACCGTGGCGATCCAGCGCGACCCGTCGCGTTCGTCCCACTCGACCAGCAGCGTGGAGGTGTGCGCATCGCCACGCGCCGCGAAGACCGTCAGCACGCAGCCGGGCGGAAAGCCGGCCTGCGGCAACTTCGTCGCGAGCGTGTCCCAGCCGCCCAGGACCGGCACCGTCACGTGCAAGACGCGCATCCGTGACGGGCCGGAGACGACTTCGACTTGCGTGTGGATGTCGGGCCGATCGGTGCTGCGCGGCCAGCGTGTGGGCGTCTGGTCGTCGTAGCGGATCAGGACGTGCTCGGGCGGCCGGGTGGCATCGCCGGCGGCCAACTGGTCGCGCGTGATCCAGCGGCCGTCGTCGCGCAGCAGAAGCTTTCGCAGCAGCGGTGCGCGCAGCGCGATCAGGTCGCCGCCGGCGCGCAGGTAACGTTCGAGCGCCCCGACCGCCGGCGCGGGCATCGCGGAACCGTCGAGCAGCACCGCGACGTCGAAGCGGCGCGGATCGAGCCCGGCCAGCGTGCCGGCGTCGTCGGGCGCGAGGCGCGTCACGTCGAACCCGGCGTGCCGAAGCGCCTCGGCGATCGGCGCCGCGTGCGGCAACGGCTGTCGGGCGGGGGCCAGGTCGAGGATCGCCGCCTGGGGCCGCGGCGCGGCCGTGGCAACGCCGGCCAACAGGGCCACGGCGGCAGCGTATAACAGGTGTCTGCAAGCTGCGCGGTGCATGCTGTCTCCCTTCTCGAACTCGGGGGCGCCAACCGGAAGTATATAGAGCCGCGGGGCCTCCGCCGTGCGAAGACCCCGCGGCTGTTCCTTACGCTGTGTGCATCAGGTTTGCCTGATTCTCTCTACCGGGCGCCGGTTCAGCACGACTCTCCGTAGTGGGCCAGCAGGATCGCCAGGTCGGAGAGGTCCACGACGCCGTCGCAATCGAGGTCGCCGTCGGCGTAGGTGCCGGACTGCCCGTAGTGGGCCAGCAGGATCGCCAGGTCGGAGAGGTTGATCTGGCCGTCGCCGTCGAGATCGCCCGGACAACTGCTGGACGAGGCGATGACCTTGGGCATCGCGACCATGATGGCCCCGTCGTCGCCGACGACGCGCCAGGCGACGTGGCCGTTGTACGCGTCGGTGGCCTGGAACAGCGGGGCCGTGACCTTCTGCCAGGTGCTGGTGGCGACGCCGGTGAACCCGCCCGGCTCGTCGCCGGTGTAGTCGCACGCGAACAGCGGGAACGAGAAGCTGTACTCCTGGTCGGACTCGTCCGCGTTGCCGGTCTTGACGTAGAACTCGGCCTGATACCACAGCCCCGGCCGCAGCTCGAAGTGTTCGTCGTTGTTGTCGAACACGCGGTCGCCCGGAGCCGAGTAGTCCGCTTCGCGGACGTACTCGACGCCCACGCTGCCGCTGCTGGCGGCGGCGCTGGTGACGGTGAAGCTGGCCGAGGCGCTCGATACGGCGAAGCAGCGCCAGCCGTCGATGGTGCCCACGTCGATGTAGTCGTGGCCGCTGACGGTCGTGCCTTCGGGCGTGTCCTCGAAGTCGCCCTGCGCCAGCAGGTTCTCTCCGCCACCGCCCGGCGGCGGCGGCTCGTCGGCCACGAGCTGCACGTCGTCGATCAGATACGAGCCGGCGATCGGCTGGTTGTTCGGGTCCATCACACGGAAGCCGATCCCCAGATACCCGCGCTGGGCGACCAGGTCGTCGGTGACGCAGGCCGTGTAGGTGCCGGTGCCTGGGTCATAGGCGCTCACGAACACGTTTTCGACATACGCATCGCTGTCGTCGAACTGCGCCACCGTAATCGTCAGCCGCGCGTCGGCGTCGCCGCTGACCTTCTTGGCCGCGAAGCTGACGCGGTAGGTCTCGCCGCCGATGGTCGGCACGTGCATGCCGCTGCCATCGAGATCGAGTACCAGGTCGCCGTCGGCGTTGGTGCGTTCGAGCAACACGGCGTTGTTTCCCGAATAGGCGTCGTGGCTGATCGTGGCCGAGCCGGCCGCCCCACCCGCCGTCGCGAACCGCCAGTTGAGCGGCTGGATGTCGGAGTTCTCGAAATCGCCGTTGACCATCCGGTTGGTATCCCAGGTCACGTCGTAGAGCCGGGCGTTGTCGAGGTACACGCTGCGGTCGAAGTCGCCGCCCAGGTCGAAACGCACGCTGGCCGTCCCGGCGGTACTCGATCGGGCGACGACGCCGAACGTCTCGAATTGCGACCCGGGATCGAACCCGAACCCCCGACCGGCGCCGGGGAACTGGATCCCGATGTTCACCAGCGGCGTTCCGCCGTGGATGCCGCCGTCCTTGGCGTCGGCGAGCGCCAGGTAGATCCGCTCCGCGGCCGGGATCGGCTCGCGCATCGCCGGGTCGTCCTTGTCCAGGGCGCTGTCGCCGCCCTGGCCGGTGGCGGTGCGGAACAGCTCGACGCCCAGCAGGCCGCTGGTGGCCGCGTCCGTTCGCCCGTAGACGCCGCCGTAGGCGCCGCTGACGGCGAAGACCCGCCAGTAGGGGATCGAGATGGTGTCGTAGAGATCCCACCAGGGGTAACCGCCTTCGGTGCCCCAGCCGTCGCCGGGGATGTCCTCGAAGTCGCCGTCGTGCAGGATGTTGCCCTCGACCGGCGGGGCGTACTCGGCGTTGATGACGGTGATGTCGTCGATCAGGTACGCACCGACGGCGTTGGCGTACGAATCGTCGCAAATGCGAAACGCGACGTTGATCGAGGCGGTGTCGGCCGTAGTCGCAAAGCTCAGGAAATACGTGCCCCAGTCGCTGGTGTCGGGCTGGGTCATCACCGTCGGTTCGACGTACAGGTACTGCTGGTTGGCGTCCCAGTGGGCGCAGGAGATGCGCAGGTTGGTGCCGCTGCCGCCGGACACCTTCTTGGCCCGGAAGCGGACGTAGATGCTCTCCTCGGGGTGCACGGGAATCCGCCACGGCTCGATGTCGAGCAGCAGGTCTCCGCCGGCCGTCGTGCTCTCCAGCAGCACGGCGTTGCTGCCGGTGTAGGCGTCGTGGCTGATGGTCGCCGAGCCGGTCGCTCCCGCGACCGCCGCGAACCGCCAACCCACCGGCCGCGTGTCGGAATACTCGAAATCGCCGTTGACCATGCGGTTGGTGTCGGTCACGTCCAGAACGCGCACGTTGTCGAGCTGCACCGAGTGAAGCACCTCGGTGCCCGTGTCAAACCGGACGCTGAGCGTGCCGCCGGTGTCCGACATCGCGTCGATGCCGAAGGTTTCGAAGTCGGCTCCGGGATCGTCGGCCGAGCCGCGGTTGTACGACGTGTCCGAGAACTGGAGTCCCCAGCCGAAATGATCGGTGCCGCCGTACGCGCTGCCGTCGCGGGCATCGACCAGCACCTGGTAGACGCGATTCTCGGCGGGAATCGTCAGCCGCAGGGCCTCGTCGTCGATGTCGATCGCCGCGTCGCCGGCGCTGCCGCCACCGCCCCCGCCGCCGTTGGGATCGGCCCAGGCGTGCCAGAGGACGGCGTTGGCGATCGGGCTGCCCGAGTAGAGCTCATCAGCCGCCAGGCGAACCAGCGTGATCTCGCCCGCCGCGTTACCGTCCGCCACGGCCCGCCAGCCGGCCGGCACGGTGCCGGTCACGGTGTCGCTCCGGGTACCGCCGCCGCCCGCGAACTCGGGGTTGAGCACCAACGTCTCGTCCACCGGCGGGTTGCACTCGGGCGTGCCGCTGGCGACGCGGACGGTCTCGCGGTGAACCTCGCCGAACCAGCCGGACCCGTCGTGGACCATCTGCCAGTCGGTGGTGTAGTCGCCGGCCGAAGCGGGCGCGGTCATCGTAAACTCGAAGGTGCAGGTCTGGCCGGGCGCCACCGTGACGCCGGCGGGCAACTGCACGCGATTGCCCGCATAGAACGGGTCGGAGTCATCGACGGCCCCGAGCCGGAACGCGTCGGCCTCGCTCCAGGTGCTGGCGCCCGTGTTCTTGACCGTCACGGTCACGAGCACGGTATCACCGGCGTACATCTGCGACGGAATCGTGTTGTCGGTGACGATCGCGTTGTCGGTGCCGCCCCAGGTACCCTTGAACATCGCGGCGTATTGCTGCGTGAGGTCGATGTACTGCCGGCCGTATTCCTGCGACGCGGCGATTTCGGTCGCTTCGTGGAACTCGCTCCACGTCTCGACGTGGACCAGGTTGCCGCTGTAACTGCCGAGAATCGTGGCCCAGTCGGTGGTGTACGTGGCGCCGCCGCTGCGGTCGCGGTAGAGCCCGCCGCCGGGGACGGCCGAGTTGTCGAACCCCGGGCCGACCGCCGCGGTGTCGTAGATCCGGGGGCCGCTCAGGGCCGCACCCCAGGCGAACTCGCTGTCGGTCGTCACGCCGCTCCACGAGGTTTCGCGCACGACGTAGGGCGTCAGTCCGCCGAAGGCCTGGGCGAAGCGCGTGTCGAGCTCGGTGAACGTTCCCTGGTCGTAACCGGCGGTAAAGCCGGACGAATAGAGGAAGATCACCGGCTTGCCGTCGATCCGCGCCCAGTACTTCGGCGGCACGAGCGAGAAGAAGTCGATGATCTGCTTGATGAAGAAGTTGCGACCGTCGGCCGTCGTCAGGTCGGCCTTCTGGTTGCGGATGTTGAAGATGTCGTCGGTCTGCTGGAGCGTGGTGGTGTCGAAGAACATGCCGATCTTCGGCGGGTTGTGCCCTTCGGCGCTCAGCTCGTCGATCGCCTGCACCAGCCGCCCGACCCCTTCGGCCGCCCAGAGCAGCTCGTCGGTGCCGCCCCAGTACACCGGCATCGCGAAGTCCAGCTCGGCGTCGATCATGTCGAGCAACTCGCGCTTGTGCCACTCGATCGACTCCCAGCTCACGTCCGCCGAGACTTGCGGCCCGTTGGGCTCGATGTATTCGCAGCCCGGCACGTTGGGATCGAGCGCGGGATGGTCGGTAATCGCATCGCTTCCGTCGCCGTTGACCAGGTGCCGGTCGGTGTAGACGTCGTACCAGTAGAAATACGTGGTGGTGACGAGCTTGTCGTTGCCGGCGAAGGTCTCGCCGGAGAAGTCGGCGTCCTGGTCGCCCGCCACATACGGGCCCACCGGCCGGGCCAGGGCCACGCCGGCGACGTAGAAATCGCTGCTCTCGTCGTGGGTGGCGATGCGCAGATCGGCGCCGCCGTTCTGGTTGCCCAGCAGGGCCGGGTCGGGCAGCCAGAAGAGGGCCTTCTTCCACACGCTGTCGGAGCCGGTGTTGCGCGTGGTGGATGTCTTGTAGGTCGTGCCGTCGGCGGCGTCGTACTCGATCCAGAACGTCACGTTGTCGGCGCTGTAATAGTGCACCGCAACCGTCACGCCGGGGCCGGCGCCGTGGTAATAGGCGTCATCGACCGCGAGATAGAGATACTTCGACCCGCTGCCGTTGGCCAGCAGGTTGCGGCACTCCTGGCCGTCGATCGTGGTCGCCTGCGTCTGGCCGTCGGAAGCAACCTCGATCTGGGCCAGACCGTATTGCTGATTCGTCGCCCCGAGCGAGACGGCGACCCACCACGGCGGACCTCCGTCGGCCCGCGCGGGCGTCGCAGTCCAACCGCTCAACAGCGCGGCCAGGGCGACCGCGGCGCAGAGCCGCCCCACGCACCCTGCGTACGTCGTCTGAAATCGTCGAAATGAAGACAGCATCGGGTTGCTCCTTTGCGCGTACCTCTTTCCTGAGCCTCTCTGTGTGGTGCGCCCAACCCCTCAGAGGCGGGCAAAGGCTGCGCCGGGAGTTGCACCCGGCGCAGCCGTTCGTGGTCGATCGCCGGATCGACGGTCCGTCGCCGCGTCTCAGCGCCGCCGGAACGCGGCCAGCAGGCCCAGCCCGAGCAGTGCCAGCGTGGTCGGTTCGGGCATCAGGACCACGTCGTCGATCGTGAAGCCCCCGACCGACGGAGCGTGATTGGCGTCGGTGACGCGGAAGGCCAGCGAAACCAGGGCCGTGTTGCCATAGAGCGGGATGTCGAGCGCGTAGGTGTCGAACGCGCCGTCGCCGCCGGCGACGAGGTAGTTCACGAGGTCGCCCTGGAAGTTGCCCAGGTCGTCCCACGCGGCCAGCGTCAGGCGCAGCATCGCGTCGTCGCCCCACTCCTTCCTGGCCTTGAACGTGATGTGCAGCGTCTCTCCGCCCAGCGTCGCCACGCGGTCGTTCCACAGGTCCAGACCGCTGTCACCGGCCGCCGCCGTCCGCTCCAGCAGCACGGCGTTGCTGCCACTGGCCGCGTCGTTCGTGATCGTGGCCGAGCCGGCGGCACCGGCGACCGCGAAGAAGCGCCAGTTGATCGGGCGCGTGTCCGAGTTCTCGAACCCGCCGTTGATCATGCGGTCGGCGTGGGTGACGTCGATGACCTGGGCGTTGTCGATGTAGACCGACTTGTTGACGCCGCCGCCGGGGTTCATGTCGTAACGCACGCTCAGGGTGCCCATGCCGTCGGAGCGCCCGGTCAGCCCCATGGTTTCCCAGTTGGCCTGCGGGTCGATCGTGTTGGCATACCCGGCGGTCGGAAACTGGAACCCCGCGGTAAAGTGCGGCGACCCGCCGTAGGCCCCGCCGTCGCGCACGTCGATGAGCTGCTTGTAGATGCGCTGCTCGGTGGGGATGCTCAACCGCAGGGACGGATCGTCCATGTCGAGGGCCGAGTCGGCCCCGGCGATGTCGTAGGCCATCTCCATCCCGACCGCGCCGCTGTGGGCCGCGGCGCCGGTGACCGTATAGGTCGAACCGAAGCCGCCGACCGCGAAGACCCGCCAGCCGGGGAAGGTGGTCGCGTCGATGTAGTCCTGTCCCGTGACCTGCGTACCGTCCGGGCTGGCCTCGAAGCCCCCGTTGGGCAGCATGTTCTGGGCGGAAACCACGCCGGCCACCGCGATCAGCAGCGCGGAAGCCACCATGAACCTTCGAATCCTCATTTCCCATCCTCCTGTTGGTCTTGCACTGCTCCGCCGACTGCCGCGCCGCCCGATGCCGCGCTCGAAACGGCGGTTGATTCCTTCGTTGCCCCCCTCCGAACGGGCTTGGCCTCCTCCGGCCCGTCACGTGCGCCGGGGCGCGCTCCCCGGCCCGCCCGTGCGCCCGCCTCGGGGCCTAGGGCCATCCGATCCGCGTTCCCTCGACCCACACGACGTGCCCGTCGATAAACAGCGCGTTGGTTCCGCCGGTCGTGCCGTTCGAGTGGTTGCCGACGTTGACGCGTGAGTACTTGCGCAGCGAAGGGTTGGGAAACACGATGTGTTCGCCCTGGGCGCAGAACACCGAAATGACCTCGGCGAACGAGTTGGCGTCCAGATCACGAACGTCCTTGAGCTGCCACTGGCGGTTCCAGAGATTCTGGTAACGATCCTCGGCCGGGTTCCCCCGCATGGGCAGGCGGTTCCAGTTGATCTCGGCGTACTTGAGTCGGCCACGCTTGTCGGTCGGGCCGCTTCCGGGCCACGGCCGCCCGCCGGGCGGCACTTCCTTCTTCATGCCGGGCCACATGAAGGTCTGGTAGTGCTCGTGCCGGCCTTCCCACTCGTAGAACGCGAAGAACTGCTCCTGATCGGTATAGACGCGTCCCTCACCATCGCCGCGTGCAAACGGACAGACGAAGAAATCGGGAAGGACCTTGTCTTCGTACTCCCGGAGCTTGCCGGTCTCGGGGTACCAGGGTTCCTCCGGGTCGTAGTTGCCGTGATCGCCGTGGATGTTCTTGAGCCCCTGGGTACCGGGGTGATAATCGCGCAGGGCCACCGAGAGCCAGCAGACCCGCGCCGGTGCGTCCCACTGGCCGTGCCCGTACGCGTAGTAGTTGTACATGATCGGGACGAAGCCGCGGTAATCGGCGCGGTACACCCCGATCATCGTGCCGACCTCCTTGATGTTGGCCTGGCACACGGTGAGCTTGGCTTTTTCGCGGGCCCGGGAGAGCGATGGGAGGAGGATGGAGATCAGCAGGGCGATGATCGCAACGACCACCAGGAGCTCGATAAGCGTAAAACCGGGTCGTCGTTCGTGGGCCTGCTGCTGCCGCGAAACGCAAACGGCTCGTAGCACGACTGGTCTCCTTGACCTCGGGACTCGGATCGATG
>CAYRXN010000409.1:0-13743 GCA_964428275.1 uncultured Planctomycetales bacterium | reverse complement strand
CTCGAAGACGCGCGGGTGTTTCTGTTTTTCGAGAACTGGCAGAGCCGCGGCCACTGGGAAGCCCACATGAAGTCGCCCCATCTGGCCGCGTTCGGCACGATCGCCGAGCAGCTCGTCGAATCGCTCCAGATCGACATCATGGAACGCGTCGCGTAGAGCTCCTCCCGCCGCCCGGCCGGCGGCGGCCGCCTCGCCGCACGCGCGGCCCGCTGGTACGCGCAGCGCCCGCTTTTTCCAGGGAGGGTCGCATGTTTGAGATCAGCGTCACAACCCGGTTTCCCGCGGCCCACCGGCTTCGGCTGGCCGACGGAACGCTCGAACCGCTCCACGAGCACGACTGGCGCGTGACGGTCACGCTGGCAGCGCGGCGGCTGGACTCGATCGGCGTGGTGGCGGATTTCGGCCGGATTCGGGCGCAGCTTGCGCAAGCCGTGGCGGACATGCGCGGCACGAACCTCGCGGCGATCGACGCCCTTGAAGGCCAAAACCCCTCGGCCGAGAACGTGGCCCGGCTGATCGCCGACCGGCTCGCGCCGCAGCTTCCGGCGGAGGCGGCGCTGGTGTGCGTCGAGATCGAGGAAGAGCCGGGCTGCGTGGCCCGCTACCGGCCGGGGGCCTGACTGCCGGCGGCGCCGGCCGCGGTGGGCGGCACGGGTTGCAGCCGCCCGCGCACGATCGGGTGGTTGCGATAGTGACGCATCATGTCCAGGATGCGATCTCGCAGCAGCGTAATCGCCTCGTCATCGGACAGCCCGACGAGCTGCTCGGGGGTCAGCGGCTCGCCGTAGGCGACGAGGATCGGCGCGGGGTGCGGCAGCAGCGCGTGTCGCGGCCAGGCTTCGAACGCTCCCAGGATCATCGTGGGGACGAGCGGCACGCGGGCCTTGCGCGCCATCAGCACCACCCCCGGCTGCATGGGCCGCACGCTGCCATCGACGGTCCGCGTGGCTTCGGGAAAAACGGTCACGAGCCCACCCCGTTTGAGCCGCCGCAGGGTCTCCTTGATGGCGCCCACGTCGGCGGTGCCGCGTTTGACCGGAAAGGCATTGAGCGACGTGATCAGCCTGCGGAACCAGGGGTTGCGAAAGAGCGTATCGCGGGCCATGAAGTGGCACTCGCGGGGGATCGCCAGGGCCGCGAGGATCGGATCGAAGAAGCTCTGGTGGTTGCAGACCAGCAGGCCGCCGCCGGTCCTGGGCACGTGGTGCCGACCGAACACGCGCCCGCGGGCGACGAGCAGAAAGAGCGCCTGGGCGCCCGCCCGGCAGAAGCGATACCACGGTGTCATGGCGCCGCCAACTCCGAGGAGGCCGAGCCGGCCGGGGGAATCTCGACGCCGCCCTTGCGCAGCGCATCGAGCAGCCGGTCGAGCACCTGGGGGATGCTGAGGTTGCTGGTTTCGATCACGATCGCGCCGTCGGGCACGGTCAGCGGCCCGACCGAACGTTCGCTGTCGGTGCGGTCGCGCTTCTGGAGGTTGGCCAGCACCTCCTGGCGGGTCACGTCCTCCCCGTCGGCCAGCAGCTCGACCAGCCGCCGCTCGGCCCGCTTCTCGACGTCGGCGTCCATGAAGAACTTGAAGTCGGCATCGGGGAACGCGACGCTGCCCTGGTCGCGTCCCTCGGTGACCATCGAGCCGAGCCGGCGGCCGAGCTCGCGTTGTTTTTCCACCAGAATCCGCCGGACGCCCGGAGAGCCCGCCACGTAGCGCGTGTGCTCGTTGACGCGCATCGAGCGGATTTCCTCGGTCACGTCGCGTCCGTCGAGCGTCACCCGCACGTGCGTCGGCCCGCAGTCGAGGTCGTAGTCGGCCGTCTGGGCGATACGGGTCAACGCCTGTTCATCGTTGAGATCGGCGCCGGCCTCGAGTGCGGCGAGCGTCACCACGCGATACATCGCCCCGGTATCGAGGTAGGGAATCCCCAGCCGCGCCGCCAGCTTGCGCGCCGCGGTACTCTTGCCCGACCCCGCCGGTCCGTCGATCGTGATAATCATCCGTCTGGTGTCCTCGCATCAAGCCGCCTGGGATGGGGGGATTATAACGGGTGAACCGGCGAAAGCGCGGGGCGGCCGGTCCCCGGCGCCGGCGTGGACGAATACGGCGATTTCGCCGAAGATTCGTCGAAACAGACGGAGGTAGACCGCGATGCGCAAACCCATCTCGATCATGGTCGACTTGGACGGCGTGATTTCGACCGAGGAGCGCGTGTTCGACCGGCCGCTGGCCAAGCCGATCGCCGGGGCCCGCGAGGCGCTCCAGCGTCTCAAGGCCGCCGGCCACACGATCGTCATCTACACCGCCCGGGGCTGGGCGGAATACAACGTCACCAGGCACTGGCTCGACCAGCACGACATGCCGTACGACGCGATCCACATGGGCAAGCCGATCGCGCACGTGTGGATCGACGATCGGGCGATCCGGTTTCGCAACTGGCAACAGACGCTCGACGAGCTGGAGGCCGACTACGGCGCGTAGGTCTGTCACGCAGGCGCCCGCGCCCCCATCCAGGCGTATGGCGACATCGCAACGCGGGCGGAGCCACCGCGGCAGGCAAGATCGCGCCAGGCGGCCGGGAGAACCTGTTGCTTGCCCTGCTTCGAACCACGTCGTGGCCTCTCCGACTGGCCACTCCAGACAAACCACGGTAGAAATGCGCGGATGAACACAAGCCAGGTGTCAGCCGGAACGTCCCCCGGGACCAACCGCGGGCAGACCCGCGCGACGAGTGGCGCGCCGCGGCGCGCGCCGTCGCGACCGCTGGCGCGCGACGCGGCGCTGATGATCGTGCTGTCCGCGATCAGCATGGCGTGCCTGTCGCTGGTGTTTCCCCCGCGCAGTTGGTGGCTCCTCGCGCTCGTGGGCCTGGTTCCGTGGACGATCGCCGTTTGCCGGGTGCAGCGTCCGTGGCTGGTGCACTGGGGCAGTTTTCTGCTCGGGAGCGTGTTCTTCCTCGTCAACCTGACATGGCTGGAGCCGGTGACGGGACTGGGCTACGTGGCCTTGGCGCTGTACCTCGGGCTCTACTGGCCGCTGGCCGCATGGGCCGTGCGCACCGGCCGGCGGGCGACCATCTCGCCGATCTGGACGCTGCCGGCCGTCTGGGTCGCGTGCGAGTTCCTGCGCGGCTGGGTCATGACCGGCTTCCCCTGGCTCTACCTCGCCCACGCGTTCTCGAAGCACATCGCATTCATCCAGATCTGCGACCTCGTGGGTGCGTACGGTGTGACCTTTCTGGCCGTGATGGTCAACGCCGTGATCGTCGAGTGGGTGCTGCGGTGGTGGCCGATGCCGGACCACCGGCGCGGATGGCTCCAGCCGGTGGCCGGCAGCGCCGCGCTGGTGGTCCTTCTCGCGGGGGACTTCCTGTACGGTCGCTATCGGCTGGGGCAGGAAGCCTTCACCGACGGACCCCGCGTCGCGGTGATTCAGGAAGACTTCCCCCTGCGCAGTACGCCGCCCTACAGCGAGGACGAATTCGTCATCTTCGCGCGCTACCTGACGCTCGCGGCCCAGGCGGCCCGCGAACACCCCGACCTGATCGCGTTTCCCGAGACCGCGTGGTCGGCGACACAGAACGTCGGCTTTGTGGAACGTTCCCAGCAGGTCTACGAAGGGCTGTCGCCGGCTACGTGGGCTTACGGCAAGAAGTGCCACCAGGCCCTGTCCGCCTTTGCGCGCGGAGACTACCCGGCGGTCAACCAGATCATCGCCTCGTTCGAGAACCTGCTCAATCCGCGCGAAGCACGCGGCCAGCCGCGGATCAGGCTGCCACGCCTGCCTCCGGAGGGCGGCCCGCCCGTGACCGTGCTCGTCGGCGCGGTTTCGGTGGACGTGTCGCCGGAAGAAGCCTACCCGAAGATCAAGCGATTCAATTCGGTGCTCGTCTACAACCCCAACGGCCGGCAGCGCCGCGAGCGCTACGACAAGATCCACCTCGTTCCGTTCGGCGAGGTCGTTCCGTTCCGCAACACACGTGTGCTGGGGATCGACCTGCACTGGCTGTACCGCTGGTTGAACCGCCTCAGTCCCTTCAGTAACGGCGGCAAGATCGAATACTCGCTCTGGTCGGGAACGGACTGCACTGTCTTCCCCCTGGAAGTCAGCGGACGCACGTGGCGTTTTGGCACCCCGATCTGCTACGAGGACACCGTCCCGGCCCTGATCCGGCGATTCGTGTGGCAGCGCGGCCAGCGGCGGGTCGATTTTCTCGTCAACGTCAGCAATGACGGCTGGTTCCAGCACAGCGCCGAACTGCCGCAACACCTGGCGATCTGCATCTTCCGGGCCGTCGAGAATCGCGTCGCCATCGCCCGGGCCGTGAACACCGGCATCAGCGGTTTTATCGACCCGGCCGGACGACTCTACGATGTGGTCGAGAAGAACGGGCGAATGACGGGCCCGGGCATCATCGGCTACCGCATCGCCCCGGTGAAGATCGATCCGCGCAGCAGCCTCTATGGTCGCACAGGCGACTGGTTCGCCATCTTGTGCGTCCTGCTCAGCTCGGGGCTGTGGGCGGGCGCGATCATCACCCGCTGGATTCTCGCCGCACGGGTTCGCCTGGCCGAACGATTCGCGCGCAAGACGGCCCGGCAGGAGACGTCACCATGAACACCTGCGCACTTGCGACACCCGGACTGCGCCGGACGCCGGCGCTTTTCCTGGCCGGCATGACCACCGTACTGCTGTGCGGCTGTCAATCGTCGGCCGCTCAGGTATCGCCTACCCGCGAGGCTCCGCTCGCCCGCCGGGCGCTGACGTTGCTCAGGGCCGCCGCCAAGTACGACGATCCGATCGTGCGCGCAAATGCGATCGAAGCACTCGCAGATGTCGATCCCCGGGCGAGTATCGAGCTGTTCCGGGCCGCGGCGGCGGCCGAGTCGAAACTGGTGCGCTACGCGGGCCTGGTGGCACTGGGCGACATTCGTGACCGGGATTCGCTGGTCGTGCTGCGCCGGCTGCTCAAGGCGTCCGACGCCCACGTGCGCATCGGCGCCGCGTATGCCACCTATCGCTGCGGACGCAGCGGCGCCGCCCGCGTGCTCGTCGATGCGCTCAACGACAGCCCGGACGAGAAGGTCCGCGCCGACGCGGCGTACCTGATCGGCAAGCTCGGCGAGAAGAAGGCCGTCAAACGGCTCAAGCTGGCGCTGCGGCGGGAGAAGACCAGCTACGTGCAGGTGCACATCGTCTCCGCGCTGGCGATGCTGGGCGACGAGGAGTCGATCGACGCGCTGATCTACTACACCCAGAGCGATATCACCTCGCGGCTGATCGCGCTCCAGACGCTCGACCGCCTCGCCGTCAGCCGCGCCCGCCCGGCCCTGCACCGTCTGCTCGACGACAAGCAGACGTATCTGCAGATCCGGCTCCTGGCCGCGCGGGCGCTCGCGCGGCTGAACGATCGGAAGGGATACGACCTCGCGGTGCAATCGCTGAGTCGCACCGGTCAGAACGCCGACGAAACCATGCAGATCCGCGTCAACGCCGCGCTGGCGCTCGGGGCCATGCGGCAATCCAAGGCCTTGCCGCTGCTCGAGAAACTCGCCAAGAACGAAACCGACCCACGCGTCCAGGTCGCCGCCGCGTACGCGATCTGCCAGATCACGCGATGAGCCCATCGCGGCCCGACAACGTCTACGCCCGGTCGTCCGGCGGGCAACGCCCGTGCTGCGCGGTGCTTCGCATGGCTTGAGAAGTGGATTTTCCACCCGCCGCCCGGCGGGCGGTGCCCACCACCTCACCCGGGGCAGCGGTTGGCGACCGGGGGCTTGCCGGCCCGCGGAGGGCAGTCGAGCGGCGCGGGGGCTTGCGGTCCCAGCCGTCGGCCTCGGTTCGGTCGGCGATGGCACGGCCGCGCTCGGCATCCGGAACGGCGGTGAACGACGCCATCAGCAGGTAGCCGGTCGGCTTGCTCCAGCCGCCGAGCAGTTGCGACGTGACGCGGCGGGTTCGGGCACGGACGCTGCCGCGAAGCCGCTTCCCGCTTTCGTGATACACCGCGGCGATGCCCGCCATCGAGCTGAAGCGAAGCTGCCACGGACCGACCTCGATGCGCAGCCGCAGCGAATCGCGGTCGAGCCGGTAGTTGCGCGCCCGGCCGGCCGGCGGCGCCGCCAGCCGCAACGACATGTCGAGCTCGAAACGCAAGCGCGGCCGCCAAGGTACGTGTTGCTCGCGGTGCATCGCGACCCACAGGTCGCCGCGTTCGTCCACCCACCAGCAGCACTCCGCCGCACGCAGCGTCACCACGTGCGGCGCCGGCGGGTCGATGTTGCGGAAGTCCAGCGAGACCAGCTCGATCCGGCCACGCTGCGCACAGCCCCCCGACACGAGCGCCGCGAGCAGCAACCCCACGCCGGCGGCCCCGGCCGCACGGGAGGCTCCGGCTGCCCCCGGTTTGTGTTTCGACGGTACGTTCATGTTCGAGCGCTTGGGCATCGAGACGACGGCGGCGTTCCGTCTGTGGGGTTGCCCGCCGCGGGGCGGCACCGCGGGCCGGGGTGCTTCAACCTCAAACGCCGCGGACGGGCGGGCGAAAGACGGTGTCGCGGCTTGCGCCGGTTGCAAGCCGGCGCCCCCGGATACTCCGTCCCTTCGTCCCTCGGTCCCTCCGTCCCCACGTCCCCGTTTTCCGTCCGCTGACCGTCGGCCGGCGGCGGATCACGCGTGCGGGACGGGGAACTGGGCGCACAGGTCGCGCACTTCGCCGCGAATCTTCGCGACGACCGACTCGTCACCATCGGACGAGAGCACGCGGTGGATCAGGTCCGCGACGGTCTTCATTTCGTCGGTCTTGAGGCCGCGGGTGGTCAGCGCGGGGGTTCCCAGACGCAGGCCGGACGTCTGGGTCGGCTTGCGCTGGTCGAACGGAATCATGTTCTTGTTCGTGATGATGCCGGCGGATTCGAGCCACTGCTCGGCCTGTTTGCCCGTGAGGTCCGGGTGCACGTCGCGCAGATCCACCAGCAGCAGGTGGTTGTCGGTCCCGCCGGAGACGAGCCGGTAGCCGTGGCCGTTGAGTGCGGCGGCCAGGGCCTGGGCGTTGTCGAGGATCTGCTGCTGGTAGGCCTTGAACTCGGGCCGCAGCGCCTCGCCGAACGCGGCCGCCTTGGCGGCGATGATGTGCATCAACGGGCCGCCCTGCGTGCCGGGGAAGACCCATTTATCCACCAGCTTGGCGTCGTCTTCGCGGCACATGATCATCCCGCCGCGCGGGCCGCGCAGCGTCTTGTGCGTCGTCGTGGTGGTGAAGTCGCTGTGAGGGATCGGCGAGGGGTGCAGACCCACGGCCACCAGGCCGGCAATGTGGGCGATGTCGGACATCAGACGCGCGCCGACCTCCCGCGCGATCTCGCCGAACGCCTCGAAATCGAGCGTGCGCGGATAGGCCGAGAAGCCGGCGATGATGAGTTTGGGCTTGTGCTCGCGGGCCAGGCGGCGCACCTCGGCCATGTCGATGCGCTCGTCCTTGCGGCTGCACCCATAGGGAACGATCTTGTACAGATGCCCGCTGAGGTTGACCTTGAGGCCGTGCGAGAGGTGGCCGCCGTGGGCGAGATCGAGCGACAGAACCGTCTCGCCGGGGTTGAGGCAGGCCATGTAGACGGCGGTGTTGGCCGACGCGCCCGAGTGCGGCTGGACGTTGACGTGGTCGCAGCGAAAGAGCTGCTTGGCGCGGTCGCGGGCGAGATCCTCGACCGAGTCCATGTTCACGCAGCCGCCGTAGTAGCGGCGGCCGGGGTAGCCCTCGGCGTACTTGTTGGTGAACACCGAACCGGCGACCTGACGGACGGCAACCGACACGTGGTTCTCCGACGCGATGAGCTCGAGCGTGTTCTGCTGCCGCTGCTCCTCGCGCTTGATGATCTCGGCCAGTTGGGGATCGGTGTCGCTCAGCGGTTGGGTAAGAAACTCTTGCATCGACTTTTCCTCGCTTGGTGGTTCAGGTCGGGTGTCAGTCCGTGAGCGGGCCCCCGCGGTCGCCCCCGCGCGCGGGCCGGTCAGGGCGCGGCGTCGGTCGGCGGGGCCTGGTCTTGCGGGGCGGGCGGCTCGGGCGCCGGTGCGAACCGTTCGAGCAATTCGGCCAGGATGGCACGCTCCAGCCGGTAGTCGCGTTTTACGAACGTCCAGACCGTGTTCTGCCGCTGGGTTGTGGCCGCGTCGCGCTGGATGGGCGTGTCGGCGGGGGCATCGCTGAGCCGCCGCCCGCGATCGGGGTAGAAGGCATCCTGCCGCTCGGTATCGAGCCGCTCGATCTCCACGCGCAGCCGGGCGACCGCGCCGCCGGCGGCCGGTGCCGCGACGAACCGCGCGATCCGGCGCATGGTGCTCGGGGCCCGGTAGAGGTCGCGCGCCGTGCCACTGGTCGTTCGCGTGCGAAACTCCACCGGCCGCGTCTCGATCCGCAGCGACTCGGGATCGGCCCGAACCGGGCCGAACTCCCGCCGCAAGATCTCCTGCGCGTCCTGGAATACCTCTTGCGGGCTGACGTCGCGGATCAGCCGCGACTGGTAGCGTTGCCGCTCGAACCCTTCGGCACAGCCGGTCAGCAGCAGCGGTATCGCCACGAGAAGGGCCAGGGCTCCGGCAGGTTTCATGGGCGTCCCTTTCCTGGTTGCGAAGTGGGCGGTGCGGCGGGGACCGCGGCGCGCGACGCCGGCGGCCGCTGGACCGGCTTGACCCGGCGGCGCACGATCTCGGTGTACGTGCGGATGACGCTGCCCGGCTCGGCCCGGCTCGCGGCCCGTTCGAGATCGCGCAGGCCCGCGTCCGGCATACCCGTGTTCACCTCGATATAACCCAGCAGGAACCGCAGGTAGGGATCCTCCCGGGCCGCGAGGCGGCGCATGAGGTCCGATCGGCGGATGTCCACGATCTCTCCGCCGCCCATCAGCGCGGTCAGGTCGATCCGGAACGAACCGAGGTCGGGATAGCGCCGCAGGCCGGTGATCAGGCTCACCGCGGCCGAGACGTACTCGCCCGCCGCCAGCAGGGCGTGCCCGCGGCCGATCAGCGGCAGCGGATTGACCGGATCGGCCGCGGCCGCCCGGTCGTAATGGCGGATCGCTTCGCGATAACGGCCGAGCTCCATCGCGGCTTCGGCCCGGCGCAGCGCGTCGTTGAGCGGCGACGCCGCCTCGCCTACGAACGAGGTCAGCGGGGCCGTCAGCACGCGCGCCAGGAACCTGCTCGTCTGCTCGGCGGCCGCCTCCTGACGCTGCTGCCCGAGCGTGGGCGAGGCCGCCTGGGCCCCGGACATCTCACGCAACCAGGGCGCCTGCGGGTTGCGGCGCAGCTCCAGCGCCAGCCGCATGTCGGTGAACACGTCGTGGCCCGGCAGCATGCTCAACGCGCCGGCCCGCGGTTGCAAGGCACGGTTCGCGCCAGCCTGGGCCGCCTGCTCGGCCCGGTCGGGAACCGGAACGCCGGGCGAGATGATGCCCGGTGCAAAGCCGCGCCCGGCGTCGGCGGTATCGCGCAGCAGGTCGCTGGCCTGGCCCTGCGAGAATACGTCGAGATAGGCCCGGGGTGGCTCGGGAGTCTGGTCGAGCCAGAGCCGCAGATCGAGCGGACCGCCGGCCGCCGCCTCGCCCTGATCGGGCTCCGTGGGCACGGGCACCCGGGGCGGCGTCCCCCAGCGCTTGGGCAGGCCCGTGGCACCGTTGCCGCTCAGCGGCCCCGGCAGGCCGGGGCGATTGACGCCGAAGATCGAGGCCGTCAGCGCGTTGTTCACCGGCGGAACGTCGTAAAGCGAGCGGGGCTCGCCCGGCAACCGCGATCGCGGCGCCGGCGGCGCGCCGTATTGCGTGCCTCCCCACGGATTGACACCAGCGCTGCCACCCGGCGTCGGGCGTCCCGTGGTGTTGACCCCGAATCGCGGCGTGCTGCCGTAGTAACCCTGCAAGAACCCCGCCGTGGGCACGGTACGCGATGGATCGAAATAGAGTCGCGGCACCAGCCCGCCGCCGGGCGCGTACGCCTGGCCGGTCGAAACCGAGTCGCGCGTGAAGTTGGACAGCGTGCCCGAACCGAGCGGGGCCCGAAACGCGTTCCACGCCGGGATCGGCGAGACGCTGCGCAGCGACATCCCGCGCCCGAGCTGGCCGGCGGCCATCGCGTTGCCCTCCAGCAGCGGCGACACCGGCCGGCCGACGATCGAGTTGTAACGGCTCCCGCCGATCTGGGGATTGGCGTCGAACAAGCGCCCGGTCTGCTGTATCTGTTGCTGCCCCCAGGCCGAACCGGCCACCACGACCATCAGACCGGCGGCGACCAGCCGGCGCAGACCCCGGGCCGGTTCGACGACACTGCGATAGCGGCTGGCTGGCTTGCGCATCGGTTCACCTGTCTTTGCGAGGGTGCGCCATTGTACGACCTGGGCGACGCTTTTTCAGCCGCCGCAACCCGCGTGGCGCAACGCAGCGCCCCGACGACCGGCGTCAGACGATCGAGCGGCCGCCGTCCACGGGCAGGATCGCGCCGGTAATGTAGTCGCCGTCCCGCAGCACGAAATGTACCGCCGCCGCGATCTCCTGCTCGGTTCCGGCGCGGCCCAGCGGGATCTTGTCCTCCAGCCGGCGCCGCAACTCAAGATTGTAGTCCTCCGGCCACGCCCCGACGCCGACCGCGATTCCCACCACGTTGACCTCCGGGGCAAGCGCCCGGGCCGCCACCCGCGTCAGCGTCTCCAGCCCGCCTTTCGAGACCGCGTACGCCAGATAATCGGGCCAGGGGCGCGCCGTGGCGGCGTCGCAAAGATTCACCACGCGCCCCCGCGCTTCACGCAGCGCCGGCCGGGCCGCGTGGATCAGCGCCGCGGGGGCCGTCAGGTTGACGCGGAGCGTGCGCTCCCACACGGCGGGGTCGAAGCGGTCGAAATCCATCGGCTCGAACTCGGCCGCGTTGTTGACCAGCACGTCGAGCCGGCCCAAACGGTCCAGCACGGTCCGTACCAGCGCCGCGGGCGCCGCCGGCTCGGCAAAGTCGGCGGCCAGCGGCTCCGCCCGGACCCCGGCCGCCCGGCAGGCGGCGGCCGTCTCGGCGGCCGCCTTGGCGGCCCGGCGATAGTGCACGACCACGTGACAGCCGGCGCGGGCCAGCCGCAACGCGATGGCGCGGCCGATCCGCCGCGCCGCCCCGGTGACCAGCGCGACCCGTCCCTCAAGGTCCATCGGCGTAGCTCCGCAGCGGAGGGTACTCGATCCACTGAAGCGTCAGTCCGCATGCCGGCGCGGTGGGGCCGGCGTCTCGACGATCGCGCGAGGCCAGAATCTCCGCGATGCGCTCGACCGGCCAGTGCCCCCGCCCGATCTCGACCAGCGTGCCGACCATGTTGCGGACCTGATTGTACAGAAAGCCGTCGCCTTCCACGTCGATCACGATCGCGTTGAACCGCCGGCGCACGCGGACCGCGAAGATCGTCCGGACGGTCGAAGCCCGCGGGCTGCCCGCGCTGGCGAACCCGGCGAAGTCGTGCTCACCCACCAGCGCGTCGGCGGCCGCCTGCATCCGCGCCGCATCCAGCGGCACCCAGAGGTGCCACGCGTAACCGGCCGGCCCCCACTCGACCGGCCGGCGGCGATCGTTGTGAATGCGGTAGCGGTAGAGCTTTCGGCGGGCGTCGCGCGTGGCGTGAAACGCGCGCGGCACGTCGGCCACGTGCACCAGGGCCACGTCCGCCGGCAGCCGGTGACCGATCGCGCGATACAGGTTCTCGGCGGGAATGGGACAGGTCGTGTGCACGTGAGCGGTCTGGCCGCGGGCGTGGACGCCGGCGTCGGTCCGGCTGGCGCCCACGATCTGCAGCGGATGCCGCAACACGCGGCGGGCGACCGTCTCGATCTCCTCCTGGACGGTGCGGACGCCCCGCTGCCGCTGCCACCCGTGGAAGGCCGAGCCGTCGTAGGCGATGACGAGCTTGAGGTTGCGTTCCATCGGCCAAGAGCCAGCACGGACCGGCACCACGCCGCACCGCGGCGGACAACCGGCCTAGGCGTCGTCGGGCTTGTCGGGCTGGTTGCCATCCGGCACTTCGACGTCCGGGCCGACCGGCGGGGCGGGCCCCGGCCGCGGCTCGGGCAGTTCCGCGACCACCGTCGCGTCGCCCATGTAGTCGTAGAACTCGCGATACTGCTCGCGGAAGTATCCACCGGCCCGCGCCTTGACCGCGTTGATGATCGCGCCGATCGTGCGCGCGTGAATCGCGTCGAGCTGTTCCTTGGTGCGCTTGAGCGCCCCGCGCGTGTTCTCGTCCGCCCGGGCCACCAGAATCACGCCGTCGACCTGCATCGCCAGCACGGTCGCGTCGCTGATCAGCAGCGTCGGCGGGCCGTCGAGCAACACGCGGTCGTACTGCTTGACGGCGTCGGCCAGCAGGGCCCGCATGCGGTCGGAACCGAGCAGCTCCGCCGGCGTGGGGGGCATCGGACCGCTGGGCAACACGTCGAGCGTGGACAGCTCGGTACGTACCACCAGGTCTTCCAGCCGGCCGCGGCCGACCAGGATGTGGCTGAGCCCCTTATCACCCGTCTGCGCGAAGAGGTCGCGAATCGCGGGCCGCCGGAAGTTGCAGTCGATGAGCAATACGCGCTGCTGGTCGTGGGCCAGCGTGTACGCCAGGTTGACGGCGATGGCCGTCTTGCCGTCGCCCGGGCCGGGGCTGGTAATCAGCAGGCAACGCTGCGATTCGGCCGGACCGGAGAACTGGAGGTTGGTGCGCACGCGCCGGAACGACTCCGCGATCAGCGAATGCGGCGCCTTGCGGACGGCGTCCTCGATGGTCTCGACCTCCTCGGCCTCCTCGTCGTCCAGCAGCGGCACGCAACCCAGGACCGACAACTGCCCGTGGCGGGCCACATCGACAGGCGTGCGGATCACCTGGTCGGTCAGCTCGCGCAGGAACGCCAGACCGATCCCGCCGAGCAGCGCCAGGACGAACCCGGCCGACAGGTACAGTTTGGAGTTTGGGCGCGTGGGCGCAACCGCCAGGATAGGCCACTGGCGCACGTAGAGGCGCTGGCGGGTCTTGTCCTTCATGGCGTGCTCGGCCTCGATGAGGCGTGTCTGCACCTCGGTGATCTGTCGAGTGAGCATATCCTTGTCTTCCTGCATCTGCTGGAAGGCGAGCATGGCCCGGTCAAGATCCTGCTCCTCGGCCTGGACCTGCTGATACTGGTCCATGAGCCGGGCCTGGACGTTGCGGGTCTGGGCGAGCTGCTGCTGGAGCGATTCGAGCCGGCGCTTGCGGATGCGGTCGATCAATTCCTCGCGCTTGGCGTTTTCCTTGGCGGCGTATCCATCGCGCTGTTTGCGCAGCATCACCACGGCTCGATGGTTGGGACCGAAAAGCTTCAACTGGGCCTGGATCTGGACGTCCAGGTTCTCCGCCTGCGACCGCCAGAAACGCAGGATCGGATCGGAATCGATAATGAGCTCGTCTTCGGCGGTCAGCGGCAGCAGGGCCGGGTCCACGTTGGTCAGCGTATCGAGCTGGGCCTGGAGCGAAGCGACCGCCGCGTCGATCTCGCTGATCTGGTTGCGAAGATAGACGACGTGCTCGCGAGCCTCGTTGCGGCGCATCTCGGCCATCGGCAGGTTGCGCTGCTCGCGCAGGTTGCGCAACTGGCTGCGTTTGGTCTCCAGCTCGCTTTCCAACCTGGCCAATGTGTTCTCCAGGCTGAGAACGCGGTCGCGCATCTCCTGGGCGGCCGAATCGGAAAACATCGAAGTGTATTGCTCGA
>CAYRXN010000408.1:0-16835 GCA_964428275.1 uncultured Planctomycetales bacterium | reverse complement strand
GAGCATGATGACGAAATCAGCCGGGCTGTAGGGCGTCGGGCCGGCGACCGAGAACATCGAGACCGAACCGCCGATCCAACTGATGTAGTCGTTCTCGATGTCGATGCCGGGGCCGTTCTCCTTGTCCTTGAGCGCCTCGATCTTGGCGAGCACTTCCTGTCCGTCGGGCACGTCCTCGCCGACGATCTTGATGACCGCCTTGTACAGCGCGTGCAGATCGACGCCCGAGGTGACCATGAAGTCCTTGGCGTTGGCCGGGATGTACTTGAGCGGATGGGCCAGCGGCTTGTTGTTGAACAACACGGGGTAAAGCGCGTGCGACTCGGCGTCGTCGCGCAGCCGGAGAATCGAATCTTCCCGCGTCTGCATGCCGTCGGTGCGCATCACCGTGGCGGCGTAGTCGAACAGGTCCACGGCGTCGATGATCTTGCCGGGGAGCTTCGTGCCCTTCACGTAGTCGTCGTAACCCGGCTCGCCCTCGGCGGGCGCGGCCCCGGCGGTCATCTGCACCACCGTGGCCACGACGCCGCGAACCTGCTTGAACAGCCGGTCCACGTCCACGAACACCAGGCCGTCGGTCGGCGCGGGCAGGTCCTTGAACGCGTGCTGGAATCGCTCGGTGGACGCGAGCGCCTCACCGGCTTCGCCGCGCAGCAGGGCCAGGGCCTGCTCGGGCATGGTCGAACCGAAGCCGAGCATGAGCACTTCGCCGTGGCGAACCAGCGTCAGGCCCATCGGGACAGGGGCGCCAACCATGTCGAGCTTGCGGATGAGCGTGTCGCCGTCGTCCTGCTCGGACAACTGCATCGCCTGGGGGTCCAAACTGGCGAGCTTCTTCATGATGCCGACCAGGCCCTCGAAATCGCCGTTGAGCTGGTCCTTGGGGGGCATCATCAGCACGACGAACTCGGGCGCCGGAAAACCGATCTTCATGCCCATCGCGTATTCGCGTTGGGCGAGCTTGCTCCACTCGACGCCGCTGAGCAGATCGTGAATCTCCTGCCACTGCTCGTCGAAACCCTGGAGCTCCTCGCCCGGCGGGAGGTTCTGCTTTTCGATGCCCTTGAGCAACCGCTTGAGGTCGCGGTCGAAGTGGGCCGCGGCGACCGCGTCCCAGAACCGCTCGAACTGCTTGTTGAGGAACTCCTTGCCGGCGTGGTCGCGGGCGTGCACGGCCAGAAACGCGTCGGCGGGAATCGCCTTGGTGAGTGTGAAGTCGTCGAGGCCCTCGGCCGACGCCCCCGGCACAAATGCCACCAGCGCCACCAGGGCCGCCACGACGCCTAGCGTGTCCTTCGCAACAGATCTCATACCGTGGTACTCCTCTTGAACAGATGGACCCGACGTTCGCACCGCGAACGCGCGGATTCTAGCCTAACTCGCGCCCGCCCGACAGGCGGCGAGCGGGCGGGGACGGTCCTCCCCAGGGGGCAGGTGCCGTCCACCGCGCCCTTTTCCCGCCCCGGTGCCTCCCGAAACAGCGAACGGCGAACCGCCTTTCGTTGACCCGCCACGTATGCGCCCTTACCCCATTGTGCCCCGACGCTTTGCTCCCTCGTTGGCTCGTCGCCCCCACTTTCCCGGCGCCGGCGCGCCGACCGCTGGAGCCGAAGGCCGCGCCGCAGTCCCCCTCGATGGAGGGCAGGACCGGTTGGCCCCGCCGGGAGAACGGCCCGTTGGAACACTCCTTCCTGCCGGGAGCCGCTCGGGTGGGTCAACCCCCCACCGCAACCGCCATCCCCTCATGGCAGGTCATGGGTCAGGTAACGCCACGATCCATCGGCGATCCGCAATGCGCCATATTCGCTATCTTCTGGCCTCATAATCACTTGCGCCTGGGCCTGTGACGCCGGTGCTGGCCCCTGGGTTTCCAGCCCGCGTTGTCGCGGCGTTTGCGGGCGGTCTTGGGGCGCGCGTCGGCCGCGGCGACCTTGAGCTGCGGCGAGTCCTTGAGCTCCGCGATGTGGTCGCGCAGCGCCGCCGCCTTTTCGAAATCGAGCTCCTCGGCCGCCTGCAACATCTCCTTTTTCAGTTCGGCGATCAACTCGTCGCGGTCGTACTCGCCCTCGTCGGCCTGGACCGCCTCGCGCACCCGCCGCATCGCCGCCACCTCGGTCATGAGGCTCTGGCGAATCGCCTTGCGCACCGTGTCGGGCGTGATCCCGTTCTCTTTGTTATACCGGAGTTGGATCTCGCGGCGGCGTTTGGTTTCGTCGATCGCCCGTTTCATCGCCCCGGTGATCTTGTCACCGTAGAGCAGCACGGTCGCGTTCACGTTGCGGGCGCAGCGCCCGATCATCTGGATCAGCGAGGTTTCACTGCGCAGGAACCCCTCCTTGTCGGCGTCCAGGATCGCGACGAGCGAGACTTCGGGCAAATCGAGCCCCTCGCGCAGCAGGTTCACGCCGACCAGCACATCGAACGTACCCTGGCGCAAGTCTCGCAGGATCTCGACCCGTTCGAGCGTGTCGATCTCGCTGTGGAGATATCGGCAGCGCAGGCCGGCCTGCTGGATGTACTGGGCCAGGTCTTCGGCGAGGCGCTTCGTGAGCGTCGTGACCAGCGCCCGCTCCCCCTGGGCGACGACCGCGTTGATCCGCTCGAGCAGGTGCGGCACCTGGCCGCGGGCCGGATGGACCTCGACGACCGGATCGACCAGCCCGGTGGGCCGGATGATCTGCTCGACGACTTCGCCGCCGCACTTTTCGAGCTCGTACGGCCCCGGCGTCGCGCTGCAAAAGAGCACGTGCCGCCACATGGCCTCGAACTCCTCGAAACGCATCGGACGGTTGTCGAGGCAGCTCGGCAGGCGGAAGCCGTGCTCGACGAGCACTTCCTTGCGCGAGCGGTCGCCGGCGTACATCGCTCCGATCTGCGGAATCGTCACGTGCGATTCGTCCACGATCAGCAGGAAATCCTCGGGGAAGTAATCGACGAGCGTGTAGGGCTTGGCGCCCGGCTCGGTGCCGTTGAGGTGGCGCGAGTAGTTTTCGATCCCGCTGCAATAGCCGACTTCGCAGAGCATCTCGATGTCGTACTTGGTGCGGGCCAGCAGGCGCTGGGCCTCGAGCAGTTTGCCCTGGTGTCGCAGCTGCATCACGCGCTCGTCGAGTTCCTTTCGGATGCTCACCACCGCCTGTTCGAGATTTTCCTCCGGCAGTACATAGTGCACCGCCGGGTAGATGAACACGCTCGTGCGCGTCTGGAGCACGTCGCCCGAGAGCGGATGCACCAGCGAGAGCCGCTCGACCTCGTCGCCGAAGAACTCGATACGGATGGCGTACTCCTCGTGGGCCGGGTGCAGCTCGACCACGTCGCCGCGCACCCGAAACGTCCCCCGTCTTAATTCGGTATCGCAGCGGTCATATTGCAGGCGAATCAGTTTTTTGAGCAGATCGTCGCGGGGCAACTCCTGGCCGACCTGCACCGACACGACGCTGGCCTTGTATTCGTCCGGCGAGCCGAGGCCGAAAATGCACGAGACACTGGCCACGACGACCGTGTCCGGCCGGGAGACGACCGAGCTGGTCGCGCTGAGCCGCAGGCGGTCGAGATCGTCGTTACGGGCGGCGTCTTTCTCGATGTAGATGTCGCGCTGGGGAATGTAGGCCTCGGGCTGGTAGTAGTCGTAATAGCTGACGAAGAACTCGACGGCGTTGTTGGGAAACAGCTCGCGAAACTCCTCGAACAACTGGGCGGCCAGCGTCTTGTTGTGCGACATCACGAGCGTGGGCAGGCCCAGCCGGGCAATGACGTGCGCCATCGTGAATGTTTTCCCGGAACCGGTCACGCCCATGAGGGTCTGGAACCGCCGGCCCTCGCGGAAACCGCGCACGAGCTTCTCGATCGCCGCGGGCTGGTCACCCTTGGGCTCGAACGAACTGACGATCTGGAACTCAGCCATGCCGCTCCACGTTTCACGCGGGTTGCCGAAGATCAGGGGTGTTGCCGCACTTCCGGCGCCGCGGACGGGGCGGACGCCGGGCGGCTCGCGGGGGACCGTCGGCCCTCGAGCATCCCGGCCGCATCCTCGTAGAGCCGATCGAGCCGCGCCTTCCAGCGCGGGCCGCCCAGCGCCGGATACCAGATGCGTTCCTGGCGAATCGCTTTCTCGACCTCGGCGGCCCGGCCCTCGCGCAACAACATCGCCAGATAATGATAGCGGGCTTCCCAGTAGCGCTCCGGCGCCGAGGAGCGCAACGCCGGATCGCGCAGCATCGCCCCCCACGCGTCGCGCGCGGCCGCGACCCGCGCTTCGGTCGGCTCGGCTTCGGCCTGCGCGGTCAGCACGCCCGCCCGCAAGCGGCGATAGTTTCCGTTGCGCGGATCCTTCGCGGCGAGCTCATCCGCGATCTCGGCCGCCGCGGCGACGTGGCCGGCCAGCAGTTGCATCCGGGCCAGTCCGAAACGGACGGCGTCGCGGTACTTCGCCCGGCGGCGGTCGGCGTCCACCCACGCCAGAAGCTGCTCGAAGGTCGGAATCGATGCCGCGGCGAGCTTGCGCGCGGCGGCCTCGTCGCCCGACGACTCCAGCCGATCCACCTCCTCCTGCATCCCGCGCGCCACGACGCCCAGCGTCCCGCCGGCCTGCTCGGGCGAAACCGTTTGCAGGAACTCCGCCACCACGCGGGCGGCCTGATCGAACCGGCCCAGCCCGCGATAGGCGTTGATCCGCACCGCCAGTACCCGGCCCAGCAGCGTGGAGTCGGGGAACCGCCGCTTGAAGTCCGCCAGCAGTTCCAACGCCCGGTCGTACTGTCCGACCTCGGGCCAGGCCTGAATCTCCGCCGCGTTGACCAGCGCCAAGGCCGCTCGCCGGCGCAGCGCCCGGTCGTCGGGCGACGCGGCCAGATCGCGCAGCGCCTGCCGGGCGTAGGCTCGCAGCGCCGCGCTGACGTCCCGGGCCCCGGCCCGCAACCGCGCCGCGGACAGCGCGCCGCGCTGCTGATCGAGCGCTTGTCGCCGGCACAGCAACATGCGGAACCGCGCCTCGGCATGGCGCGGCGAACCGGGCGGAATCCGACCGTAGGCCCGCGCGGCGGCCTCGTACTCGCCCGCCCGCTCCCAGGCGGTCGGCAGCCACCAGGTGGCGTCGTCGCGCTTGGGGTGTTCGGGAAAGTCGCGGAGCAGGCTTTCGAGCACGCCGGCCAGTTTGCGGTAGTCTTCCGGCTTGCCGCTGTCACGCGCGATGCGCGCTCGCAGCTCGTAGGCGTAGGTGATCGCTTCGATGGCCTTGGGGTGCGCCTTGTACGTCTCGGCCATCTGCGCGAAGACTTCCGCGGCGCGGTCGCGCTCGCGACAGCGGTAGTGGCACACGCCGAGGTCGTAGAGGATTTCGCCGGCCAGCTGCGGGTCGGCTTGCTTGCGCCGGGCCGCTTCTTCGAGCAGGGCCAGCGCGTGGCGGTATTTCTTCTGCTGCGAATACTGCCGGGCGGCAAACAGCAACTCGGTCGGGCTGAGCGTCTTCTCGTCGGCCTGGAGGTCGATCGTGTCGGCGATATAGAGCCCCACCAGCGTCGGCCACGCACCGCCCCGCTGCGAAAGTGCGTTCATCTTGCGCAGGCCGGTCTCGCGCGCCCGCCGGGCCCGGACGAGCAGCGCCGAGGCGGCGGGGCTGGTGCGGGCCTGCCGGCGCAGCGCGGCCGCCTCGAGCAGATAGCTGTTGGCGTCCCAGAGATGGGCAAGGTTGATGTAGAACAGCGCGGGCCGTTCCGCCGGCTTGAGGCGCGCCGGGTCTTTGACGACCAGCGGCCCCAGCGTGCTGCGGGCCTGGTCGAACCGTTCGGCCCGCAGCTCATATCGGGCCTGCTGCACCCGAATCTGCGCCAGCAGCACACCGTCATCCGCCCGCGAGAGCGCTTCGGCGAAGTGCCGCCGGGCCTCGTCGTAGCGTCCCTGCTCGCCGAGGGTCATCGCCAGACCCAGCAGACAGCGCGCCCCGGCATCGCCGGGCGGTTCCCTGCCGACCAGTTCGCGGAAATCCCGCTCCGCCGCGCGCAGCGTCTCGGTCCGCTGCGCGGTGCTTCTCGATTCGAGCCGGGCCAGATAGAGATTCGTCCAGGCCAGGTTGAATCGGCTGTCGAGGTCGACCCGCGGGAGCGCATCGTAGATACCCAGCGCGAGAAACTGATCCTCGGTTTGCGGATCGCCGGCGGCGAGTCGATCGACGAGCGGCCCGATCTCGGCCCGGACCTCTTCGAGCGTTTCGCGCGCCTTGCGGAGCAGGCCGCGCAAACGGCGCCGGTCGCCGCGCCGGCCGCCGGTGAGCTCGAACTTGTCGAGATCGGCGACGATCCACTGTGAGAGGATCATGCCGGCGTAGGCCACCTGGGCCGCGGCCTTGCGGACCGTACGGGCGGTGGGGTCCACGCCGCGTTCGAACTGGGCGGCGTTGATCCACGCCAGGAAGCGCCGCTGGGCGTCCTCGAACGCCGCCTGGCGTTTCGTATCACCGCCGGCGCGGGCGGCGCGGTTGGCCGCCGCGAGCGCCAGCAGGCGCAGGTGCTCGCGGGTCGGCTGGCCGGCAAACCGCGATTCGAGCGCCGCCACCATCCCCTCGCGGACCATGCGCGTCACGTCGCCGCCGAGCTTGTCGCCCTCGGGCGGCTGCCCCGCGGCGCCGGGTGGCAGCGCGACCGGCAGTGCCAGCAGCACCGCCGCGAGCACGCGGCCCGTCGTCCTTCGCAGCGCTCCGTTCATCATGGCGTCAGTCGCGTTCCGCCGCCCAGCGATACCGCGAACTGGACGTTCGCAAACCCCGCCCGGACCGCGGCGTCCATCGCGGCGATCACGTGTTTCCAGCGCACGCCGGCCTGGGCGGCGATGATGACCGGGTTCTGCGTGTCGGCACCGGCCCGTCGCCGCTGGTCGAGGTACAGCGCCAGCGTGTCGAACGAGTTGCCCGGCAGCGGCTCGCCCATCACGTAGATGTTGCAATCGTCGGGCCCGGCCTCCTCGAGCGCGATCTTGACCGCCGGAATGATGTTGACGGCCGTGCCCTCGCCGGGACCGCTGCGCGGGTCGAGCTCCGTCTGCAGGACGCCCTCGCGCGTCAGTTGCAGCGAGGCCCCCAGGATGAAGAAGATCAGGATCACCATGATGACGTCCACCATGGGCGCCAGATTGGGAATGCGCTCGCTGACGGCTTCGGGAAAATCGTAGTTCACGGGCGCTGCTCCACGGGCGGTTCGGCTCCGGGCTCGACGGCCTGGGCGGCGAAGACGACGTGCTGGATTCCGGCCAGTCCGCAGCCGCGCAACACGACCTCGACGTGGCCGTAGGCGACTTCGCGGTCGGCCCGGATGATACACCGCAGCCCCTCGGCGCCGCCGTCGGCCAGCCGGGCCCGCGTCTGGAGATAGCCCGCGACCTTGCCCGCGTCCAGCCGGCGCTCGACCAGTTCGCGCCCGTTCCAGGCCTGCACGACGTAGTCGGCCCGCAGGGGGTCGTCCGCGGCCGGCAGGACGTTGATGGTCACCCGCCGGCCGATCTCGCCGGGGCTCACCTCGCGGGCGGCCTCGGCCGCGGGGAGATTCACCGGGCGGTGCTCGGCGTCGACGATGCGGCTGGCCAGCAGGAAGAAGATGATCAGGCACATCATCACGTCCACCATCGGCGCCAGGTTGAGCGTCATCGACACGGGCCTCGGAGGATGAAAAGCCATCGCTTCACGCTCCACTGCGACAAAGGGCCCCGCAAACGGCGGGCGGGCCTACGATTTCGACGCGCCGCCGGAACGGGCGGCCGCGGCCGGCGGAATCGGAACCGGCGCCGACGCAGGCGGCGTCGATGGGGCAGCATCGCCAGCCGTCGAGATCGCGTTGGGCACCGGGCGGAAGTACTCGAGCAGGTCGAGCGCCTGGACCGTGGCCCGCACCGTCAGCGAGTGGACCCGGTTTCGGCACACGCCGAAAAACCCCAGCCCGATGATCGCCAGGCCGAGCCCGAGCAGCGTGTTGACCAGGGCCAGCGCGATGCCGGTCGCCAGTCCGCCGGCGTCGGTCCCGGCCATCCCGCCCCCCCGTCCCAGGGCCGAGAACGCGATAATCATGCCGTAGACCGTGCCCAGCAGACCCAGCAGCGGCCCGAGGTTGCCGAAGATGTTCATGTACTCGACCTTGCGGAACATCTGCCCGCTCAGCTCGCCGGCCTTCTCGACCGCGGCGTTGTGCATCGCGTCGAAGCCGTGCCGGGCGTGTTCGAGCGACGCCGTCATCACGCGGGCAAAAAACGTCGAGCTCTTGCGCATGCGGGCGAGACATTCGCGGAAGTTACGGCGTTCGATCAGGTGGCGGGCCTGCTTGACCTGCCCCGGCGGCGCGATCGTCGTCAGACGCACGACGATGAAATGTTCGACGATCAGCGCCATCGTCGCCAGCGAGCCCGCGAGGATGAACCACGCCGGCCACTGGATGCCTTCGTAGACGATCTGCCACATCGACGTGGCCCCGTTGGCGCCGTTGGCCGGCCCGGCCCCGTTCGTGGTTTGCGCCACCGCCATCGCCACGCCACCAGTCAGCAGCGCCGCCGCCGTAAACGCCCGGACGAGTCTCATACGTGCATCCTTATGAGAAAAACAATGACGATCCATCCGATCCACCGCGCGACGGGCCGGTCAGGCCACCGGCCCTTGCCGCTCCGGCGTGCCTCGGTGCCTCGCCGCCGCCTGGCCCCGCGGCTCGTCCTGCCGATTCCCTGCCTCGTGGCCTTGTCGCTGTCATCCCTCTGTCCCTCGGTCCCTCTGCCCCTTCGCCCCCCTCATCTTCCCAGGTCCGCGCCGGTAATCACGCGGGTCTTTCCGCCGCTGGCGTCGGCGATCCGCTTGAGCCGCCGGGCGCCCTCGGTGAGTCGCGGCATGCCGCTGGTGTCCGACAGCAGCAGCTCATCGAAGACCAGGCAGTGTATTTGCGCGCGGACCTTGCGGTTGGCCCGGGCGATCTGCTCGACGATCTTGTCGTCGAACATGCCGTCGGAGAAGAAGAAGATCGCGTCGGGACGCAGCGCGATCGCCCGCTTCATCGCGGCGAGCGGTTCGGTACGGCCCTGGGGCGCCTTGCGATCGATCCAGGCGAAGAACTGCCGCTTGGCCTGCGGGCTGGCCTCCACCAGCCGCGGGCGGAACGCCTCGGTCTTGAAGTGTTCGACGCGTTCGGTGCCGGTGCTGTAGAAGATGAAGACGTCGAAGGACTGCCTCGAGGTCAGCTTGCCGATCGACCGCTTGAGTTCGCGTTTGAGATCGTCCACGGCGACGACGATCGACCCCGAGAAGTCGATCACGTAGGCGAAGCGGCTGCCGGTGGCGTGCAGGTTCCAGACGCCGGCGCGGCCGATGCCCGATCCGGTGCCGAACCCGCTGCCCAGTCCGCCACCGCCGCCGTCGCCGGCCCCGCCGCCGATCCCGAGCACGCCCGAACGGCCGCTCTCGCCGATGCCGAAGCCGCCGCTGCCCAGCTCGCCGGGGTTGAGCATCGGTTCGTCGCGGGCCAGGTCGGCCAGCTCCGCGCTGTCGGCGAGTTTCGAGAGATCGAACGGATCGACCTCGGCCGGCGGCGCCGGGTCGAGATCGTCCAGGTGTTCGCCCGGCCAGCGCAGTTGCTGCTCGGGCAGCGGCGTCAGTGCCGCCGCGTCGCGGATCGCCACCTCGTACTCGCCCGGCGGCGCCGCGGACGCGCGCGCAAACACGTGCCAGGACTGGACCGCGAGAAACACGAACAGCACGGCGTGGATGAACAGGCTCACCGACAGCGGTACCCCCAGGTGGACCAGCCAGCGGAAGTAGGGGTTGTGAACCTCGCGATCCACCAGCGGTTCGGCCGGCGGCGCGGGTCGCGGGCGCGGAGCGTTCTGTCGGGCGGTCTTGCGCGTCATGCCACCTCTACGGGGCGCACGGCGGTCGTCAGGCCTGCGGCATCGTGGGCGGGGCGGCCCCACCGCCGGCCACCTGCACGTAGCGCATGCGCAGCTCGTAGAGCACCTGGTCGAGCAGGCGCTTCTCCTCGTCGCTCAGGTTGCCCTTGGTCTTGTCGTCGAGCACCTGGAGCATGTCCACATAGTGTTTGGCAACTTCGATGTTGGGCGGGATGCGTTCGCCGCCCGGCCCGGTCATGCCGCTCATGGCGACGACCGCCTGGGTCGCGACGATGTTCACCAGCTCGGTGAACGAAGCATCGGGCAACGCCTCGGGTTGCGCCGTCTCGCGGGCGAGTTCCTCTTTCTCCTTCCGGGCCTGGGCCTTCCAGTCGTCATCCACAATGATCTTTTTCTCGTCGTCGGCCATACACCACCTTGCGTTCCCGAATCGCGACACCCGCGCACGCGAGTGCCTCCACCACTATTCTAGGCACGGCGATCATCTCGCCGACGCCACCTGATTGCGTTTTCCACCTTTGGGCGCCGGCGGCTGGTCATCCGGCTCCCACAGCCGCGCCCGCGGCGAGCGGGGTGGCATGAAGTGCAGCACGATCAACCCCACCAGGGCCACGATCGTCATGGCCACCGCCAGAAACTGCGAAATCGTGAACATGTGGATCGTGTCCACCGGGTTGTCCACGCGGATCACCTCCAGCCACCAGCGCATCACCGGCTGGATCAGCAGCAGCGTCAGAATCACCTGCCCGTCGCGCGTGCGGCGCCAATACAGCGCATCGAGGAAGAACGCGATGATCAGCGCCGTGATCGTCGAGTAGGGCTCGGTCGGGTGAACCGGCAGCGTGCGGTAGTCGCGCGCCAGCGCGCGGATCTGCGCGGCGCTGAGCCCGTACTTGACCATGTTGTGGGCCACCGGCAGGTACTGAATCAGATCCTTGCCGCCGGACTGCGTCAACGCGCGCAGCTGGCCCGACAGGCGCTGCCGCTCGGCGGCGTCGGTCGTTTTCTCCAGCTTCTGCGTGATTTTGTTCATCGTCCGGTAGGTATTGGCGACTTCTTCCAGCTTGGCATCGGGCGCGAAGAAGCTCTCGCGCGTCAGCGTCATGGTCACGCCGGTGGAAGGATCGGTGTAGAGCAGTTCTTCGCGAATCCCCGCGCCGGGCAGGTCCTTCTTCCACTGGTGGATGCACGCGTTCGAGCCGAAGGGAAACCGCACCGCCCACGGCAGGTCGCACGTGCCGCCGAAACAGCAGCCGTTGAGAAAGCAGCCGATACGGCCGATCGCCAGCCCCAGCGCCGCCGAGGGCGCCACGATGTCCAGGTACCACCGGATCGACACCTTCTCCTTGAAGTGCAGCCAGGCGAGCACCGTGATCGTCGTCAGGATGAAACCGCCGTAGAACTCGAGCCCGCCCTTGCTCACGTCGATGATCGCCCAGATCACCTGGAGCGTGTTGCCGGCGGTCTTGAACGTGTCCCAGTAATGCACCACGTACATGATCCGACAACCGACGACGCCGGCGATGATGGCGATGAACCCCATGTTGAGGATCACGTCCGGATTGGCGCCGGACCTGGCCGCCCGCCGCGCGGCCCACCAGATCGAGATGAACAGCCCCAGCATGAGC
Organism: uncultured Planctomycetales bacterium; assembly: GCA_964428275.1. GTDB lineage: Bacteria > Planctomycetota > Phycisphaerae > UBA1845 > Fen-1342 > JALSRY01. Next base: position 5,340 of record CAYRXN010000408.1, on the reverse strand, counting down.
ATCAACCCGTAGCCGGGCACGTGCCAGTTGATGCCGGGGATGGTGAAGATGATGGGTTTCATCGAAGCGCCGCCGTCCTTGTCGTTGCGCCGCGCGGTCGCGGCTGCGTAATCCTATTGCGTGCCCTGCCGCGGGTCCACCGTCAGGTTGTCGATCAGCCGCGTGCGCCCGATCCGCACGGCCAGCGCCACCAGCACCGGGCCGGCGATCCGCGGCACCGGCTGCATCGTGTCGGGATCGACGATGCTGATATAGTCGATCTGACACGGACCGGCACCGCACACGATTGCGCGCATCTCGGCCGTGATCGTCTCGGGTGAAAGCTGGCCGGCGTGAATCCGGGCGCGGGCGTGCTCCAGGGCGCGATAGAGGCACGTCGCCTGCGCCCGCTGGGCCGGGTCGAGATACGCGTTGCGACTGCTCATCGCCAGCCCGTCGGGCTCGCGCACCGTCGGGCACCCGACGATCTCGATCGGCATGTCCAGGTCGCGCGTCATCCGGCGGATCACCGCGAGTTGCTGCGCGTCTTTCTGCCCGAAGTAGGCCGCGTCGGGCTGCACGATGTTGAACAGCTTGGTGACAACCGTCGCCACGCCGTCGAAGTGCCCCGGCCGGTGCGGGCCGCAGAGCGTGTCGGTCAGCCGGGCGACGTGTACCGTCGTCGCGGCATCGGCGGGGTACATCACGTCAACCGTCGGGAAGAACACCAGATCGACGCCGGCCCGCGTGCAGGCCGCCAGGTCGCCCGCCTCGTCGCGGGGGTAGGCTTCGAAGTCCTCGCCGGGGCCGAACTGGGTCGGGTTGACGAAGATGCTGACGACGACGAAATCGCCGGCCCTTCCGGCGGCTTCCATGAGCGATACGTGGGCCGCGTGGAGGGCCCCCATCGTCGGGACGAACCCGATCCGCCGGCCGGCGGCGCGGGCCGCCGCCACCGCCTGCCGCGTACTCGCAATGTCGCGTGTCACCTGCATTCCGTCACACCTCGACACCCAGCTGCATCGCGGCCGCGTCGGCGGTCTGGTCGATCAGCGTGGCGATCGTCATCGGGCCGACGCCGCCGGGGACGGGCGTAATCAGCGAGGCCGGCTCGATGCACGTGTCGAAATCGACGTCGCCGATGACGCCTTCGTTGTATCCCGCGTCGATGATGACCGCCCCCAGCTTGATCCATCCGCCCTGGACGAAACGCGGCTTGCCGACCGCGGCGATCAGCACGTCGGCCTGCCGCACGATGTTGGGCAGCGCCCGCGTGCGCGAGTGGCACAGCGTGACCGTCGCGTGGCGGTTGATGAGCATCGACGCCATCGGCCGGCCGAGAATCGGGCTGCGGCCGATCACGACCGCGTGGACGCCGTCGAGTTCGACGTGGTATTCGTCGAGCAGCCGCATGATGCCGCGGGGCGTACAGGGCACGAACGCGGGCATGCCGAGAATCACGCGGCCGAGCGTGGCCGACGTGACGCCGTCCACGTCCTTTTCGACGGGGATGCTCTCGAACACGGCCCGGCGGTCGATCGGCCGCGGGACGGGGTGCTGCACGAGGATGCCGTGTACGGACGGATCGTCGCCGAGTCGGCGGACCTCGGCGACCAGCTTCTCGGTCGAGATGTCCGCCGGCAGTTCGATGAGCAATGAGCGCATCCCGACCTCGTCGCAGCGCCGCCGTTTCATGCGGACGTAGGCGGCGGAGGCCGGGTCGTTGCCGACCAGCACCGTCGCGAGCGTGGGCGTCTGGCCCGTTCGGGCGCAGATCCGCTCGATCTTGGCGCGGGCCTGCTCGCGCAGCCGCCGGGCCAGCCCGCGGCCGTCCATCAGCTTGGTTTTCTGAATCGCGTCCATCCCCCGGAGCATACTTCGCGGCGGCAAATGCGTCGAGACGGCCTCGCCCGAAGCGTCCACCACACTGGGACACGAGCATCGGCGGGACCGTCCTTCGAAATCGGGCGCCGGCGCACGCGGAGTCCCCGCCTGCGCCCGGCTCCGGCCGCCGCCGTGTTGTGCATTCCGCTGCGGATGGTATAGTCAGGCCCGATCGACAACCGGCACGCGGAGGACATCCCCATGAAAGGTGGGTGGCGCACCATGTTCACGCGGTTGTTCGCGGGGGGTACCCTGCTCATCGCGGCAACCGGAACCCTCCTGATGGCCCAGGACAAGCCGGCGTCCTCAACCGCCGCCGCGGCGGACGCTCCGGCTGCGCCGGCGCAGGCCGCCACCGCGCCGACCCCGCCCCCCTTCGAAACGCCCGCGGCCCGCCGGCTGCGCAGCGGGCTGATCGGCAGCAAGCACGACTTCACCGAGGGCGGCCAGGACGGACGCAACATGTGCCTGCCCTGCCATACGCCACACGTTACCGAGCCGCCGGTCCCCCGGCTCGATCGGCGGGCGTCCTTCGTGCAGCCGCTGCGTCCCTTCCGCACGGGCAAGGTCGAGCTCGACGGCTGGTCGCTGCTGTGCCTGGGCTGCCACGACGGGACCACCGCCCCGGACGTCTACACCACCGCCCATGCCACCACCGTGGCCGACCAGTTGGGCAACGCGCGGCTGGGAACAACCGGCTTGCGCAGCCATCCGGTCGGGATTCTCTATCCCCCGCCGAGCAAGGACTTCAACCCGCGTTCGGTCGTCGAGGCGGCGGGCCTGCCGCTGCCCGGGGGACGCATTCAGTGCGGAACGTGCCACGACGCGCACAACACCTATGACTATGCCGGGATGTTGAAGGTCTCCAACGAGCGCAGCCGCCTATGTTTGACGTGTCATCGACGCTGAAATCGTCCGCCCGTCCCGGCCGACCGCGGGCGCGCCGTCTGCGCACCGCCGCGGGCCTGTTGCTGCTGACGGCGCTGACCCTCCCGCCCGGCGGCTGTGAGGCCCCCTACGGCGGCATCCAGATGCGCCGCAGCGCGCGCGATTACCCGCCCAAGCCGCAGAAACCCTGCGTCGTGGCGCTCGGATCGCTCCGCGGCGAGCCGCCGCCGACGGAGCGGCAAATCGAACTCTCGATGTTCCTCTTCGGCACGGAGCCGCCCCCGCCGCTGATGCTCGCCAACCCGGCTGACGTGGCCGTGGCCGATCAGACCATCGCGATCTGCGACGCCACGCTCGGCACCGTGTTTCAGTGGGTGGTCGGCTCCGGGCAGGGACTGACGCTGCCCTCGTTCGATCCGCCGCTCGAACAGCCGCGCGCCGTCGCGTTCGACAAGGACGGCCACCGGCTGATCTGCGAGCCGGCCGCGGTCGTGCGGGTCGGCCCCGACGGCCGCGAAACGGCCACCTTCGCGTTGCCCTCCGAGCCGTTTCACCCCGGCGACGCACTCGCGGTCGGCAACGAAATCTGGGTCACGAACGTCGCCGCCGACCGCATCGACGTCTTCGCCGCCGACACGGGCAGGCACGTGCGCACGATCGGCGGGCGCGGGACTCAGCCGGGCCGGTTCGTCAAGCCGCGCGGGCTGGCGCTTACGCCCGACGGAAACGTGTGCGTCGTGGACATGCTCAACGACCGCGTGCAGGTACTCGACCGCTCGGGCAAGTGCGTGCGGATCATCGGCCAGGCCGGCGACACGCCGGGTTGTTTCGGCCGCCCGCGCGACGTGGCGGTCGGCCCCGATGGAACCGTGTTCGTGACCGATGCGTTCGCGCAGCGTGTCCACGTCTTCGACGCCGAGGGAAACATCCTGCTGACGTTCGGCGACCCGGGCAGCGGGACCGGCGCGTTGACGCTGCCCAACGGCATCGCCATCGCCCGCGCGATCCCCAAGACCGATTTCAACCCACCGACCGACCCGGCACCGAAATACTACGTGCTCGTCGCCGAACAGCTGAACCAGCCGGGCGTGCGCGTCTACGCCTGGCTCGGCACCGAACACGTCCAGGCCGATGCGGCGGCCGTGGGCCAGCCCCAGATCGCGGCGTGGAAACCGCCCGACCCGGCCCGCGTCAAGGAAAACCCGCACTGGAAGTCCGACCGCTGCACCGCCTGTCACAAACAGCGCGGCGGCGCGCTCGCGCCGATCGCACCGGGTGAGGTGGACACGCTGTGCGTCTCGTGCCACGACGGCATCGGCGCGCCGGCGGACCCGCACCCGATCGGCCGACCGGCGCAGACCGAAGCGGTGAAGGTGCCCGAAGGCTGGCCGACGCACGACGGCCAGATCACCTGCCTGACCTGCCACGACCTGTCCACGCACTGCCGCAAGGGTGCCCGGCGACCGCCGGGCGAATTCGCCCTGCTGCTGCGCGCGTACAACCCGCAGCGCCGGCTCGAATACTGCGCGACCTGCCACCAGGGCGACGTGGGCCAGCGTTTCAGCCCCCACCGGCAGCGCGACGCCAGCGGACGGGTACGCGAGGACGCGTGCCTGTTCTGCCACACGAAACGCCCGGACATCCCGCCCGACGGCCGGCGGCGGTTCCAGCCGCACCTGCGCAACGACACGTCGGACCTGTGCCTGAACTGCCACAGCAAACACTGGGACTTGTCGCCCAAGGGGCACGTGGACCGGCCGGTCACGCCGAAGATCCGCGAGTGGATGCTGATGTGCGAGTTGAGCCGCGAGGTGGACGCTTCGCCGGAGCAGCTCGCCCGTCTGGCTTCGCAGCCCAGTCGGCGTCCGGCGCGTCTGCCGCTGGGCAACCGCGACGGCCACGAAATCGTGACGTGCTACTCGTGTCACAACCCGCATTATGCCGGCCTGTTCCCGCCGGGCAGTGAGCTGGGCGCCCGCGCCACGGTACCGGAAGATCGCAAGGCGGCCCTGCGGGCCAACTGGGTGGACTTGTGCTCGCACTGCCACCACCGCTGAGCGTGCGAGGAATCCAAGCAGCAGAGGAAAACCCGATGCGTCGAATCTCAGGCCCAACGCGTTCACACTGCGGCCGGGGGCTGCTGGCCGCCGGCTGCGCCGTGCTGCTGATGGTCGCCGGGGGCTGCCCCGACACGGGCGGCGAGCCCAACGCCTGCAACTGCGACCCGACCGACGCCAACAGCCCGCCCGTCTTCCACAACTCGACCGACCCGACCAACGACGGTGCCACGTATATCGGCTCGAAAGCGTGCAGCGCCTGCCACGCCGACATCTACGACATCACGCGCCTGCACGGCCATACCCACGCGCTGAACAAGATCGACGGGGCGCCGCCCGCGTACCCGGCCGAGGCGCTGCGGGCCGGCGTGCCCCAGCCCCCCGAAGGCAAGCGCTGGTCCGACATCGCGTACGTGATCTCGGGCTACCTGCACTGCGGGTACTACATCGACAGCGACGGCTTCCTCATGACCACCGGCGTCGATGGCGTGAACACCAGGTGGTTGCTCGACTTCCCCGCCAACGGCACGGC
>CAYRXN010000407.1:0-2829 GCA_964428275.1 uncultured Planctomycetales bacterium | reverse complement strand
GCACCAGGCCTTGTGGCGTTCCTTGGCCTCGCGGATTTCCTCGACGATGTCGCCGATCTCGCGCTGCCGGAACTTGTGGCCGAACACGCCGGGCGTCGTGCAGAAGTTGCAGCGGTGGGGGCAGCCGCGCGTCGTCTGGATCGGGTTGGCGATCAGGTAGTCCGCGGGGTCGATCAGGTCTTTGCGCGGGGTGGCGATCGGGGCCGGCGGATAGCGCGCCCAGTCGTAGACGGACTTGATCCCGGCGCGCGGATCGTCGCCGCGCCGGGCCGCGGCCTCCCAGTCGGCGATCAGGTGCGGGAGTGTGGATTCGGCGTCGCCTTTGCAGACGGCGTCGGCGTGCTGGAGGGCTTCGTCGGGCAGCGCGCTGGGATGGATGCCGCCGAGCACGACGGTCACGCCGAGTCGGCGGTAGGCGTCCGCCAGTTCGTACGCCCGGCGGGCCTGCGTGGTCATGGCGGAGATACCGACGATGTCCACGTCGGCGGCCGGGCGATGCGGTTGCGTCAGCACGCACTCGTCCACGAGCTCCGCCTCCCACGTGCGGGGCGTGACGGCGGCGCAGATCGTCAGACCGGTCGGTGCGAAGATGGCCTTGCGCGTGAAGGTCATCTTGCGAATCAGCTCGGGCATGGTGATGTTGCTCAGCGGCGAATTGGGATTGATGAAGCGAATCCGCCGCCGCGTCGCGGGCGTTGCCGGAACCATGCGCATCTCCCACCCCCGGACAGCCTGCCCCCCGCATGAGACACATTATCGCGCCGGGGGTTGCAACGTCCAGCAACGCCCGCCAACGCTGCTCCCTCGATCGCTTTGTTCCCCGCCCGGTTGCCTCAGTGCCTCCGTGCCTCCGTCTCTCGCTCCCGCCGGTTGCAAACCGGTACCGCGGGCGGGGTCAGCACGATCCGGGTTTCACCGGATTCATGCACACGGAAGCGCGGCACCTAGACCACGCGGATGGGCTGGATGCGCATCGTGGCGGCGGTGAACTGGCAGAACGCACCCGAAAGGTAATTGAGCGGGCGGAAACCGAACGCCTGCTCGATCTCGCGCAGCAGGTGGTGTACCTGCTCGGGCAGATGCACCGTGCGAATGTGTCGCTGGAAGTAGCGCGGGTGCGTCGGGGTACACATCTCGGGCGGATCGAAGCTGAAGAAGTAGCGGCACGCCAGCGGTCGTACCGCGTAGATCCGGCACGTACCGCTCTGCTGATCGAGGAAGCCGCACGGCCGCCGCAGCGTGTTGTAGCGCATGTGTGCTTCCGCGACGCGCGGGTCGTCGCCGGTGGCGGGCACGTCGCCCGGACCGCCGCATTCGAGCAGGATGTAGGAGAACTGCTCGGCCGAATCGCGGTGGTATTCGAAGAGCTGCTTGCAGTCGCTCCAGAGGCGCACCTCGTGATAGATGTTCACAATCTCCAGCGTGGTGATGCCGCGCACGAGGTCGATGCAGCAGTTGGCACAACCCTTGGCGCAGTGGATTTTCGCGTCGTCGCCGCTGGCGCACAGGGCGAGCTCGATCAGCCGATCGCAGGCGTGGAGAAAAGCCTCGCAACGATCGAAGAACTCCCGGGGCAGCTCGCGCGTCTGCTCAAACGCGGGTAACTGCGGCAGGTCGCGGATCGCCTCGAGCTCGCCGACCATGCTGGCGACCAGCTCCCGGTAGGCCTCCTGCTGCGCAGCCGGCTCGGGTTGCGGATCGGGTGGTTGGATCATGCTGGCCCTCACGAACTGCCGCGGCGGCCCCGAGACGACCGACACGCGTGGGCCGCAACGCGATTTGTACCGTCATCGAGCCGGCGGGGGAATGCTCAGGCCCGGATGATCTTCAGCGGCGCGAAGTTGCCCTTGAGCACCAGGCCGGGCTTGATCTCGAGCCAGTCGCGCAACACGGCCGCGTAGACCCGGCGGAAGTCGCACCCGAAGGCCAGATCGCCGCGGTGCAGCCGGCGCAGGTCGGGATGGCGCATGTGCAGGCCGGGCCGCAGGCGCGATCCGAACAGGAACATCGGCGCGGCTTCGCCGTGATCGGTCCCGCCGCTGGCGTTTTCTTCGACCCGCCGGCCGAACTCGGAGAACGTCATCACCAGCACGCGGTCGAGCAGTTTGGCCGCCTCGAGCCGCTCGATGAAATGCTGCATCGCGTCGCCGAGGTTGCGCATGAGCGTCTGGTGCCGGCTGACCTGGTTGGTGTGCGTGTCGAAGCCGCCCATCGACACGTAGTAGACCCTGGTCGGCAGGTCGGCCTCGATCATGTTGGCGACGGTCTCGAGTGACCGGCCCAAGGCGCCGCCGCTTCCTGCGCTGCGCCGCCTGCCGCGCCGCCCGCCGCGGCCCGCGCGCCGGCCGCCGGCTGCGGCGCGGATTTCGTCGGCCCCGAGCAGCGCCTTGAGTCCGGCGCGTTGCACGAACTCCTCGGTCGGGTTGTGCGGCTGCGGGGGGCCGCCGGCCTCGTTGTTGAGCCGGCGGAACAGGGCCGCTGCTTCCTCGTCGCGTGATCCGACCCGCCAGGTCAGGGCTTCGGCGTTCTCGAAGGCCAGCGGGGCGAAGCGCGCGCCTTGCAGCGCAAAGGGCGCCTCGCGCGTCAGGGCGATCGCCTCGATCGGTTCCGGCGGGGCGTGTCCCTTCCTGCAGCGCGCGTCGAAGTAGCGACCGAGCCAGCCTTCGTGGCTGCGCATCCGCGGATCGGCGCATTGCCAGATGTCGGTCGAGGTGAAGTGGCTGCGGTTGGGGTTGGGATAGCCGACGCCCTGCACGATCGCCATGCGTCCCGCGTCGAACAGTTCCTTGAGCCCGGTCGCGGCGGGGTGGAGCCCCAGCCCGTCGTCGA
>CAYRXN010000406.1:0-3322 GCA_964428275.1 uncultured Planctomycetales bacterium | reverse complement strand
GTGTGCCCGTTGCAGCGCCGGCCAGCGCCCCGGCCGAGCGCGTCGCGGCGAGCGCCTGGCGCATCATCCGTCCGACCACGCCGCCCTGGCGGATCGCAAAGCGCCCGGCCGCCTCGCGAATCGGCCACGCAAGGCCCTGCTCGAGCGCCCCGCGTGTCTTGCGCCAGCTCGCGTCGGTCGTGGTCCTGATTCGTGTCCAGAGGTCGTCATCGCCGAGGTGCCCGGCGGCCGCGCGCAGGGCCGCGCGCAGTTCCACGAGCCGGCCGCGCTGGCCGAGGCGTTCGAGTTCGTGTACGCCGTGCTCGTCGAGCACCGCGCGGATGGTCGCCTCGATTTGCGAAAACTCGTCGGGCGAGGGAAGCGCCGCCGGCGCGGGCGCGCAACTGGTACACCACACGACCGGCTGTTCGAACCCGGCTTCGCCCAGCATCTGGACCAGATCGTCGCGCTGCGCGGCGCTGCCCTCGTCCCAGCGATTCATCACGAACAGCCAGCCGTGTTTTTCGCCGCGCTCGCGCAGCACGCGCCAACCCACGTCATCGCGATACCGCTCCGGGCTGACGACGTAGATCAGCAGATCGACGTGCGGCAGCCACGCCAGCGCCAGGGCCCGGTTTTCGCGCTCGACGCTGTCGATGTCGGGCGCGTCGATCCAGAGGATGTCGCGGCGGGCGTCGTCGTGATGGCGCTCGACGCGCACGCGATCGACCGGCAACTCGGGCGGAAGCGCGGCGAGCCGGACCGACTCGTGTACGTAGATCGTCACCTCGTGCGACGTGGGGCGCTCGACGCCGGTGCGGGCGATGCTCTCTCCGGCCAGCCGGTTGAGCAGGCTGCTCTTGCCGACGCCGGTTCCGCCGAAGAAGGCCACCACGAGCGGTCGGGCCTGCTGGTCGGTGAACAGGTCCGCCGGGCTGCCGGCCTCGAGCGCGTCGAGCCGCTGCCGATCGTCTTCGCTCAGCCAGCCGGCCGCGTGGGCGGCAGCGAACCAGTCGCGGGCGCGGGCGGCGATCGCGGCGTAGGTTTCAGCCATCGGCCGGTCCCTCCCAGGCGTCGAGTGCGGCGCGGGCGGCGGAGAGCTGCCCGCGCGTGATGGCGAAGAGCCCCTCTCCTTCGAGCCCGGCCGCCAGCGCGTGCAGTTCGCCCGCGAACACGCCGTCGATCAGCCTGGTGCGCACGTGTTCGAGCTGCCGGGCCTTGAGCTGGGCGGCGGCGCGGGTCATGTACGACCCGAGCGCGCCCTCGGTGAGCATCGACATCAGCCCGAGCATCGCCGGGGCGAACAGCAGATCGTTGAGGTTCAGCCCGCCCAGCTTGATCGCCATCATCACCGAGGCCACGTCCGCGGTCGCCCGGGCGCCGCGCAGCGTGTTGAGCAATCGCGGCTTGGCGCGCAGCGTTTCGTAGAGTCGGCCGGCGGTCGCGTGGATCTGGGGGATGAACGCTTCGCGTTGCGTGCGGGCGGCCTGCTGAAACGTCATGCGCAGCCGGGCCTGGTGTTGATCGAGCCGCCGGGCGATCGCCCGCCATACGGCCGATCCGGGCAGGGCCGGGTCGGACCGCCGGGCCGCGTCGCGTTCGAGCGTGGTGAGGAGACGCTCGATCAGTTCGAACAGCACGACCTCCTCGCTGCCCAGGCCGCGCAGGGCACTCTGTCCGCGGATGCGCCGGGCGGCCCAGGCCTGGCGGGCCGCGAACAGCTTGCGGGCCGGCCAGGACAACACCTCGCGCACCTGGCTCAGCGGCCCGCCGATCCCGGGCAGTTCGAGCAGCCGCAGCAATTCCACCGTCGCCCGGCGAAACGTATCGAAGCGCTGCGGGTGGTCGAGGAAGTCGCGCTGGTAGGTCCGGGCCGCCTCGGCGAGCGTACCGGCGACAAGCTCGCGCCAGGCGTCGATCGCGGCGGCCTGGGCCTCGACGGGCCCGGTCCATTTTTCCCAGTGCGTCGCGATGCAGGCCCGCACGCCGGGGGTTCGGCGCTGCGCGTGGGATGCCTTGAGCCGCGTGCCGACCGCGTCGCGCAGTTCCCACACCTCGGGCAGCACCTCGGCGTCGCGCGAGGCGCCCAGGCCGGGCAGGTAGTCGAGGCAGACGATCGGAGCGTGGGCGTACGCGCCGCCGATATCCGCCAGCCGCTCCCGCAGGGCCGCCGTGACGGTCTGGCCGGCGGCTTCGGGCAGCTTGTTGAGCACCACGACCAGCGGACGGCCAAGGGGGGCCAGTCGGGACAGGACCTCCCAGACTGACAGGTCGGCGTATTTCTCCTTGCTCAACACGACGACGTGTACGTCGGCCAGCGCCGCGATTTCGAGCACGCCGGCCAGGTAACTGCCCGCGGCGAGCGAGTCGAAATCGGGGGTGTCCCAGACGACGCAGTCCGGCAATCCCGCCGGCGGGGTGGATGCCGCGTCCAGCCGAGCCAACGCGTACTCGCCGACCGGTTCCGGCGCGGCTTCCCGCCGCGCGGCGCCCGTGCGGAGTTCGTTCGGCGATCGACGGGTCCAGCCGGGCAGCAACGCGCCGGTCCACGTTTCGGCATCCTCGGCCGCGCCCACGAGCCACCCCTGCGGCGCGACGGTGAATCCGGCCAGCGGACTGACCCGCGCCGCCGGCTGGCCCACGATCAGGTTCACCACCGTACTCTTGCCGGTCTGGGTCGGACCGAGCACGGCGAGTTGCGGCGGCCGGGCGGCGGGCGGCACGCAGGCGTGACGCAGGGCCGCTTCCGCGAGGATCAATTCCGCCCGGCTGCCGGCGATCGGCGACCCGGACGCGGCGCCGCCCTGCCGGCCGTAGCCGTCGATCAGCGCGCCCAGCACGTCGCGCAAGACGCCGGCGACGCGCTCGGGCTCGCCGGCGGCGGCAGCGCTTGGCTCAGGATGTGGGGCGGCGTGCTCGGGATTCACAACTGTCTATTCTGCCCCAAGAGGGGATTATTCGAAACCGCACCACGGCGGCGCCGCTGCAACGAAGCAAGAAAGGTGCCGGCGTCGGCCTCTGTCGAAGCTGCGCGGCCGTGGCCATCGGACGGGGGTTCCGCCGGCAGCCGGGACAGGTTACACAAACGCGCCGCCGCTGGGTACGATTGGCCGGTCATCGGATATCGCGGGCACGGAGCATTCATGAGGCACCAGCCCAACGGCGAGCACGGACGGCCTTCTCGGCGGCGACCCCGCTTTGCCGGGGTGCTGCTGATGATCGTGGTCGGCACGGGGACATCTGACCTGCGTGCCCGACAGGATAATGCGCCGCCGGCGCTGCCGCGGGTCCGGTCGGCGTACCGTCATCCCGCCCAGGCCGGCGCCGCGGATGAGATCGCCGG
>CAYRXN010000405.1:0-3385 GCA_964428275.1 uncultured Planctomycetales bacterium | reverse complement strand
CCCGTCAGGATGCGGGGGTCTTGGGGGAGTTTGTCGTCGCCGGCCGCCAGACTGGCCAGCATGAGGGTTGCCGCCAGGGCGCAGCACTGCATGAGTCGCGCTTTCATTCGGTTCCACCTGCTTTCCGTGTGAGGGTAGTTTCGGTACCCCGTCGTGAGGCTCGCGTGCCAGGGGCGCACTATAACCGAGCGGCTCGCAGGCCAGAAGGCGACGCCGCCGAATCGCCCCCGCGCGATGCGGGTCAAGAGGCGAACAGACGACAAGGGGCAGAAGGGCGGCACCGGGCGGCCTCGGCCGCAGCCAAAGGGTGGCACAGGCGTCTCGCTTGTGAGCAAGCCACCTGTGGTAGTTGATGCGGAGGCGTGATTTGGTTGACTTCGGACCCGCGTCGAGCTACAAATTGACTGGGTTCCCACCTCATGATTCGCAGCGCAAGCGATGCTACGGGCCCCGTTTGCGAATCGCGCAGTACGGGTCGATTTCAGGAGGTGCCGTCATGGCCTCGCAGCCATCGCGCCCCGCTTCGGAAGCGGATTTCACGTTCCAGGTCGCCGACCGTTCCACCGAGGATCTCAAGGTCACCGGGTTCGAGGGCGAAGAGGGCATCGGCCGCCTCTTTCGCCTGCGCGTGTTCCTGTGCTCCGACGACCGCGACATCGACCTCGACCAGCTCGTCGGGCAGCCCTGCACACTGAGAATCCGCGGCGGCGCCGGCGATCGCTACGTCAACGGGATCGTGCGGCTCTTCGAACGCTCCGGCGAAGGCTCGTCGCTGAGCTACTACGCCGCCGAGATCGTGCCCGCCCACTGGCTGCTCACGCAGCGACACCGCTGCCGCATCTTCCAGGAGAGCAACTGCGCCGACATGACCGCTCCCGGCATCATTCGCCAGGTGTTGGAGGATTCCGGCCTCGACCCGGAGAGCTACCGCTTTGCGACGCAGGGTACGTACACCGCCCACGAGTACGTCGTACAGTACCGCGAATCCGAGATGGACTTCATCAGGCGGATCATGGAGGACGAGGGGCTGTTCTTCTTCTTCGAGCACGCCGAGGATCGCCACGTCATGGTCATCGGCGACAGCCCGGTGGCCCACACCCAGACCCCCGGCGAGTCGGAGTACGCCTTCCGCACGCGCACGGGCATGGTGACGGACGAAGACCAGGAATTCATCTTCGAGCTGCGCGACGGCCGGGCGATCCAGCCGGGAGCGGTCACGCTTCGCGACCATGATTTCCGCAAGCCCGCCGACAAGCTGCTCGCCCAGCAAACCGCCGACCGGTTCACCTCGCTGGAGTTCGCCGATTATCCCGGCGGGTACCAGGAACGCGACGTGGGGCAGCGGCTCGCCAAGGTCCGGCTCGAGGAGTTCCAGTGCAACCGGGCCGTCCAGACCATGCGCGCCGCCGTGCGGACGCTGCTGCCCGGCTACAAGTTCACGCTCAAGGAACACCCGGTCGAGGCGCTCAACCGCGAATACCTCGTCACGGAGATCGTGCACCGCGCCCGCCAGGGACAGAGCGCCCAGGACGAAGCCGGCGGGACGGTCGGGCTCGAATACGAGGCCCGCGTGCGGACCATTCCCGCCGAGGTGCCCTACCGCATGCCGCGCCGGACGCCGCGCCCGCGCATCCACGGCAGCCAGACCGCGGTGGTCGTGGGCCCGCAGGGGGAGGAGCTCTACACCGACAAGTACGGGCGGGTCAAGGTGCAGTACTTCTGGGACCGCGACGGCAGGTACGACGAGAACAGCTCGCGCTGGACCCGCGTCAGTCAGGGGTCGGCCGGCGGCCAGTACGGCATCATGTTCCTGCCCCGGGTCGGCCAGGAGGTCGTGGTCGAGTATCTCGAGGGCGATCCCAACCGGCCGATCGTCACCGGCCGGGTGTACAACAACGACCAGATGCCGCCGTACAGCCTGCCCGACAAGAAGACCGTAAGCTGCATCAAGACCAACAGCTCGCCGGGCGGCGGCGGGACCAACGAGATTCGCTTCGAGGACAAGAAGGGCGAAGAGCAGATCATGATCTTCGCCCAGAAGGACCTGCACGTGCGCTGCGAGGACGCCCGGGTCGAGAAGGTCGGCAGCCAGCACCACCTCGAAGTCGGCGGCAAGCAGTTCGTCCGCGTCGGCGACGCCGTGCATCGCAAGATCGCCACGGACCTGCTCGAAGAAGTCGGCGGCAACGTGCGCCGCGAGGTCAAGGGCGACGAGAAAGTCACGATCAGCGGCAACCTCACGCAGGAGATCTCCGGTAGTTGCGGCCTCAAGTCCGGCGGTGCCCTGGTGATCGAATCCCCGCAGGGCATCACGCTCAAGTGCGGCGGGAACTTCGTCGTGCTCAACCCCGCCGGCGTGTCGATCAACGGCACGCTGCTGAACCTCAACAGCGGCGGGGCGCCCGGCGTGCACGTCCCGGTCGTGATCGCCGAGCCCCTCAAGCAGCCCGACCAGGCCGACAAGGGCGACCCGGGCCACGACGTGACCTACCAGCAAACGCCCGCGACGCACGAGGTGATCGAAACCGAACGTATCGCCGTCGAGCACGAGGAGCAGGAACGGGAACAGGAGCAATCCTGGATCGAGATCGAGCTCGTCGACGACGAGGGTCGGCCCGTGCCGTTCGAACGATACGAGCTCGTGCTGCCCAACGGCCGCAAGAGGTACGGCCGGCTCGATGCCAACGGGCTGGCCCGCGTCAACGGGATCAAGCCGGGTAGCTGCGAGATCAACTTCCCCCGGCTCGACAAGGAAGGGTGGAGACGCTAGCCATGTCCCTTCAGGGTATCGCACAAGATGTCGGCAGCGTGGCGTCGTCAGCCCAGGGGGCCGCGCGCGCCGCCGCCGACCAGGCCCAGGCCGTGCGGCAGCGCGCCGGCGAGGCCATCGCACAGAAGATGCAGCAGGTGGCGGCCGTCGAGGCGCAGGTGCGAAGTTATTACACCCGGGCACGCGACGCGATCTACGGTGCCGCGCAGCAGGCCCGGCAGGCCGCGGGGCAGGCGCAGGAGCTGGCCGGCCAGGCCGGCGACGCGCTCGGGGGCGCCGCGGCCCAGGCCCGGGGGGCGTTTGACCGTGCCGGCGGGGCGGCGAGCGGGCTTTCCGACCGTCTCGGGGAGGCGGTCGAGGCCGCGCAAGGGGCAGCCGGCCCGGCGGCGGGCCGGGCGGGGCAGTGGCTGACCGTCGCCGAGGGTGACTGGCTCGGGCGGCTGGCGGACGAGCATGGGCTGCCCGGCTGGGAGAAGATCTGGAACCATCCCGCCAACGCCGCGCTGCGCCAGCAGCGCGTCCACCCGCACATCCTCGAACCGGGCGACCGCGTATTCATTCCGCCGGTCGAAAACAAGCTCGAGCAAGGCGCCACGGAGATGCGCCACCGGTTTC
>CAYRXN010000404.1:0-9293 GCA_964428275.1 uncultured Planctomycetales bacterium | reverse complement strand
CGCGGCGGCCAAGAAAGCCTTCATCGTCAACCGCATCGGCGACTTCGGCTTCGCGCTGGGCATCTTCTCGATCTACATGTTCATAAAACCGCTGACGCACGCCGGCGAGAACCCGTTCGACTACGCCGTCGTGTTTCACTACATCAACCAGCTCGCGCCGGGGCAGATCACGACGATCGGGCTGCTGCTGCTGTGCGGAGCGCTGGGCAAGAGCGCCCAGTTCCCGCTCTACGTCTGGTTGCCCGACGCGATGGAAGGCCCCTCGCCGGTGTCGGCCCTGATCCACGCGGCCACCATGGTCACCGCGGGGGTGTACATGGTCGCCCGGTGCAGCCCGATCTTCATGGCCTCGCAGACGGCGCTGAACGTGATCGTCGTGCTGGGGGTGATCGGGGCGGTGATGGCCGCCACGATGGCGATGGCCCAGTTCGACATGAAGCGCATCCTGGCCTACTCGACGATCAGCCAGTTGGCCTACATGTTCGTCGCGCTGGGGTGCGGGGCGCCCGACTCGGGCATTTTCCACGTCTACACGCACGCGTTCTTCAAGGCCCTGCTGTTCCTCGGCGCCGGCAGCGTGATGCACCAGATGGGACACATCATCGACCTGCGCAAGTTCAGCGGCCTGGGGCGCATCTTGCCGCATACCCGCAACACCATGCTGGTCGGCTGCCTGGCCCTGGCGGGCTTCCCGCTGCTGGCGGGTTTCTGGAGCAAGGACGAGATCGTCCACGCCTCGTTCCGGTTCCACCCGGTCGTGGGCGTTCTCATGCTCGCGACCGCGGCGCTGACCGCCTACTACACGTTCCGCATGTACTTCATGTGCTTCCACGGGCCGACCCGCCTGCCCGACGAGGCCGGCGAGCATCCGCACGAGTCGCCCAAGGTGATGACCGTGCCGTTGTACGTGCTGGCGGTCGGCGCGGTCTTCGCGGGCTATCTGGGCGTGACGCTGACCGGCGGTTCGCACAGCTTCCTGGGATTCCTCCAGCCGCACGGGGCCTTCCACCACTACCTGCACGGCAGCACGATCATCGTCGATGAAAACGCCCACGCCGGCGGCGGCCTCTGGCTGATGTACCTCTCCGGCCTGCTGGCGGTCGGCGGGATCGCGCTGGCCTGGCTGCGCTTCGGCAGCGCCCCGCGGCTCGACCCGGACAGCGTGCTGCTCGGGAGGCTGTGGAGCGTCTGGAACGC
Source organism: uncultured Planctomycetales bacterium (assembly GCA_964428275.1). Lineage (GTDB taxonomy): Bacteria > Planctomycetota > Phycisphaerae > UBA1845 > Fen-1342 > JALSRY01. The sequence goes on along the minus strand of CAYRXN010000404.1, from coordinate 8,096 downwards.
CAAGTACTACATGGACGAGTTCTACGACCGGGCCTTCGTGCGACCGCTGTACGGGCTCGGCCGGTTGTGTTTCGCGATCGACCGCAACGGCATCGATGGGCTGATCTGGGTCGTGACCGCCGTGCCGCGCGGGCTGGGCGCGGGGCTGCGCCTGATCCAGAACGGCGCGGTGCAGGGCTATGCGCTCGGGATGGCGATCGGGGTCACGGCCTTGGTGCTGATCTGGCGCTGGATGGAGGCTGCCGGGGGTTGATCCCCGGAGCAACGCGATGGCTGCACTCGGTGTCAACCTGCTGGTGTTCCTGCCGCTGATCGCGGCAATCGTCGTCTGGACGCTGCCCGAGCGGCGCGAGGCGCTCGCGCCGCGGATCGCGCTGGCGGTCGGCGCCGCCGTGCTGCTGATCGCGCTGCCGCTGTGGCTCGCTGCGCCCTCGGCGGACCTGCTGGGCGAGACTTCCGCGGACTGGATCGTCGTCGGCCACGAGGCCGTCGGCGGGTTGCGCATCGCCTACCACGTCGCGCTCGATGCCATCAGCGCGCCGCTGGTGGCGCTGACCGGCCTGCTGGTGCCGCTGGCGGTCTGGTGCAGCTTCACCGCCATCAGGCACCGCATCCGCGAATACTACGCGTGGATTCTCGCCCTGACCGCGGGCATGTTCGGCGTGTTCGTCGCCCGCGATCTGCTGCTGTTCTACATTTTCTTCGAGTTCACGCTGGTGCCGCTGTATTTCCTGATCGGCATCTGGGGCGGGGCGGAGCGGCGCTACGCGGCCAACAAGTTCTTCATCTACACCTTCGTCGGCAGCGTCATCACGTTCGCCGGCATTCTCTACCTGGCGATCCGCGCCGCCGAACTGACCCATACCAGCGTCATCAACTTCGATCTGCACGTGCTCTCGACGCTGAGCGGTCTGAGCACGGCCGAGCAATCGCTGCTGTTCGTGGCGTTTTTCTGCGGGTTCGCGATCAAGGTGCCGTTCTTCCCGCTGCACACCTGGCTGCCGCTGGCGCACACCGAGGCGCCGACCGCCGGCTCGGTGTTGCTGGCCGGCGTGCTGCTGAAGCTGGGTACCTACGGCTTCCTGCGGTTCAGCCTTCCGCTGGTGCCGGCCGGGGCCGTGGCGTGGGCCACGGTGATGGGCTGGCTGGCGATCGCCGGCATCGTCTACGGCGCGTTGTGCTGCTGGGTGCAGACCGACGTCAAGAAACTCGTGGCCTACTCGTCGGTGTCGCACCTGGGGTTCTGCATGCTGGGCATGTTCAGCCTCGTGCCGTTCGGGCTGAGCGGCTCGGTGCTCTACATGATCAATCACGGCATCAGCACCGGGGCGCTGTTCCTCGTCGTCGGCATGATCTACGAGCGCTATCACACGCGCGACATGAACAGGCTCGGCGGCCTGGCCCGCAAGATGCCCATCATGACGTTCTTCCTCGTGCTGTTCGTGCTCTCGAGCATCGGCCTGCCCGGCCTCAACGGCTTCGTCAGCGAGTTCACCGTGCTCTTCGCGGCGTACAACTCGACCACGCTGGGGCCGATCTTCGGCGTCGTCGGCGCCAGCGGCATCCTGCTCGGGGCGATCTACATGCTGTACATGGCCGGTCGCGTGCTGTTCGGTCCGGTCAACGAGCCGCCCGGAACGCCCGATACGTCCGCCGGCCTGACGCCCGATCTGACCGGGCGCGAAATCGCCATCCTGGTGCCGCTGGCGATCGCCGTCGTGGCGCTGGGGGTCTTTCCCCGGATCATCACCGACTCGCTCGACCCGGCGCTCGACGCGAACGTGATGCAGCGCGTCGCCGCGGTGACGGCGCCGGCCGGGCCCGGCGCGCCGGCTGAGCAGCCCACCGCCGGGCCGCCTGCGGCGCTGCGACCCGGTCCGGATTCGATCGCGCCCGAAGCGTCGCGTCGGGGACCGGCCACGCCGGGCGGGGCCGCCGGTGAGATGCGAGACGGACCACCGGCGCAGGCGAGTGCTCTGCAGGTGGTGCATTGGGGGCCGGCCGTCCGCGGCCGGCCGGCCGCGAACGCGAACACGCCGGAGGTGGCAGGAGGGTTCCAGAAGTGCCGACCGTGACCGCCGCCGTTTCGATGTCGTCGCTGTGGCCGGAGATCCTGCTGTCGGTCGTCGGCTGCGCCGTTCTGATCGTCGGTCAGGCGGCCCGGCATTCCGCCCGCCAGGCGGTCACCTGGATCACGCTCGTGACGCTGGCCGCGGCGTTCGTGATGGTGTGCGTCGGCGTCGGCATGCCGGCGGGCGGGGACGCGGCCACGATCACCAGCGGCCTGGCCTTCACCAGCCTCAGCACGTTCACGCGGATGATGACCCTGCTGCTCGGGCTGCTGATCACGCTGGTGAGCTGGGCCTGTCCGCGCGACGAGGACCGCGGCGAGTTTTTCGCCATGATGCTCTTCTCGCTCGCGGGCGTGATGCTGGTCGCGTCGGCGGCGAACCTGGTGATTCTGTTCCTCGCGCTCGAGCTGGTGAGCATCCCCACCTACGTGATGATCGCGCTGAGCCGCGCGAACCCCCGCGCGGTCGAGAGCGCCACCAAGTACTTCTTCCTCGGCGCGCTGGCCGCGGCGCTGACGGCCTTCGGCTTCAGCTACCTCTACGGCGTCATCGGCGGCGCGACGCTCGACGCGGACGCGGTGGGGCGCGTGGTCGATGCCCTGGCCGATCCGGCCGCGCCGGCCCACGCGGTCGCGGTCGTCGGACTCCTGCTGTCGTTTCTGGGCGTGCTGTTCAAGATTGCGGCGGTGCCGCTGCACTTCTACATCGCGGACGTGTACCAGGGGGCGGCGAGTCCGGTCGCCGGGCTGCTGGGGTTCGTACCCAAGGCCGCCGGCCTGCTGGCCATCTTCCGCATTATCAGCCTCGTCGGATGGGACACCACCGGCGGAACGCTGTTTTGGATCTTGTGGATCGTCGCGGCGGTCACGATGACCGTCGGAAACGTCCTGGCGCTCCAGCAGACCAACATCAAGCGGCTGCTGGCCTATTCCGGTATCGCCCACTCGGGCTACATGCTGGTCGGTATCCTCGCCGGCCCGCTGGGCGACGGAATTATCGGCGACGGGACCGCGGCGGTGCTCTACTACGTCGTGATCTACGGCATCGCCAACCTGTGCGCGTTTGCGATCCTGGGCGTCCTGCGCCGCAAGGGCCGCCCGGCGGAAACGTTGCGGGACGTGGCCGGTTTGCTCCGATATTATCCCTCGTTGGCGCTGCTTCTGGCTCTGGCGATGTTTACGCTCATGGGCCTGCCGCCTACGCCGGGCTTCTGGGGCAAGCTGTCGCTGTTCGGCAGCGCCCTGGCGACGGCCAACCAGGTCGATCTCCACGGCAAGTGGATCATCGCACTGGTCATCATCGCGGTCCTGAACTCGGCCGTCGCCGCGGCGTACTACCTGCGGGTCATCGCGGCGGTGCTGCTCTACGAAACCGACGAGCCGGCCGAGCCGAGCGAACGTCAGGCGCCGCTGATGGGAGGTCTGTTGTGCGGGTTCCTGCTGCTGGCGTTCATGTTCTACCCCAATCGTCTGATGACGATGGGACGCGGCGCCACGACCGCCCTGCACGAGGCGCCCCAGGCCGTCGTCGCGCCGGCGCCGCCGACGGTCGAGGCCGCGGCGGCCGTCCTCGCCCAGCCCGAGCCACGCTGATCCCGCCTGCCGTCTTCGCCGCCGCCGGTCCTCGGGTCGCAATCGACGGAATCCGCCATGTGGGCGCTTAGCTGGAAAATCCTCTGCGACACGGCCGTCTTCGTGCTCGTCGGCTTCTTCATCGCCGGCCTGATGCGGATGTGGCTGCCCGGCGGCTGGGCGATCCGCTGGCTCAGCCAGCGCCGGCCGCGATCGGCTTTCCTGGCCACCCTCGTCGGGGCCCCGCTGCCGTTGTGCTCCTGCGGCGTGCTGCCGGCGGCCGTTTCCCTGCGCAAGAGCGGCGCGAGCAAGGGGGCGACGCTCTCGTTTCTCATCTCGACGCCGGAAACCAGTGTCACCTCGGTGCTGCTCACCTACTCGCTGCTCGGCCCGCTGATGGCCATCGCCCGGCCGGTCGCCGCGTGTATCACCGCGGTCACCGCCGGCTTCATCGAGAACATCTTCGACCGCCGCGAGTACGAGCGGGAGGTCGCCGCCCGCTCTGCGGCCGCCGGGGCCGAGGAACCCGGAAGCAGTTGCTGCTCGGCGAAACGTGAGCCGGCCGGCGCCGCCGCCGGCGCGCCGCCGCCGGACCCGCTCGACGAGCAGCGGCCGACGTTTCGCGAGGCGATGCGCTTCGCCTTCGTCCAGCTCTTCGACGACATCTTCGGCTGGATCATCGTCGGCGTGGTGGTTGCCGCCGCGCTGCAGGTCTACGTCCCGCCCTCGGCGTTCCAGGTGTTGTTCGGCAACCCGTGGATCGCGATGCTGCTGATGCTGGTCATCGGCGTGCCGCTGTACATCTGCGCGGAGAGCTCGACGCCGGTGGCGGCGGCGCTGATCGCACAGGGCATGAGCCCGGGCGCGGCGCTGGTGCTGCTGCTGGCCGGTCCGGCGACGAACATCGGCTCGATCGGCGTGCTCTACAAACAGCTCGGCCGCCGGACGATCATCGTCTACCTGACCGTGATCGCGGTCGTGGCGATTCTCTCCGGCTGGCTGATCGACGTGCTGGTCGCCAGCAGTTCGATTCCGCTGGGCGTGCGGGCGTTCGACGAGCCGCTGGTGCCGCTCTGGTTCAAGAACCTCGGCGCCGCGGTGTTCGTCGTCCTGGGCTTTTTCACGGTTCGGCGCAAGCGTTACGGGGGGCGGTTGCTGGACTGGCTGGACAAGCGCCTGCCGGTGCCCGTGACGCCCGCCAGCGTCACCGGGACGGCGGTCGTGGTCGCGGCGCTCTGGTACGCCGGTTCGGGGCTGGCGATCGTGCGACCCGGCGAAGTGGGGGTGCTGCGGCGGTTCGGGCGGATCGTCCGCAGCGACCTGGCGCCGGGATTGCACTACGCCTGGCCCCGGCCCTTCGAGCGGATCGACCGGGTCGCGGTCGAGCGGGTCCGTCGGCTTACGCTGGGGTACCGGCCCAGTCCGCCGGGGGCCGCGGCCGGCAGCGAGGTCGCCCAGGAAGCGCTCATCCTGGTCGGAGACGAGAACATCGCGGACGTGAAGGCCACGGTGCACTGGGGGGCCGCTGCGGACGAGGTGGTTCGCTACGCCTATTCGACCGCCGACCGCGAGGCGCTCGTCCGCGCCGTGGCGCTGGCGGCGCTGCGTGAGGTGATGGGGGGGGAGTCGATCAACTGGGGCTTCACCCGCGACCGGCGGGATTGCGAGCGGCGGATCGAGGAGGTGATCCGGCGGCGGCTGCGGGGCTACCACAGCGGCATCCGCATCGACTCGTTCCACTTCCTCGACGCGCACGCCCCGCCCGAGGTCCACGCGGCGTTTCGGGACGTGGCCGGGGCGCTCGAAGACCGCGACACGCAGATCAACCTGGCGCGGGCCCGCGAGGCCCGCGTGATCCCGCAGGCCCGCGGCGAAGCGCGGAAACTCACGGAGCAGGCCAGCGGTTACGTGGCCCGGGCGCTGGCCGAGGCCCGCGGTGCCGCGGCGGCGTTCTCGGCGTTACGCGCGCAGTACCGCCGCTGGCCCGAGGTGACCCGGCGCCGGCTCTACTACGAGATGCTCGGCCGCGTGCTGCCGGGCCGCCGCAAGTACATCAAGACGACCGGCCCCAACAGCAGCGAGGTCGAGATCTGGATGATCGATTCGCGGGCGGGCGCGGCGGTGCCGTGGCCCACCGGCGGGGACATGCGCTAAACGCCAAACGCGGCAGGAAAGGCATCGAATGCGTTGGCTCGTACTTCTCATCGTGATCGGCCTGCTCGTCTGGGGCTCCACGTGCTTTTTCGCCGTGGACCAGACCCAGTACGTGATCGTGACGCGCTTCGGCGATCCGCTGCGCACGCGGACCGAGCCGGGGCTGGGGTTCAAACTTCCCTGGCCGATCGACACCGTCGTGCGGCTGGACAACCGCCTGATGGTCCTGGAAACGCCCGCGCCGGGGCAGCCCGACAAGGAATACCTGACCGAGGACAAGCAATCGGGCATCGGCAAGAACGTCGTCGTCACGACGTTTGCCTGCTGGCGGATCAAGCCGCAACCGCAGGCCGTGTTGCGCTTCCTCAAGACGATGGGCGACCGCGCCAGCGCCGAGGCCCGGCTGCGCGACGTGGTGCTCTCCGAACTGGGCTCGGCCCTGGGCCGGACCGACTTTTCCGTGCTGATCTCCACCGACGCGCAGCGCCGCGGCTGGGAACCGTTCACGCAGGAGATTCTCAAACGCTGCCAGCAGCGCGTCGCGGACTACGGCATCGAGGTCGTGGACGTGCGCATCTCGCGGCTCAACTTCCCCGACCAGAACCGCCGCAACGTCTTTGACCGGATGCGGGCCGAACGCGAAACGATCGCCGCGCGCTACCGTTCCGAAGGCGAGCAGAAGGCGGCGGAGATTCGCGCGCAGGCCGACCGCGCGCGGGACGAGATTCTGGCCCAGGCGCAGGAGGTGGCCACCAAGACGCGCGGCGCCGCCGATGCCGAAGCGGCCCGCATTTACGCCGAAGCGTTCGACCAGGATCGTGATTTCTACGAGTTCCTGCGCACGCTGGAGGCATACGAAAAGACCTTCGACGAATCGACGACGCTGATTCTGTCGTCCGACAGCGAGTTCCTGCGGCTGCTGAACCGCGCCGCGCCGGTTCGCAGCGGTACTGCGGAGGTTCCCGATGAGCGCCACCCCGCCAGTCAACCCGTCGGAAACTGAGCCCGTCCGCCGGCGGCGGACCAGGCTCGTCGCGGCGGGTGCGCTGGTCGCGCTGGCCGCCTGGGCGCTGAGCGGGTTCTACTTCGTCCAGCCCGATCAGCGCGGCGTCGTGCGCTGGTTCGGCAAAGTGCCCGCGGCGCAGTGCCGGCCGCCTTACGGCGTGGCGCCCGGCCTGCACTACGCGCCGCCCTGGCCGATCTGCCGGGTCGAGATTCCCAAGACCACCGAGGTCCGCCGCCTGATGGTGGGCATGACGCCGAAACTGCGCGAGGCGATCGCGCGCGGCGAACTGTGGGCGATGCAGGCCAGCCCGGCCAGCGACATGTTCACCGGCGACGTGAACATCCTGAAGGTCACGATGGCCGTGCAGTACCAGGTGATCGACCCGGTGGCCTACCTGTACGCGTGCAGCGACCCCGACGAGCTCGTGCGCGTCACGGTGCAAGGCGCCCTGATCGAGGAGCTCGGCGGGCTCAGCGTGGACGACGCCCTTACCTCCGCCAAATCGCAGCTCGAAACGGTCGTCCGCACCCGGGCCCAGACGCTGCTCGACAAGTACGGTTGCGGCGTTCACCTCGTCGCGACCAACCTCGATTCGATCGATCCGCCGCGGGCCATCATCGCCGCGTTCAAGGAAGTGGTCAGCGCCAAAAAGGACGGCGAACGGGCCGTCGATCGCGCGATCGCCCAGGCCAACCGGATTCTCCCCCGCGCCCGCGGCGACGCCGTCAAGATGGTCGAACAGGCCAAGGCCTATCGCGAGCAGCGATTGGCCGAGGCCCGCGCCGCGGCGGATTCCTTCCTCAAACTTCTGGCCGAGTACCGCCGCGCACCGCGCGTCACCGCCGACCGGCTGCGGTTGCAGACCTTCGAGCGCGTCTTTGCGAAGGTGCGCAAGATCATCGTGGACAACAAGCCCGGCGAGCCGCCGACCCGCCTGCGCCTGATCGAGAAGTCACCCCGGTAGACGCCGCGCGCCAGGCTCACCGGCCGCCCACACCCGCCAGGTACGCGCGAACCGCCTTGCGGATGAACCGCCGAAACGCCGGCGTGTCGATCTCGGCCTTGTCGTGCGCGTACACCACGACCGCATCGAAACCGTCCCGGCGGCGGCGCACGTCCACCCGCGACCAGTGGCCGTAGGTCGCCTGGCTCTCGCGCTCGTCGAGCGTGAGCAAGCCGAGCTCGGCGTCGAGCGCGCGCCAGTCGAACGTGCCCCGCGGCACGCGGAAATACAGCTCCAGCAGCCACTCCCCGCCGGTCAGGGCGTGCAGGAACCACACGCGGGCGCCGGGC
>CAYRXN010000403.1:0-3455 GCA_964428275.1 uncultured Planctomycetales bacterium | reverse complement strand
GACAAAGGTGGCGAGGCACCGAAGAGCCATTCGGCATTCGCCATTCGCCATTCAACAAGGGATCGAGGGATTCAGGGATTGAGGGATCAAGGGACAGGCACGAAGGCCAAGGGACGCGGGGACGAAGGGGGTGAGGCACCGAAGAGCCATTCGGCATTCGCCATTCGGCATTCGGCATTCGCCATTCGCCATTCGGCATTCACCGTTTATCATTCGCTATTGCGAAACGGAGGGGAAGCGTCCGAAAGTAGGGCCGGGGGTCGCGGGCAGGCTTCAGCCCACGCGGCCCGTGACACCGGGTGGCGACCGGCGGAAAACGATCCGTCGCCCCCGACGCAATGTTCCAGCCGACAGCGGCTGGCGCCCGGGGGATGACAGTCGCACACGCGAGCAATACGCATGGACACCACGACGCCCCTCGACATCCTGATCGTCGTCATCGGCGCGCTGGGTACCCTGATGATCTGGGGGCCGGTGATCTGGTGGCTGCTGCGCGAGAAACCCGCGCCGCTGCCGCCGCCGAACGAACCGCCCGAGCGCCCGTCCGGCGGCGACGCGACCGAGCCGCCGGTCGTCGAAGCGCGTCCGGTCGCAGACGCCGGGCCCCCCTAGACATGCGGATTCGTTGCGTATCCGATGGATGATTCGGGCAGGTACCCTCGATTGGCGCCGGGCCGCCGCACGCCGCGGGGGCGCGTGGTCGTGTTGTCGATCATGTTGTTCCTCGAACACGCGATTCGCGGCGCGTGGGTTCCGATCCTGCCCCTGCACCTCCAGGACCTCCACTTCAGCGGCTCGCAGATCGGGGCGATCTACGCCATGCTGGCGCTGGCCGCGATTCTGGCCCCCTGGCTGGGCGGACAACTCGCCGACCGCATCATGCCCGCCCAGCTCGTCCTGCTGCTGGCCCACCTGATCGGCGCGGTCACGCTCTGGCTGGCGGCGTCGGCGACCGATTTCCACCTGATCCTGCTCCTGTTGCTGCTCAACTCGCTGGTCTACATGCCCACGCTCTCGCTCAGCACGCTGATCGTCTTTCGGCACCTGGCCGACCGCGAGCGCGAGTTCGGTCCGGTGCGCATGTGGGGAACCGCCAGCTGGATCGTCGTCGCCGGGATGTTGTGGCTCTGGCTCTCTCGACCGGCGTGGCTGCCGGGGGCGGCCAGCGCGACGACCGCCGACGCCCTGCGGCTCGGGGCGCTCCTCTCGGTCCTGCTGGCCGGCTACAGCCTCGCCCTGCCGGCCACGCCGCCCGACGTGCGACCGGACAGTCCGCGGCTGGCGGCCGCCGGCGCGCTGCGCATCCTGGCCGGCCGCTCGAACGTGGTCTTCATGCTCGTTAGCTTCCTGCTGGCGATGGGGCTTCCGTTCGCGTATCCCTTCGGCGGGCTGTTCTTGCGCACGCTGGGCGCGTCGGACGCGCAGGTCGCCCCGCTGATGGCACTGGGCCAGGTGGGCGAAGTCTTCGCGTTTCTCCTGCTGGCGCTGGTGGTCACGCGCATCGGCCTGAAGGCCACGTTTCTGATCGGGGTGGCGGCCTGGGCGGTGCGTTTCGCGATCTGGTCGGCCGGCGGACCGTGGCCGCTGGTGGTCGCATCGCTGGGCCTGCACGGGCTGTGCTTCGCGTTCGTGCTCGGGTTGGGCCAGGTCTACGTGGACCAGATCTCGCCGCCGGACGTGCGGGCCAGCTCGCAGGCGCTGCACCAGGTGCTCACGTTCGGCCTGGGCGGATGGGTGGGCAACCTGCTGGCGGGGGCCGCGGTCGATCATTTCACGCGCGTCCTGGCCGACGGCACGCGCGTGGTGGACTACGGCCGGGTCTATTTCTGGCCGGCCGTGGGGGCGGGCGCGTGCTTCGTCCTGTTCGCGTGGCTCTTTACGAGCCCCAGGCCGACCGCAGCGCAGCGACCGTCACCTCCTGACCTTTCCATCTGAGCACGCCGTCGTCGGTTGCCGCACCGAGCCGGCGCAGCGCCACGCCGCGCTGGTCGCAGTGCGCGGCGAGCCGGTCGGCGTCCGGCGTTGCGAGCACGTATCCCGCGCAGCAGGCTGCCGGCCGCAGCTCGTCCTCGCCGAGTTCGTCGAGCACCGCGCCGCGCCGGCCGGCGATGGCCATCTCCGCGACCGCCACGAGCCAGCCGCCGTCGCTGCAATCGTGGCAGGCGCTCACCCACCCGCCGGCGATGGCGTCGGCGACGGCGTGGTGGATCCGCCCGGCCTGGTCGAGATCGAACCCCACCGCTTCGAGCCCGCCGACCCGGACGATCGCCTCGCCGGCCCGTTTGAGGTCGGGTGTGACGCAACGGCGCACGTCGTCGATCAGTGCGACGGCGCTGACGAGCAGCGTTCCGGGAATGCTCAGCCGCCGGGTCTGGCGCACCTGGCGCTCGATGACGGCGATCACCTGTTCGGGATCGGCCCGGGTCGCCAGCGCCGCGCCGCCGAGCCCGCGCAGCGTTTCGAGCAGCAACTCGACGTCGTCGGCGTGCAGGGCGAACTCGTTATTGAGCGAATCCTTGCCCGAGATGAACGGCAACCCCAGCGCGACGGCCGCGTCGTAACACGCCTGGCAGGCCCGCACGAGGCCGCCGAGCTGCCGCGGATCGTCGCAGCGTCCCCAGCAGAAATTGTCGAGGATCGCGGTCCGCCGCGGATCGCCGCCGACGCACACGACGTTGCGCAGCGCCTCGTCGATCGAGGCGGCCGCGGCCCAGTAGGGGTCCACGTCGGCCAGTTGCGGCGTCATCCCGCAGCCGAGGGCGATGCCGCGCCACCGGTCGAGCCGCGGGCGCAGCACGGCCGCGTCGGTCGGCCCGTGACCCGGTCCGCCCAGCGGTTTGACGACGCTGCCGCCCTGCACTTCGTGGTCGTACTGCCTGATGATCCACTCGCGGGCGGCGACGGCGGGGCTTGCCAGCAGCGCACACAGATCGTCCGCGTCCCGAACCGCCGGTCCCGAGGCGGCGAGCCGGGTCGCCGGATCGGGTGACCACTCGGCGTGCAGTTGTCGGCGTGGCAGCCCGTGGTGCAGGAACCCCATGTCCAGTTCGCCGACGCGCTGCCCCTCGAAGCGCACTTCCAGCCGCGGCGTTTGGGGCGGGCCGTGGCCGAACGTACCGATCACCGTGGCCTCGACCTCCTCGGCGTCCATGATCTCCATGAGCCGATCGAGGTTCTCGGGCGGCACGGCCAGCACCATCCGCTCCTGGGCCTCGCTGATCCAGATCTCGTCGTAGCGCAGGCCGGCGTACTTGAGCGGCACGCGCTCCAGGTCGATCACGGCGCCGACCTGTTCGGCCATCTCGCCGACGGCGCTGCTCAGCCCGCCGGCGCCGCAGTCGGTCACCGCGTGGTAGAGGCACCCGCCGCGGGCATCGCGCGCCTGGAGCAGTGCGTCGAGGCAACGCTTCTCGGTGGTCGCCTTGCCAATTTGAACGGAAGGCGAGAACACATCG
>CAYRXN010000402.1:0-13533 GCA_964428275.1 uncultured Planctomycetales bacterium | reverse complement strand
TCATCCACCCGCGCTGGGGCCAGCGCGAGCAAACCGTCATGCGCCGCGGCATCGACGTGATGGTCCTGCTCGACGTCTCCCGCTCCATGCTGGCCCGCGACATCGCCCCCAACCGCCTCGAACGCGCCAAGGTCTCGATCCGCGACGACCTGCTGCCCGCCCTCGGCGGCGACCGCATCGGTCTGATTACGTTCGCGGGCGCCGCCACGCTCAAGTGTCCGCTGACGCACGATTACGGCTTCTTCCGCCTTGCCCTCGACGACGTCTCCACCAGCAGCAGCCCGCGCGGCGGCACGCTCATCGGCGACGCGATCCGCAAGGCCGAGGAATGTTTCCAGGACACGCTCGATACCCACAAGATCGTGCTGCTGATTACCGACGGCGAAGACCACGAGAGCTTTCCCGTCGAGGCGGCCGCCGCGTTGTGGAAGGACATGAAGGTACCCGTCGTCGCCATCGCCCTCGGCGACGAGCGCGAGGGCGCCCGGATTCCCGTCGAAACCCCCGGCGGCGAGGACTACCTGCGTTACAAGGGCAAGGTGGTCTGGTCGCGGGCCAACTTCGACGACCTGCGGCGCGTGGCGGCCGTCTCCGACCTCGACGCCTTCGTCCCCGTCGGCACGAAGAACTTCGACCTCGGCCAGATCTACCGCGACCGGATCGTGCCGGCGGTGCGCTACGAGGAACGGGCGGAAACCGAGCGTGTACCGCTGCCGTCCCGCTACCACCCGTTCGCGCTGGCGGCCCTCGCGTCGCTGCTGGTCGAGTCGCTGTTGCGCGAAGGAAAGCGGCCGGCGAACACGCTTCGCCCGTCTGCTGCGCAGGACCGCCTGTCTGCTGCGCAGGACAAGGAGGCCGCGGCATGACCCCTGAGAACCCCACCCGGCCGGCGCGACGCCTGACCTGTGTGGCGGCCGTCGCGCTGCTGTGTCTGACGGCTGCGGGGGCGCGCGCCGCCGCGCCGCCCCACGAGCTGATCCGCAAGGGCAACCAGCAGTTCGCGGCGGGCAAGTTCGCCGAGGCGCTCGAAGCGTATGACCAGGTGGACGAGTCCGACGCGCGCGTCGCGGCCGAGCTGCTCTACGACCGGGCGGCGGCCCATTTCAAGCTGGGCCAGCTCGACGAGGCGCGTGAGCTCTGGGTGCGGGCGGCGGGCCTTCGCGACGCCCGGTTCGAGGCCCGCTGTCGCTACGGGCTGGGAAACTGCGACTACGCGGCGGCACTCCAGGCGCTCAACGACAAGGACGCGCAACACGCGCTGGAGTCGCTCGGCCGAGCGATCGAGCAATACGAGGACGCGTTGCGGCTCGACCCGCAACGAACCGACGCCCGCGCGAATCTCGAACTCGCCGCGCAACTCAAACGACAGATCGAGCAACAGGTCCGCAAGCAGCCGCAGTCGCAGCCGTCGCAGGGCAACCAGCAGCAAGAGAACGACAAGAACCGGCAGGATCAGCCGAAGAAGCAACCGCAGTCGCAACCGTCCCAAAAGAGCAGCCGGCCCGACCAAGACAAACAGTCGTGCCCGAACCCCGACGAGCGGAAACAGCAGGACAAGTCGCAGCAATCCGAGAACGACCGGCCGGACCAACCGCAGCAGAGACCGGACCAGGACTCGTCGGAATCGAACGGCGATCAGCGGAAAAAGCAGAAGGCTGACGCGAAAAAGGGCGCCGCCGCGGGCAAGGACCGCCAACGGCAGGACGTCTCCGCCGGTAAGGTGCCGATTCGCATCTCGAAAGAGGAAGCCCAGCGCCTGCTACAGAAGATCCGCGATGCCGAGCAGCGCCGCCGGGCGATGCTCCGCGCCCGCGAGGCCGCCCGCCAGAAGCCGGTGGAGAAGGACTGGTAGCCACCGGGCGGCTCGCGCGCAAGTACACGTGCCGCAGACATCCCGCCCGCGAACAACCGACAGAGCAAGGGGGGCGCCGGCGTGGTCTTCGCTCGCAACCCAAGGGATTCAGGGATTGGGGGATCAAGGGACAAAGGGACTGAGGGACGCAGGGACGGAGGGCGTGACGTACCGAAGGGACATTCGCCATTTACAAAGGGAACGAGGGATCAGGGATTGAGGGATCAAGGGACAAAGGGACCGAGGGACGCAGGGACGAAGGGCGTGACGTACCGAAGGAACATTCGGCATTCGGCATTCGCCATTCAGCAACGGATTGAGGAGCGAAGGAACACCGGAACGAAGTCTCCGGCAGGCGCCGCGTGAGAGATCTTCGCGAAACGCAAAGCAATCGGTGGTCAGCAGCACAGACGTTTCGCCCGTAGCCAGATCACCCGCAGCCAGATCACCCGCAGCCAGGCCGCCCGTGGCCGGGCCGCCGGCAACACCGGTTTCAATCGGCGAAGTCGCCGTTCCGTCGCCCCGTTTCCACGAACCCGGCGTCGCACAGGTGTCTCGCCTGTGTGGCTTGCGGGTTCGGGATCATCAGAAGAACTTCTCGACCCGTACCGCCCGGTCGGCGACGAACGAGCCTTCCTTGAACGCATCTTCGTGCATCAACACGACGTTACCCTGGTCGTGTCCCCGGCCGGCGCGGCAGTGCAGCGAACGCAACCCGCCCAGCCAGCGCCGGGCATCGGCAACATAGAGCAGATCGCCTTCGCTGACCTTCATGCGTTTCATGTCCTCGTGCGAGAGCCGCACGATCGGATAATCGGCCGGCGGCTGGGCGTCGGGCGCTTCGGGCAGGCGAACCACGTCCTTGTGCGGCCCGCAGGTGTGCTCGTCCGAGACGCGCAGGTCCGCGACGATCTTCTCGCCGAGCTCGTAGCTGGGCTTTCCGCCCTTGAAGAAGGCCCGCGCCCAGTCGATCGAACCGATCCACAGCCCGGCGATTTCCGCTTCCGGCTTGGGCTTGGTGAAGTACGAGGCGATCACCCCGACGACGCCGGATGCGACGATGCCGTAGAAGGCCCGCATGAACTTGTACTTGCCGGCCGGATCGACGCCGTGCAGCCACGTCCCGAAGGGGTAGATCATCTGCGGGAAGAAGATCGACAGGACGATCAGGGCCGCTCCGCCGATCATGGACCAGAACGCGGCCGCGGGCGTGTAGCGCTTCCAGAACGCCCCCAGGAACACCGAAACCACGATCGGCGGCGTCACGACCGAGATGAACGCACCGTGCGCGGCGTAGATCGACTTGAAGTTCGTGAAGATGAACGCGATCGCCAGACCGGCCGCCATGCCGCCCAGCGAAATCCAGCGGGCCGCCGCCAGGTAGTGCTTGTCGCTGCGATTGCGGCAGATGAACGGCTGGTAGACGTCGTAGACCGCCACCGCCGCCACCGCATTGATCAACGTGTCGATCGTGGACATCAGGGCGGCGGTCAGGGCGGCGAGCACGAACCCGAAGATGCCCGGCTGGCAGATACGCTCGGTGACGGCGACGAACACTTCCTTGGGGTCGGTATGCGGGTCGAGCAGCCCCATGTGTGCCATCGCGTTGCCGATCCAGCCGGCGTTGCCCACCGCGATCATCGACAGCGGCAGCAAGAAGAGCGTGTTGAACAGGATCGTCTTGCGGCCCTCGTTCATGGACTTGGCCGCCAGGAAGCGCATGATCAGACCCTGGTTGATGAACAGGAAGGTGATGCTGCTGGCCACGCCGTCCTGCCAGAAGACGCCCACGAAATTGAAGTCGGGTGGCCGGTTGAACCGGGCAAAAGGCAGCCGTTCCTGAAACCCGAGGTGCGACCAGAACGTCTTGATCCCCTCGACGATCCCGCCGTCGGCGCCGAGGTAGTTCAGCCCGAGCAACAGCGTGACCACACCGGCGCCGAGCAGCATGAAGCCCTGGACGAGGTCGGTGAAGATGACCGCCGTCTGCCCGCCCACCGTGATGTAGATCGCCGAGACGAACGCGATCACGAACATGGCGAGGTAGAGATCGACATCGAGCACGGCCTTGGCCGCGACACCGAGCGTGTAGAGGTTGAATCCGATGTACCCGAGCATGTACGCCAGGATGATCACGACGGCCATGATGCGGGCCGGCGTGTTGAAGCGGCGCTCGAAGTACTCGGGGATCGATCGCACGCGCGAGAAGTAGATGATCGGCAGCCAGCCGAACATGAAGAACGGGATGAAGAACCAGTCGTTCATGTACGTCATCGAGCTGGACATCCCGTGCGTAAAGCCGACCGCCGAGTACTTGATGAAGCTGTACGAGCCTACGCCGGTGGCGACCATGCTCATCGCGATCAGCCACCAGCTGAACTTCTGGCCGCCGAAGAAGAAGTCCTTCGTGCTCTTGGCGTAGCGGCCGAAGAAGGTTCCGAAACCGAGAATGGCGGCGAAGTAGATCGCGATGATCGCGTAGTCGAGCGTGGAGCCGTAGGCCTCGGCGAGGGGCATGCCTGTCATCCTGCCACACCCCCTTGATCCGCCACCGGGATCACGTAGATCGCCGCCAGGTACCAGAGGTAGTGGATGCCGGCGTACCAGATGAAGCCGAACAGCAGCACGCCCATCCAGAAGCGGTCCTGCCTGCGCGACAGGTTGCAGCTCTTGTAACCCACGATCAGGGCCAGGCCGATCAGGAAGATGATCAGCCCGACGCCGTACTGGTAGACGTAGGGCCACCAGTATTCGGGAATCCCCGCGAACAGACGCTCGACAACGCTCACCGCTATCGCTCCCGTTCTGGCAAGCCGAGGGTTTGCCGGTTTCGCCGTTTGGTATTCCTGAAACTCGGATGGGAGGCCTGGGGCCAGGCCCCTCCGCGCCATCGCGCGCACTGTAGAGCATGCCGCCGCGCGCGACAAGCGCCACGCCGCCGGTCGCTTCCGGCGGCAGCCGCGTCAGGCCAGCAGCGCCAGCATCCGCGCCACGGCCTCCGCGCCGCGGTCGAGATCGCGGAGGTTTACCTTCTCGTTCGGACCGTGGGCGTTGCAGTTCGGGCTCGCCAGGCCGATCAGCAGGCATTCGGCCCCCAGCTCCCGCCGAAACATCGGCAGGATCGGCAGCGAACCACCCTCGCGAATGAACGCGACCTCGCCGCCGAACGCTTGTTCCAGGGCCCGGCGGGCCGGCTCGATGAACGGCGCGTCGAGCGGCGTCACGTAGGCGTCGGCGTGGGCGTGGTCGATCACCTCGCACCGGACGCCCGGCGGACACCGCTGGCTGATGGCGCGCTCGAACTTCTCGCCGATGTCGGCGCCGTCCTGGTCCGGCACGAGCCGCATGCTGATCTTGGCCCCGGCCATCGCGGGGATGATCGTGCTGGCGCCGTCCTTCGTGTAGCCGCCGTAGATTCCGTTGACATCGAGCGTCGGGCGGACCGAGCGCAGCTCCTGGACGGTGTAACCCGCTTCGCCACCGAACCCGGACACGCCCAGGTCCGCGGCGTACTGTCGCTCGTCCAGCCGGGCGCCGGCCAGCAGCCGGCGCTCCTCGTCGCTCAGTTCGACCACGTCGTCGTAGAAGCCGTCGATGTTCACGCGGCCGCGCTCGTCGTGCAGCGTGGCGATCAGCCGGGCCAGCGCGTTGGCGGGGTTGACGACCGGTCCGCCGTGACTGCCGCTGTGGAGGTCCTGCCGGGGCCCGTGGAGCCGCACTTCCTTGTAGCACAGCCCGCGCGTGCCGCAGGTGATCGTGGGTACGCCGTCGGCGATCAGCCCGGTGTCGGAGATCAGCACGCCGTCGCAGGCGAGCCGCTGCTTGCCGGCCGTCACGAAGGGGCCGAGATGGACCGATCCGAACTCCTCCTCACCCTCGATCAGCAGCTTGAGGTTGATCGGCAGCCGTCCGTGCGTGGCGAGCCACGCCTGGGCCGCCCGCAGGTAGACGAGCACCTGGCCCTTGTCGTCGGCGGCCCCCCGGCAGATCAGCCAGTCGCCCGCGACCACGGGCTCGAACGGGTCGGCGTCCCAGAGCGCCGGATCGCCCTCGGGCTGCACGTCCACGTGGCCGTAGGCGAGGTACGTCGGCGCGCCGGGGGCGCCGGTCCACTCGGCGTAGACCAGCGGGTGGCCGCCCGTCTCGCAGATCTCGGCGTTCAGTCCGATCGAGGCGCAGCGATCGCGCGTCCACTCGACCGCCCGGCGCACGTCGGCCTTGTGTGCTTCCTGGGCCGAGATGCTCGGAATGCGGCACAACTCCCGGACCCACTCGACGTGTTCGTCCCGATGTTCCCGCAGGAATGCAACCACCTTCTCCACGATCGACCTCCCTCGTCACCGGCGTTGTCGGTCCGGCGTCAGCGGGCGCGATTGTAGCCCATCCGGCGGTACGTGCAGGCCGGGGCCGAAATCTCTTTCGGGCAAGACCGACGAAGGAAGGGGCTCGGGAGCGCGGCGATGGGGCGATCCGCGGGCCCCAGCCGGAACCGGCACCAACCGCGGGGCAAGCCGGCGCCGCGCCGCCTGCTCGGGGTGGTGGTCCGCCACTCGGTATCCGCCACTTGTGATGCGCCATTTGCGATGCGCTGGTGGCCATGCGCCGCGCGCGGACCCGCCCGGCGGCATCCTTGTATCGACGCGAGTCGAGCCGATAAGATGGGGGCCAGTTCACCTGTGATGGAGCGCCGCCGATGAGCAGCCTCGCGATTGCAGTGGGCGCACTCGTCGCCTACCTCGTGGCCTACAACACCTACGGCCGCTGGCTGAGCCGGAAGATCTTCAAGCTCGACCCGAACGCGGTTTGCCCGAGCGTCGCGGTCAACGACGGGCGCGACTACGTGCCGACCAGGCGTGAGATCGTCTTCGGGCACCATTTCACGAGCATCGCCGGGACCGGGCCGATCGTCGGGCCGGCCATCGCGGTGTTCTGGGGCTGGCTGCCGGCCTTGCTCTGGGTGGTGATCGGCTCGATCTTCATGGGCGCCGTGCACGACATGGGGGCGCTGGTCGTCAGTCTGCGCAGCCGGGGCATGACCGTCGGCGACATCGCCGGGCGGGTCATCAACCGCCGGGCCCGCATCCTCTTTCTGGTGGTGCTGTTTCTCACGCTGATGGTGGTGATCGGGATCTTCGGGCTCGTGATCGCGACGATCTTCGCGACCTACCCCAGCTCGGTGTTTCCCATCTGGATCCAGATACCGATCGCGATCACGGTGGGCGTGCTGGTCTACAAGCGCGGCTGGAAGGTGGCGCCGCTGGCGCTGGGGGCGCTGGTTCTGATGTACGTGTCGGTCTGGGTCGGCGCCTACGTTCTGCCGATCGACCTGGGCCATTTCGGGTTCGCACCGACCGGCACCGCGGCCCAGGCCGCCGGCCATTCGCCGTATGCCAACGCGGTGGTGATCTGGACGCTGCTGCTGCTGGTCTACTGTTTCTTCGCGTCGGTACTGCCGGTGTGGGTGCTGCTCCAGCCGCGCGACTTCATCAACAGCCAGCAGCTGTTCGTGGCCATGGCGCTGCTGGTGGCGGGTTTGCTCATCGCTCCGCTGCTCGGCCAGGGGATGGAACTGGTTGCCAAGCCGATCAATCCGGAGCCGCCGCCCGGCTCGCCGCCGATGATCCCGTTCCTGTTCATCACGATCGCCTGCGGCGCGATCAGCGGTTTTCACTGCCTCGTCTCCAGCGGCACGAGCAGCAAACAGATTCGCAACGAGCAGGACGCCCACCTCGTCGGCTACGGGGCGATGCTCCTCGAAAGTGCCCTGGCCGTGCTGGTGATTCTGGCGTGCAGCGCCGGGCTGAGCCGCGGCGTCTACGAGTACCACCCCGACACCTACCAGTACGTTCACCGCGTCGATGCGACGACCGGGCAGCCGCTGGTCGGCTACGACGCCTGGGCCAGGTATTACACCGGCAAGCACTGGACCGACTTCAAGCTCAAACACAAGGTCGGCGGGTTCATCGAGGGTGGGGCCAACATGCTCCACACCGTCGGCATCCCGATCACCTTCGGCATCGGCATCATGGCCGTGCTCGTGGCCTGTTTCGCCGCGACGACGCTCGACACCGCCACGCGCCTGCAACGTTACGTGATTACCGAATTGATGAGCGCCCTGCGACTGGCGCCACTGACCAACAAGTACGCGGCGACGACGATCGCGGTGGTCACGGGCGGGGCGCTGGCGATGATCGCCGGGCCGGCCGGGCCTGGTTCGGGAGGGCTGATCCTCTGGCCGATCTTCGGCGTGAGCAACCAGTTGCTGGCGGGGCTGTCCTTTCTGGTGATCGCGTTCTTCCTGCTGCGCTACAAGCGCCCGGTCTGGTTCCTGGTGGGGCCGATGGTCATCATGATCGTCCTGCCGGCCTGGGTGATGATGTACGACCTGCCCCACTGGTTCCACGCGCACCGTTACGTGCTGTTCGGCCTCGGGCTGGTCATCACGATCATTCAAGTCTGGATGGTGATCGAGGCGGCGCTGCTGTGGCGCAAGGTCCGCGGCGTCGCGCCCGAGCCGCTGCCGCCGCTGCCGAGCGCGGCCGGGACGGCTGCCACCCGTTGAAAGCCGATGTCCCCGGCGGATGGCGAATGCCGAATGTCCCTTCGGTACGTCACGCCCTCCGTCCCTGCGTCCCTCGGTCCCTTTGTCCCTTGATCCCCCAACCCCTGTTCCCTCAATCCCTGATCCCTCGGTCCCTTTGTGAATGGCGAATGCCGAATGGCGAATGGCGAATCACCCTTCGTTGCCTCATCCCCCTCGGTCCCTTGGTCTCTCAGTCCCTCGGTCCCTTGATCCCTCAATCCCTGATCCCTCGTTCCCTTTGTGAATGGCGAATGGCGAATGTCCCTTCGGTACGTCACCCCCTCCGTCCCTGCGTCCCTCAGTCCCTTTGTCCCTTGGCCTTCGTCCCTGTGTCCCCTGTTCCCTCAATCCCTGATCCCCCGGTCCCTATGTCCCTTGGCTTTCGTGCCTTCGGCCTCGCTCCCCGCAGCGATCGGGATCCGCAAGCGCTACCCGGCCCCCGCCAGGACGGCCTGGGCGACGCTTTCCGAGCAGTTCTCGGAGATGTGGTTCGGCACGCTCTCGCCGTCGGTGACGTAGGAGAGTCCCCACCGGAGTCGGTCGATCGCGCTGAGGATCACGCCCAGGCCGACGGCTTCGTCGAGATGCGTGAGTACGACTTTCGAGACGCCCAGCGGCCCGAAACGCTGGGCCATGCGCTCCTGCACGCGCGGGGCCATCGAGACGGGCAGGACGAGGTGCGTTTCGTCCGGCCGGGCGGCGCGCACGAGGGCCGCCAGGCGGGCGAAGTGGCCGCGCTGCGTCGTGCACACGCCGTGCGTGTCGATCAGGACGATGTCCGCCGCCGGCATGGTTCGCAGCGCGTCCTTGACGCCGCCGACGGTCTGGGCCGTCAGCATCGGTACGCCGATGATCTCGGCGTAGCGCCGCATCTGGTCGTTGGCGCCGATCCGCTGCATGTCGAGCGAGAGAATCACGACGCGCTTGCGCATGCGCAGCTTGAACTGCGCGGCCAGTTTGGCAAGCGTGGTGGTCTTGCCGGCGCCCGCCGGCCCGACCAGCGCCACCCGGCGCGGGCGGCCCGGTGCGAGCGCGATCCCGCCGGCCTGCGGCACCATGCGGCCGATGACGGCGCGCAGCAGTCGGCCGAGCGTCGGGTCGTCCGGATCGCGCAGGTTCCCGCCCAGCGCCGCCGCCTGGCTCGCGAGCCGGCGGGCGATGTCGTCGGCCACCTCGTGCCGCACGAGTCGTTCGTAGAACGGTTCGATCCCCGCCGGCGAACGCCGTGCGGCATCACGTTCCGCTCGCGGAGCTGCCGCGGCCCCAGGCCGCCGTGACGGCCGACCGCCGCTGTCGGCGGCGGGGCGATCGGGTCGGCGGCGCGCCGGTCCCGACGGCCGAACCCGCGGCCCGCGCACGCCCGGCGTATCCGGGGCCGCGGCCGTGATCTCCACCTCGCGGCGGCCGACCAGATTCCCCAGCGGACCGGTCGGGCAACTGCGCGTGCCGAGAATCACGGCGTCTTCGCCGAGCCGTTGCTTGACCTGCGCCAGCGCCTCACGCATGGACGAGGCTCGAAACGTTTGCACTTTCTCCATCGAGACTTACCACTCCGTGAGCCTGGACCTCGATCCCCCTGACGATCTCGTTGAGCGCCAGCACGGCGGTCTGCGGCAGCGCCGGCTCGATCAGTCGGCGAACCCACGACCGCACCTGCGGCGAGCAGAGCACGACCACGCTCGCGCCCCCGGCCGACGCCGATGCCTGCTCGACCGCGTGGCGGGTCCGCATGGCGAGCTGCGATTGGCGATCGGGCGGAATGGCGAGCATCGAGCCGTGTTCGAGCCGCTGGATGTTCGCCTGTATGTAATCTTCGGTCGCCGGGTCGAGCGTGACGCAGTGAATCACCCCCGCATCGTCCTTGTATTGCGCACAAATGGTGCGCGCGAGCGCATTTCTGGCATATTCGGTGAGAATCTCAGGATCCTTCGTCCGCGGCGCCCAGTCCCCCAGCGTCTCCAGGATCGCCTCCAGGTCGCGGATCGGCACGCGCTCGCGCAACAGGCTCTGCAAGACGTGCTGCACCTCGCCGGCCTTGAGCAGGCCGGGAATGACCTCCTCGACCAGCGCGGCGTTTCGCCGTTTGAGATTGTCCAGCAGCTTGTTGGTTTCCGCCCGCGTCAGCAGTTCGGCCGCGTGCTGGCGGATGATCTCGGTCAGGTGGGTCGCCAGCACGCCGGTCGGCTCGACCACCGTGTAGTTGAGGCGTTCGGCCCGGTCGCGTTCCTGCGGCGGGATCCACCACGCGGTCAGTCCGAACGCCGGCTCGACCGTCTGCACGCCGCCCAGCGGCTCGGAGGCCAACCCCGAGTCGATCGCCAGCACCTGGTCGGGCTCGATGCTGCCGCGGGCGATCTCCTGCCCGCGCAGCAGGATGGCGTACTGGTTGGGTGCCAGCGCGACGTTGTCCCGCACCCGGATCGGCGGGACCACCAGCCCCAGGTCCACCGCGATCTGCTTGCGGAGCGAGGCGATGCGGTCGAGCAGGTCGCCGCCGCGCGCCCGATCGACGATCCGCACGAGGCCCAGCCCGATCTGGAGTTCCAGCGCGTCCACGTCGAGCTGCGATTCGATCCGCTCGGGCTTGGCCCGCTCCCTGGCCCGCTTGTCGGCCACCTTGCGCGCGGTCTGGCGGTTCTGCGTCCGCCGGATGAAGAACGCCATCAGGCCGCAGCCGCTCGCCAGCGTCGCCAGCGGGAACGTCGGCAGCGGCGTAAGCGTCAGCACGAGCAGGAAACCCGCCGCCATCACCAGCGCCACCGGCTTGGCCAGGAGCTGGCCGATGACCTCCTCGCCCATGTTGGTCTTGCCGGTGCTCCGGGTGACGAGCATGCCCGCCCCGACCGAGAGCACAAACGCGGGGATCTGGCTCGAGAGGCCGTCGCCGATGGTCAGCTTGGTGTAGACGTCGAGCGAGTCCATCAGCCCCATGCCGCCCTCGACCATGCCGACGTAGATGCCGCCCAGGACGTTGACGAAGGTGATGACGATCCCGGCGATCGCGTCGCCGCGCACGAACTTGCTGGCACCGTCCATGGCCCCGTAGAAGTCGGCCTCGGCGGCGATTTCCGCCCGCCGCCGGCGGGCCTCGGTATCGTCGATGATCCCGGCGTTGAGGTCGGCGTCGATCGCCATCTGCTTGCCGGGCATCCCGTCGAGCGTGAAGCGGGCCGCGACCTCGGCGATGCGCGTCGCGCCCTTGGTGATCACGACGAACTGAATCACCGTGATGATGATGAAAATGATGACGCCGACCGCGAGCGAATTGCTCGCCACGAACACGCCGAAGGCCTCGACCACCCGCCCGGCGGCCTGCGTCCCGTTCGAGCCGTTCGAGAGGATCAGCCGCGTCGTGGCCGTGTTGAGCACGAGCCGCAACAGCGTCATCGCCAGCAGCAGCGAGGGAAAGCTGGAGAACTCCAGCGGCGTGCGGATGTACATCACCGTCATCAGCACGATCGTCGTCAGCAGGATGTTGCAGACCAGCAGCAGGTCGAGAATCGGCGTGGGCAGCGGGATGAGGATGACGAAGATCAGCGCCGCGGCGGCCGCCGGAAAGAGCACGCCCCGGTTGCGGGCCAGGAACGCGAGGATCGGGTTGTCGTTCACCGTCGTCGCCATAGCGTTGGGGGTATCGCCTCAGGTTCTCATGCGGATGCCCGACCCGAAAGCTGGTACACGTACGCCAGCACCTCCGCGACGGCCCGGTAGTATTCGGGCGGTATCTCGTCGCCCACCTCGCAGCCGGCGTAGAGCCCGCGGGCCAGCGGCGGGCGCTGCACGATCGGGATGCCGTGCTGCCCGGCGATCTGGCGGATGCGCAGGGCCATCAGGTCCTTGCCCTTGGCGACCATCCGCGGGGCGCGCATGGTCGCCTCGTCGTACTTGAGCGCGACGGAATACTCCGTCGGGTTCGTGACCACGACGTCGGCCTTGGGAACGTCGATCGCCATGCGCTGCATCGCGATCTTGGCCTGGGCCTGGCGTCGCCGACTCTTGAGCATCGGGTCGCCTTCCATGCGCTTGAGCTCGTCGCGGACTTCCTGCTTGCTCATCTTGAGTTGTTGTTCGGTGCGATAGCGCTGGTAGAAATAGTCGATCAGCCCCAGCACGAGCAGAACCAGCGCCATGCGCAGCATCAGCGCAAAGAGCAGCTGGGCCGCCATGTGCAGAATCCCCAGCGGCGGGACCGTCCCCGCGCCGAGCACCGGCGTGATGCGCGAGACGATCGTGTGGTACGCGACCGCTCCGACCGCCAGCATCTTGAGCATCCCCAGCCCGGTGCGTACCAGCGATTCGGTCGAGAACAGCCGCTTGACACCCTTGATCGGGCTGATGTTGCCCAGGTCCGGCTTGAGCTTCTTGGTGGTCACCAGCCAGCCGGTCTGCGTCCAGCCCGCCAGCCCGGTGAGCACCACCAGCACGAGCAGAAACGGCAGCAGCACCGCGGCGGTCGTGTAGGTCGTCCGCGCCGCCCAGGTCGGGACCATCCCCACCGGGGCGTCGGAGACGTCGAGCATCTCGGCGACCAGCAGACGCAGCCGATCGAAGATACCCGGCCCGAAGATGTCGAGCAGTACCAACCCCGTCAGCAGCGCCACGGCGGCGGTCAGGTCGGTACTGCGGGCGACCTGTCCCTCCTCGCGGGCCTCCTCGCGGCGGCGCGCGGTTGGTTGTTCGGTCTTTTCTCCGGTCCCGTCGTCAGCCATGCCTCATCCGCAATTCGCTGATTGCAATTCGCCGTTCACTTTCCGACCAGCCCGCCGATCCAGTCCACCGTCAGTTCGAGCCCGTCGGTGAAGGCCTCGAGCGCCGCCGGCAGCGAAATCGCCATCAGCAGGAACGCCGCCAGCCCCTTGAGCGAGAACCCGATCGTCAGGATGTTGAACTGCGGCACGGTCCGCGAGACGAAGCCCATCGCGGTCTTGATCAGCAGCAGCGTCAGCATCGTCGGCGCGGCGACGCGAATCGCGATCTCGCCGGCCAGCGCAAACGCGTCGAGAAACATCGCCAGTCCGCCGGTGAACACGCCCTGGTCGCCCAGCAGCGGAATCGTGCGAAACGTATCGAGCGCGACGGCGACCAGCACGCGGTGCCC
>CAYRXN010000401.1:0-3890 GCA_964428275.1 uncultured Planctomycetales bacterium | reverse complement strand
TCTTGAGGTCATCGAGGCTGGCCTTGCGCCGGGTCGAGTTCTTGCCCATCTCCAGCGCTTCCTGGAAGCGCCGGTCGTCGAAATTGGTGTCGAGTACCGCCTCGATCGCGTCGTCGAGCGACTCCTCGGCGTCGCGCCGCGCCAGGCGCAGTTTCTTGAGGTCCGGTTGCGAAGCGGGCTGCGTGCCGGCCTCGCCGCCGCCGGCCGCCTCGGCCCGTTTGAGCGCCTCGATCGCATGCGCGTAGGCGTCGTAGGCCTCGGCCGCTTCCTTGAGCAATTGCTCGCGCCGCGGCACGCCACGAACCAGCTTCGCGAATTCCTGCTGCCGCTGTTCGGGCGGCAGGCGCAGCGCGTTTTCCAGCTCGCTGCGGCGGATGTTGATCTCGAGCAGCTTTTCGCGGGCCGCGACGTAATCCGCCTTGAGCTTCTTGTTCTCCGCCGGCGGCAGCGGCATCTGGATTTCGAGCCGGTTGCGGCCGAGCACGCGCCACTTGAGGTCGTACACGCCGCGCGGGTCCACGCGCCGCTGGAGCAGCCGTTTCATCTGTTCGGCGAGATACGGGTTGTTCTCGCCGGGTTCTTCCTGGATCTCGTAGATCAGCGAAACGCCGCCTTCGATATCGAGCCCGCCGCGGAGCTTCTCTTTGGGCGGGATGATCATCCAGATGCCGAGCAACAGCACGGCCCCGATGATGACGAGTCGTTGGGTGAGGTTCTTTTCCCACATGTCCTTGTTCCTGAGTCGCGTTTTTCGGAAACGGAAACTGCACATATCGGCGCGGGGCGCCGAACCGGTTCATCAGGGAAAATGCGTCGCGAAGCCGGCCGGCCCCGCGCCCGATCGTCCGGGGACAAGTTCACGGCGGGCCGGCGGACGCAAGCGCGTCGCCGCCGCCGCGCGGTCGCTAGACCACCCCGGTCGGTCAGACCGCCGGCGGGCCCGTGCGAAGAATTACCGAACCGAAGACCTGGGCGAAGCGCTGCGCACGGTGCGTCTCGAACCCGTCGACGAGGTGCAGCAGCGGCAAAGCGAACGCGCTCCGGCGGCGCGCAAACAGACCGTTGCCCGGCGCCGCTTCACCCGCCAGCGTGCGGCCCGGGTCTGCGCCGCCGCTGCGCCACGCCGCGGCCGGCAGCGGCTGGCCCCGTTGCGTCGCGGCCAGGCGAAGATGTCCGGGCCAGCGCGGCGGCGCCACGTCGGGCACGAGCGAAATCAGCGTCAGCCGAGGAGGGGCTTTCTTCCGCGGGCCGCGGTCCTCCGGTGCAGCCGGAGACGCAGCGCGGCGGCCATCGCGATGGACAGGCGGCAACGCGCAGAGCTTCTGCTGCACGGCCGAAGCAAGCAGCAAGGCCACGCAACAGGTGGCACGCATCGCGAGTTGTGAAACCCTAAGTCGCATGAACCCCGTATGATAACGCTCTGCGCGCCGTCTGCCAGCCCCGCCCGCGGCCACATTTGCGCGCATCCGGGACGGCGGGGGGTTCGTGACCGCACGCGCCCCGTCCCTTTTTTTGCGCCGGCGCGGGCAAGACCACGGCGCGCGACACCCCGGCCGCGGACCGTGCCGAGCCGTTGAATCGGCTCTCGGGAGACACTATGCTTAATTGGCTAACCGCAGCAGGGGGGGAAAGTGGGGTCGTGCGCGGGCGGAGGCGTCGCGAGGTTATCGGATGGCCGTGGACCAGCGAAGTCCAGATCCAGGACCGACACGCGCTCGGCGGGCGTTTTCCCTCGCCGAACTGCTCGTCGTGCTCGGTATCATCGGCCTGCTGGTGGCGTTGATGCTGCCCCCTTTGCAAATGGCCCGCCGGCGGGCGATGCAGACCGCGTGCAGCGCCCAGCTTCAGCAGTTCGGCCGGGCGCTTGAAGGGGCTCGCAGCGAGTTCGGTTTCTATCCTCTTTGGGACGATGGCGGCGGCTCGATCCGCTATACGTGGATCGACGTGCTGATTCAGACGCAACTGCTCTGCCCGACGGACACGGTGTCCCCGACCGAACCCCCGGACGGCCACGGGATGCCTCAACGCCTGGGCTACTGTCCTGCCGATCGACGCCCTGACCCCCTCAACAGTGCCCGCAACGGCGACCTGATCTACCCACCCAACCACAACCGCTCGGGCATCGACTACAGCTACGGAATCGGGGTACCGCTATCGGCCGGCGGATGGGCCTGGAAGAGCGGGCAGCGCGGCGCCGGCGACGACCGGCCGCGCCGGTTCCGCGGCCACGAGGAAGGCGCATCGGGCCGCGTGCTGGCCGGCGATGCCTACGCCAGCGCCATTTACAACCTCAGTGGCGATGCCCTCACCACGGGCATCTGGAACGCCCCTACGCAATTCGACAACACCATCGCCTGGGGCCGCCATCCGCTTACTGCTTCCGGTGGGGCGGCGGCGAACCTCCTGTTTCAGGATGGCCACGTGGACACGATCGGCTTTCGAGTCGGCAGGCGCTACCCGGTGAACTCGTCGCGCGTGTACGTGTGGCACAACGGCGAACCGATCCACGTCGGCCCCGAGGATCGCTGCGAGGACAACTGGTACCCCTGCACGCCACTGCGGTCACCGGAGGGCAACTTCGGGAACGGGGCCTATCCTGCCGAGCTCGACCCGCGGTGGTACACGCAGAACCACCGCTGGACGCGCATCAAACCCAAGTAGCACGCCCGGGCGGAAGCCGGCACCACGTGCCGATGCAGCGCCCCTCTCCGGCCACCTGCTGTTGTCAGGGACGGCGCTTGTGAACGGAAACCACCGCCCGCCACGGTTGCCAGCCGTTTCCGGCCCGTGCTATGCTGGCGGCCTGACCCCGGACCGTTGCGAGGTACCTGGGGGGCTGGTTCCCGGATTTCCGAGGGCGTCATGGCCGCAGTGAGCGGAAAGAAAACCACGCGCCGCCGCACGCGGAAGAAAAAGAAACCGATCGAGCGGGTCGGTTCGCATCCCGCGATGGTGTTCGAGGTATCGTGGGAGGTCTGCTGTCAGGCCGGCGGCATCTACACCGTCCTGCGCAGCAAGGCCCCCTCGACGGTTCGCGACTGGGGCGACAACTACTTCGCCATCGGCCCCTATCGCGAGGACGCCGCCCGGATCGAGTTCGAACCCCAGAAACCGCCCGGCATCATCGCCGACATCCTGGGAGAGCTGCGCGCCGGCGGCCTCAAGACGCATTTCGGCCGCTGGCTGATCACCGGGCGCCCGCAGGTCATCCTCATCGACCTCGACTCGATCGCCGACCACATCAACGACATGAAGTACTTCGTGTGGAAGGACCTCGGGATCGGGATGCCCTTCGGCGAACACGAGGACAACGCCATCACGCTGTTCGGCTACGCGGTCGCCGACCTGCTGCAAACCGCGCACCGGCGGGTCGGCGGGTTTCCCATGCTCGCCCATTTCCACGAGTGGCAGGGGGCGCTGGCGCTGCCGCTGCTCAAGCTGCGCGGGGCGGCTTTCCCCGCGGTGTTCACGACGCACGCGACGCTGGTCGGCCGGAGCCTCAGCGCCGCCCACATCGACCTGTACGACCACATGAGCGAGGTCGATGCGCCCGCGGTGGCCGACGAACACGGCATCCGGCACCGGTTCGAGATCGAACGGGCGGCGGCCCGCTACGCCGACGTGTTTACGACCGTCTCGGAGATCACGGCCGAGGAGGCCGAGTGCTTCCTGGAGCGCAAGCCGGACGTGCTGCTGCCCAACGGGCTCAACATCGAGCGGGCGGCCGCACCGCACGAGTTCCAGAACCTGCACCAGCGCTGCAAGGAGCGCATCCACGATTTCGTGCGCGGCCACTTCTTCCCCAGCTACACGTTCGATCTCGATCGCACGTTGTATTTCTTCATCGCCGGCCGCTACGAGTACCGCAACAAGGGCATCGACATCTTCAT
>CAYRXN010000400.1:0-5723 GCA_964428275.1 uncultured Planctomycetales bacterium | reverse complement strand
TCCCTTTGTGAATGGCGAATGGCGAATGCCGAATGCCGAATGGCTCTTCGGCGTCAGTCCCCCCCTTCGTCCCTGCGTCCCTCGGTCCCTGCGTCCCTTGGCCCTCGTGCCTGTTCCTTGATCCCTCAATCCCTGAATCCCTCGATCCCTTGGCCTTCGTGCCTGTCTTTTTCCGACGGTGCCGGATCGCGGCGGGCTGCACTTTACCGCGGTCTGCCCGCCGATAGAATTGAGCGGCGCGCGAAAACCGCCCCGCACCGCGCAAGGAACGCGATGGAAAAGCCGGCCACGACGCAGAACGACCTGAACCGCCGCGCGCGGCTGCGCGTCATGCTGTTGCGTCGGCGGCGCTTCTGGCGGAGCGTGCTCTATTTCTCGATCGGAACCACGGTGATGGTGCTGCTGGTGCTGGCCAATCGCGACGCCCAGCAGTACCGCGAGATCACGCGTGAGGGGCACGCGCTGGCCGAGGCGCTCCAGCGCGAGGCCCGGGCGCGCGCGTCGTTGCCGCTGCTGTTGCCCAACCTGCCGCCGCCGCACGAGAACGTACACGAGCGTTACTATTTCAATCTTTACTACGCGACGCAGCTTCGCTGGACCCAGCCCGTGGGGGTGTGCTGTTCGCGCAAGGCCTGGCACTTTTTCCTCAGGTCCGACGGGCGCTCGGTGATCCTGTACGACGGCGAGCGTTTTTTCCCCCGGTGGATGAACGAACGCGAGTTTCGGCTGGCCGCCGAGAGACTCGGCTTTTCCCCCATACCGGGTACCTGAGCCCCGCGCGGCTCGCCGGGCTCCGGAGAGGGTCACGACGCGATGCAGGTGTGTGAAGGTCTGGCAAACTTCGACCCGCCCGCCCGGGGCTGCGTCGTGACGATCGGCAATTTCGACGGGGTGCACCTGGGCCACCGGCTGCTGGTCGAGACCGCCCGGCGGCGCGCGACCGATTGGGGCGTGCCCGTCGTCGTCGCGACGTTCGACCCCCACCCGCTCGCGGTCGTGGCCCCCCACCACGCCCCGCCGCGCCTGACGACGCTGCCCGAACGGCTGGCGTTGCTCGAACGGCTGGGCGTCGATGCGGCGATCGTGCTGCGCAGCCGTCCGGCGCTGCTGGAACAATCGGCCCGGCAATTCCTGGTCGAGCTGGCCGAGGCCTGCCGTCCGCGGGCGATCGTCGAGGGGCCGACGTTCACGTTCGGGCGCCGCCGGGAGGGCACGGTCGAAACGCTGCGGGCCTACGCCGCCCGGCACGGGTACGAGGTCGTGATCGTCGAGGAGCTTCACACCGGCGACACCGCCCGCCGGCCGGCGATCAACAGCTCGGCGATCCGGGCGGCGCTGCGGGCGGGCGACGTGCGGCTGGCCAACGAGATGCTCGGCCGGCCGTACCGCATCGTCGGGACCGTGGTGGCCGGCGACCAGCGCGGCCGAACGATCGGTTTTCCGACGGCCAATCTCGACCACGTCCCGCACCTGCTGCCGCGCGAGGCGGTCTACGCCGCCGCGGCCCAGCTCGACAACGACGAGCTGCACCTGGCGGCGGTGAACATCGGCCCGCAACCGACGTTCGAACAGCCCCGCCCGCGGGTCGAGGCCCACCTGCTGGGATGGTCGGGCGAACTGGCCGGCCGGCGGATCGGCCTGCACCTGCTGCGCGCTCTGCGCGAACAGCGCTGCTTCGCCAACGCCGACGATCTGGTCACGCAGTTGCGCCACGACGTGGAACACACGCGCCGCTTCGCGGCTGAGGTCGAGGCCCTGCGCGGGGAGCCCCCGGTGCCGCTGGCCGGGCGAGTCCCGGACGGGAGCGGAGATGGCTGAGACGAACGCCGTCAAATGGCTTCGCGCGCAGGGCGTCGAGTTCGACGTGCTCGAGTACGAGTTCTCGAAGATCGGGGCCGAGTCGGCCGCGGCGGCCGTCGGTCGCCCGCTCGAGATGGTCTGCAAGACGCTGATCGTCAAAGCGCGCGGCAACGCTTTCTGGGTGGCGATCGTGCCCGGCGACCAGCGCTTCGATCCCAAGCGAACCGCCGCGGCGATCGGTGCCGCCCGGGCCGACCTCGCCGATCAGGCCGAGGCCGAGAAGGTCAGCGGCTACAAGGTCGGCGGCATCAGCCCGTTCGCCATGCGCCGCAGACTTCCCGTGCTGATCGAAGAATCCCTGCTCGTGCTCGACCGGGTGATCGTCAACGGCGGCCGGCGCGGCGTGCTGGTCGAAATGGATACCGAAGACCTCGTGCGCATCCTCGGCGCCCGGCCGGCGGACATCTGCCACTGAGGCCGCGCCGCGCGCCGGCCTCTACGCTTCCGACTCGACGATTCGCGTCACTTCGTCGATCCGCGGCGGGACATCGTGCGGCGATCCGACCGCCCGCAGCGCGCCGGCGACGTCCTTGAGGCCGTTGCCCGTGATGATGGCGACCACGGACGCGTCCGCATCGAGCAGGCCGCGCTGCCGGGCCTGCGCGATTCCTGCCACGGCCGCCGCGGCCGCCGGCTCGGCGAACACCCCCGCAAGTCGGCCGGTCAGACGGACGGCCTCCATGATCTGCGCATCGGTGACGGTGACAAACGCACCTTCGCTGGCCCGCACGGCGTCGAGCGCCTTGCGCCGGTTGCGCGGCACGGGCACGTTGATGCTGTCCGCGTAGGTGTCATTGGTCGGGGATGGGAACGACGAGCCGCGGCCGGCGGCACGCTCGAACTCCGCCGCCAGCGGCGCCACCCCCGCCGCCTGCACGCCCAGCAGATGGGACCGCCAGGCCACGACGCCGAGCGCGTTCATCTCGACGAGCCCTTTGTGGACCCCCGCGATCGAACACCCGTCGCCGACGCTGCACACCACCCAGTCGGGCGGGTCGTCGGCGCACTGCTCGGCGATTTCGAGCCCGCAGGTCTTCTTGCCCTCGACCAGATAGGGGTTGATCGCGCAGTTGCGGTTGTACCAGCCGAACCGCGCGCAGGCTTCGGTCGAGAGCGCGTAGGCGTCGGCGTAGCTGCCGTCCACGCGGAACACGCGGGCACCGTAGGCCAGGAGCTGGGCCAGTTTGCCCTCGGGAATCTTCCGGGACACGAAGATGTTGGCGTGCAGGCCCGCCGCGGCCGCGCAACACGCCAGGCTGCTGGCGGCGTTGCCGGTCGATGCGCAGGCGATCTCGCTCGCACCGCATTGCCGGGCATGGGCCACCCCGACCGAGCTGGCCCGATCCTTGAACGAACCGGAGGGGTTGCGGCTGTCGTCCTTGAGCCGCAGCCGGGCAACGTCAAGCGCGCGCGCCAGGCGCGGAACCTCGATCAGCGGCGACCAGCCGACCAGCCCGTCGTCGGGACAGTGCCGGTGGTCCAGCGGCAGCAGCTCGCGATAGCGCCAGTGCGAATGGCCGCGCAATCGCAACGACCGCCGCGTGAGCGTTTCGCCGGCGCGGTCGAGGTCGTAACGCACGTCGAGGATGCCCTCGTCCGGCCCGCACTCGGGGCAGGTGAAATGCTCACCGGCGCGCGTGGTTGTTCCGCACTTGACGCAAACGAGCCCGGTTACGTGCTCCCACATCGCCGTCCTTTCGTTCTTGCGTCCCCTCGCCCCGTTGACACGACCGCGTGACCTTCTGGCCCGCGGCTGGTTGCCAGCCCAGCCCGCCGCGACACCGTTCGTCCCTTTGTTCCTCCGTCCCCGATCGCGGTTATACTCTCGCCGGCAACTGGAAAACAAGCGGTCGTCGCCCGGCGGCGGGACCATCACCACGGAGCATCGCCGGTGAACGCTATCGGACCCATCAACGAAGCCGTGCTCGAAAAGACCATCGCCCGCTGCCGCGAGCGGAACATCATCATCCCGACCTTCGCGCAGCAGAAAGACCCGCGCCTGATCCCCGCGCCGATTCTCGAGCGTCTCGAGAAGGTCGGTCTCTGGGACGTGGATCCGGTCAACCTGTTCCGCATCACGTGGAAGAACGAGCCGGTCGAGCGCGGCGGGCTGTTCAACGACGGCAACTGGATCGAGTTTCCGCCGGCGCTGACCGGCGTGGAAGCCCGGATCATCGGCCTGGTCGGCAAGTGGTTTCCGACCGGCGCCCACAAGGTCGGGGCGGGCTTCGGCTGTCTCGTCCCCAGGCTCGTCACCGGGCAGTTCGACCCCACCGCACAAAAGGCGGTCTGGCCCAGCACGGGCAACTACTGCCGCGGCGGCGCGTTCGACTGCGCCCTGCTGGCCTGCACGGCGGTCGCGATTCTCCCCGAGGAAATGTCGCGCGAACGCTTCGAGTGGCTGCGTTCGATCGGTGCGGAGGTCATCGCGGCCCCCGGCTGCGAGTCGAACGTCAAGGAGATCTACGACAAGTGCTGGGAAATCCGTCGCACGCGCCCCGACTGCGTGATTTTCAACCAGTTCGAGGAGTTCGGCAACGCGATCTGGCACTACCACCTCACCGGCGGAATCATCGACGAGATCTTCCAGCGCACCGCCAAGCCGCGCGACCGCCTGGCCGCCTACGTCTCGGCCACCGGCAGCGCCGGGACGATCGCCGCCGGCGACTACCTGCGCACGCGCTACCCGCAGCTCCGGGTCGTCGCCACCGAGGCGCTGCAATGCCCCACGCTGCTCCAGTGCGGCTTCGGCGGCCATCGGATCGAGGGCATCGGCGACAAGCACGTGCCGTGGATCCACAACGTTCGCAACACCGACATGGTCGCCGCCGTCGATGACGAACAGTGCATGGCGTTGCTGCGGCTGTTCAACGAACCGCAAGGCGCGGCACAGCTCGAAGCCGAGGGTGTGCCCGCCGAGCTGGTCGCCCAACTGCCGCTGCTGGGCATTTCGAGCATCTGCAACCTGGTCGCCGCGATCAAGACGGCCCGCTACTACGAGCTGGGCCCGCGCGACCTGATCTTCACGCCGCTGACCGACTCGGCCGAGCTCTACCAGTCGCGTCTCGCCGAGCAGCGGGCGGCCTGCGGGCCGTACACGCGCGCGGCGGCCGGCCGCCACTTCGCCCGCTACATCGAAGCGATCACCACCGACCACATGCGCGAACTGCGCTACTTCGACCGGAAGATGCTGCACAACTTCAAGTACTTCACCTGGGTCGAACAGCAGCAGCGCGACGTGGACGACCTGCGCCGGCTCTGGGATCCCGAGTTCTGGGAACAGACCTGGGGCCAGGTCGAGCAGTGGGATCGCCTGATCGCGGAGTTCAACCAGCGGGTCGGCCTGCTGCCGGGCGGGTGAACGCAGTTCGCGGGGATGCTGACGCGACGAGTGGCGGTTCCGGGCGGGGGCCGGCGCTGGCACACGAACCAGTTTCGGCGATAATGCACGCGGCGAGAATCCGCGACTGTCACCAGACACGCGCGGCCATCCAGTACCTGCCGTTTTCCAGGAGAATCCACGTGAATCCGCTCAAGCGACTCGTCTTGTGCCTCTCGGCCACCGTCCTGCTGATCGCCCTGGCGCCCGCGCCCGCGCCCGGTCAGTCCGTCGCAACCCGGCTCGTCTACCCCAAGGCCCGCAAAGGCGAGGTGGTCGAGGACCACTTCGGCGTCAAGGTCGCCGATCCCTACCGCTGGATGGAGGATCTCGACTCGCCCGAGGTCAAGGCCTGGGTCGAAGCGGAAAACAAGGTCACGTTTGCCTATCTCCGGGCGATTCCCCAGCGTGAGCAAATCCGCCAGCGGCTCACCAAGTTGTGGAATTACGAGAAGTACGGCGTGCCCTACAAGCGCGGCGGCCG
>CAYRXN010000399.1:0-2548 GCA_964428275.1 uncultured Planctomycetales bacterium | reverse complement strand
ACTACCGCCTCGATCCCGACCAGCCGCGCTACTACATGGACTTCACCGGCTGCGGCAACAGCCTGAACATGCTCCACCGGCGCACGATCCAGCTCATCATGGATTCGCTGCGCTACTGGGTGCAGGAGATGCACGTGGACGGGTTCCGATTCGACCTGGCGCCCGTGCTGGCCCGCGAGCTGCACGAGGTGGATCGTCTGGGGCGCTTTTTTGCCATTATCCAGCAGGATCCGATCATGGCCCAGGTCAAGCTGATCGCCGAGCCGTGGGACCTCGGCGAGGGCGGCTATCAGATCGGGCAGTTCCCCCGCGGCTGGGCCGAGTGGAACGGCAAGTATCGCGACGCCGTGCGGCGTTTCTGGCGCGGCGACGACGGCCAGGTGGCCGAGCTGGCCTATCGCCTCTCCGGCAGCAGCGACGTGTACGGGGCCCACCGCCGCCACACGACCGGCAGCATCAACTTCATCACGTGCCACGACGGCTTCACGCTGCACGACCTGGTCAGCTACGAGCACAAGCACAACGAGGCCAACGGCGAAAACAACCGCGACGGCCACAACGACAACCTGAGCCGAAACTGGGGCGTCGAGGGCGAGACGCCCGACCCGCGCATCGTCGAGATTCGCGAGCGCATGAAACGCAACTTCCTCGCCACGCTCGCGTTCTCGCAGGGCATCCCCATGATTACGGCCGGCGACGAAATGGGGCGGACCCAGCGCGGCAACAACAATGCCTACTGCCAGGACAACGAGATCAGTTGGGTCCACTGGAACCTCGACGAGCGCCAGAAGAAGCTGCTCGACTTCGCCCGGCGCGTCTTCGCGATCCGGCGCGAGAACCCCGTCCTGCGGCGGCGCTCGTTCTTCCGCGGCACGCCGGTCGACGAAGAAGACGGCCGCAAGGATCTCACCTGGCTGCGCCCGGACGGCCAGGAAATGACCGTGGACGACTGGCGCGACCCCGGCCGGCACGTGCTCGGCATGATGATCGACGGCAAGGCCACCGACGAGGTGGACGAACGCGGCCGGCTCATCATCGGACGCACGCTGCTGCTGATCGTCAACAGCGGCGACGCCGAGTCCGAGTTCAAGCTGCCCGACCTCGGCTCGCCGGGACTGTGGCGCGAGGTCGTGCAGACGTACAAACCGCGCAAGACCCACTACATCGGCAAGGGCAAACTTACGATCCCTCCCCACTCGCTGATACTGCTGGACTACGATGAAGCATAAACAAGCCCCGGCGTCCGCGACGAACAAAACGCGCAAGACCGCCCCATCCCGGCGCAAGACCTTGCGCATCGCCGACGAAATCGCGCAGCTGCTGGCCGGGGAGCACCACGAGCCCCACCGGCTGCTGGGCGCCCACCCCGCCCGCCGGGGCGGCCGGGCCGGGTCGATCGTGCGCGCCTACCACCCCGACGCGACCGGGGCCGAGCTGCTGCTGCCCGACGGCCGCACGATCGCGATGAAGCCGCTGTCCGGCACGCCGGTGCTGGCGGCGTTCGTCCCGGACCGCAAGCCGCCGCTGAGCTACCGCCTGCGCTTCAGGTCCGCCGAGGGTCGGACCTGGGAGCAGGAAGACCCCTACCGCTTTCTGCCGACGCTCGGCGAGATGGACCTGTACCTGTTCAACGAGGGGCGGCACTGGCGGCTTTGGCAGTGCCTCGGCGCGCACGTGCGCGAAATGGACGGCGTACCGGGCGTTTCGTTCGCCGTCTGGGCGCCCAACGCGGTCCGCGTCAGCGTGGTCGGCGAGTTCTGCCACTGGGACGGCCGGCTCTATCCGATGCGTCAGATGGGCTCCTCGGGCGTCTTCGAGCTGTTCATCCCGCACATCGAGCCGGGAACGCTCTACAAGTACGAGATCAAGACCCGTGCCGGCGACATCCGGATCAAGTCCGACCCGATGGCGTACTGGGCGGAGCCCCCGCCGGGGACCGCCTCGCGGGTTTTCGCTTCGCGCCACGCGTGGCAGGACGACGCGTGGATGCGCCGCCGATCCGAACGCGATCACGCCCGCGAGCCGATGGCGATCTACGAGATGCACCTGGGTTCGTGGATGTGGGACGACGCCGGCCGCCCGCTGAGCTACCGCGCGTTGGCGCCGCGGCTGGTCGAGCACGTCAAGCGCTTCGGCTTCAACTACATCGAGCCGTTGCCGCTGGCCGAACACCCCTTCGGCGGCTCGTGGGGTTACCAGGTGACCGGCTACTACGCCCCCACCAGCCGCTACGGCGACCCGGACGACTTCCGCTGGTTCGTCGATTACTGCCACCAGCACGGCATCGGCGTGATCGTGGACTGGGTGCCGGGCCACTTTCCCAAAGACGACTTCGCCCTGCGGCGCTTCGACGGCACCGCGCTGTACGAGCACGAAGACCCCCGCCTCGGCGAGCACCCCGACTGGGGCACGCTGGTCTTCAATTACGGCCGGCTGGAGGTCCGCAACTTCCTGATCGCCAACGCCCTCTACTGGCTCAAGGAGCTGCACGTCGACGGCCTGCGCGTCGATGCGGTCGGCGCGATGCTCTATCTCGACTACAGCCGCC
>CAYRXN010000398.1:0-4496 GCA_964428275.1 uncultured Planctomycetales bacterium | reverse complement strand
CGCGGTAGACGGCGTACGCGCAGAACAGCCCGCCGAAGAGCAGGATTTCGGTGACCAGGAAGATCCACATGCCCAGCTTGGCGGCGTCGGCCTGCTGGGCCGGCGTCTCGAAGTGGTGGGCGAGGAACGCCGGGCGCGTGTGGTCCTCGGGCGCCGCGGGGCTGGAAGTCACCATCTCGGCCATCACGCCACCTCCCCCGCGCCGGTGCCGGACGGCCGGGCTTCGGTGTCCGTGAAGCGGTAGCCGCCGGTGGCCGGGTCATACTCCAGGCAGCTGAAATCGTATGGATCGCCTGTCGGCGGGGTTTGCTTGAAGTTGTACACCGGCGGCGGCGACGTCGTGCGCCACTCCATCGTCGCCCCGCCCCACGGATTGGCCGGCGCCTTGCGGCCCTTGAGCAGCGCGTAGACGATCACGAAGATCGTCAGGGCGAACCCGAGCGCCTGAAGATACGCCCCGGCCGTCGAGAGGATGTGCAGCGGCTGCATCTCGGGCAGGGCGCCGTAGTTGTAATAGCGCCGCGGCATGCCGCGCGTTCCCATCACGAACTGCGGCAGGAAGGTCAGGTTGAAGCCGATCACCGAGAGGATCGCGCCGAGCCGGGCCAGCCCCTCGTGGTACATCCTGCCCGAGAGCTTGGGCAGCCAGTAGAACACCCCCGCGAAGAAGACGAACATCGTGCCGGCCATCACGAAGTGGAAGTGCGCGACGACGAAGTAGGTATCGTGCAGGTGCACGTCGGTGGCCAGCGTCCCGAGGAACAGCCCGGTCAGCCCGCCGATGCCGAAGATCCACATGAACGAAAGCGCGTAGATCATCGGCGTCTTGAGCACGATCGATCCCTTGTACATCGTCGCCAGCCAGTTGAACACCTTGATCGCCGACGGGATCGACACGCTGAACGTCAGGGCGCTGAAGATCACGTTGGCCAGGTTCGACTGCCCGCTCGTGAACATGTGGTGGCCCCAGACGAGAAAGCCGAACAGCGCGATCGCCACGCTCGAGAACGCGATGAACTTGTAGCCGAAGATGTGCTTGCGGCTGAAGACCGGAATGATCTCGCTCATCACGCCCATCGCCGGCAGGATCATGATGTACACCGCCGGGTGCGAGTAGAACCAGAAGAAGTGCTGGTAGAGAATCGGGTCGCCGCCCAGCGCCGGCGTGAAGATGCCGATGCCCACCGTCCGCTCGACCAGCAGCAGCAGCAGGGTGATTCCCAGCACCGGCGTCGCCAGGACCTGGATCACCGCGGTCGCATAAAGCGCCCACAACAGCAGCGGCATCTCGAACCAGCCCATCTCCGGCGGGCGCAGCTTGTGGATCGTGACGATGAAGTTCAGGCCGGTGAAGATCGAGCTGAACCCCAGGATGAAGGCCGCGGCCACGACCGGAATCACCGTGCTCGACTGGGTCGAGGTGCTGTAGGGCGTGTAGAAGGTCCACCCGGTCTCCACGCCGCCCAGGAGGATCGACGCCAGCGCCATCACGACGCCGGTGGCCCACAGGTACCAGCTCGCGAGGTTGAGCCGCGGAAAGGCGACGTCCTTCGCGCCGACCATCAGGGGCAGGACGAAGTTGCCCAGCGCCGCCGGAATCCCCGGGATGATGACGATGAAGATCATCACCGCGCCGTGGAGTGTGAAGAGCTTGTTGTAGGTGTCGTGGCTGATGAGCGCGTCGGCGGACTTCTCGGGCCACAGCAGCGTCGTGCGCACCAGCAGCGCGAACAACCCGCCGATCAGGAAGAAGGCGATGATCCCCGTCAGGTACATCACGCCGATCCGCTTGTGATCGAGCGTCGTGAGCCACGAGAGCGGGCCGCGCCCGCAGGTCAGGTAGTTGTCCTCCGCCGGGGTCTGTCCCGGAGGCCCGGCGAAATCGGCTGTACCCGCAATGGACATCTGACTTCTCCGAAAGACTACTTCTTCAGCGACTTGATATAGGCGATGATCATGTCGATCTCGCGGTCGCTGACGTTGATCTTGGGCATCACGTTGTCGAAGCCCTTGACGATCCGTTTGCCGGGATCGAGCATCGACTCGCGCAGGTAGTTCTCGTCGACCGCCTCCAGCGCGTCCCCGTCGCGGAAGACCACTTTCGCGCGCCACAGGCCCCGCATCGTCGGGCCGGTGCTCGCGCTGCCGTCGGACGAGTGGCACTGCGTGCAGCCCTTCTTGGCAAACAGCGTCTTGCCCAGCATTTCCGGCGTCTGGAGCCGGCCGAGCTTGGGATCATCCTTGTGCCTGGCGATGAACGCGGCCGGGTCGGCGGTGTACTGCTGGAACTGCTCGGGCGTGAGGGCCTTGATCGGATCGGCGCTCTCGAGCCACCTGGCAAAATCGCCCGGCGGCTCGACCACGCAAACGGTGGTCATGTCCGAGTGGCTCCTGCCGCAGTACTCGGCACACAGCAGCGGATACGTCCCCGCCCGCGTGGCCTTGAACCACATGTCCGCATAGCGCCCCGGCACGACGTCCCGCTTGAGCCGAAACGCCGGGATGTAGAGGCTGTGGATCACGTCGCGCGACTGCATCACCAGCCGCACCGGCGTATCGACCGGCACGTGCAGCTCGTCGCTTTCGATTCCGCCGGGGTATTCGAACAGCCACTTCCATTTCTGCGCCGTGACGTTGATCTCGTAGGCGTCGACCGGCATCGTGCGCGACTGCATGAACGACTGGAACCCCAGCCAGAACATCACGGCCACCAGCCCGACCGGAATCACGCTCCAGACGATCTCCAGCGTGGTGTTGTGGCTCGGGCCGCCGCGGGCCGCCTCGCCCGGTGCCCGCCGCCGATAGCGGATCACGAAGTAGAACATCAGGCCGACGATCAGGACGAAGAAAAACAGCGAGACGTAGAAGATGAAGTAGAACGCGAAGTCCACGCCACCGGCCGAGGTGGCCGCGCGCTCGGGCAGCCAGAACCGCCGCGGCCCTTCGCCCTGTGCCAGTAGGAGCAGCTTGTTCATCGGATTCCATCAATCCCCGTCATGCCGCGGGGGTCGCCGGGTTGCCCAGGTCGCCGTCGGCCCTGGGCCTCCGGCGGACCGCTTCGCGCCGCCACAACAGCAGCAGCACCACCACCAGCACCAGCAGCGTCGCCGCCCCGCCCAGCCGCATCAGTCCGATGGCGCTGGCGCTGTACGCCCCGTCGATCGAGTGATACTGGAAGCAGGTCAGGAACACCTGATCCACCAGCGTGCCGATCCTGCCGTCCGAGGCCTCGATCAGGCTCAGCCGCACCGTCTGCGGCTCGAACACCACGCCGGGCAGGTAGCGCGAGATCTTCCCCTCCGGCGTGCAGATGATCAGCGCCGCCGCGTGGGCCCACTGCTGGTTCTCCTCGTTCCACTTGTAGTGGAACCCCGTCGCCTGCGTCACGGCCTTGATCGCGTCGCGTTGGCCCGTCAGGAAGTGCCAGCCCCGGCGCGCCGCCGAGCGGCCGTAGGCGTTCACGTAGTTGCGTTTCTTGGCCTTGGCCAGCTCCGGACCCTCCAGCGGATCGAAGCTGATCGTGACGATCTGATAGTCCTCGCCCGGCTCCAGACTGATCGGCTTGAGCGCCTCGAGCATGCCGTTGAGCAGCAGCCCGCACAGCATCGGGCAGCGGTAGTAGTTCAGCGTCAGGACCACCGGGTGCGTGCCGTCGAAGTAGTCCCCCAGCCGCACGACCTTCCCCTCGTCGTCCACGAACTCGGCGTCCAGCGGAAGCGCCGCCCCCAGCTGCTCGTCGATGCGCACGTCCTCGAGCACCTCCGGCGTACCCCGATTGAGCTGCGCCGCCGCGATCGACCAGCCGAGCGCGATGACCAGCGCGGCACCCGCGGCCGTTTTCTTCCCGGCTGGATTCATGGCTGTGCTCCCGGCCGCCGACCGGCCTGCGTCGCGGGCGGCTGCGGGACCGGCGGCGGGCTCCACGGACCGCTGCCGTCCCGGCTGGCCGCCAGTTCGCGGCTCGTCCGGCGGATCGCTTCGTCGATCGGCAGGCTGACGATGCCTTTTTTCCTGTCGATCCAGCGCGGCGTATGGAGTCGGGCGAGCTGCGCGGCCCGGACCTGGGCAGCGCTGATGACGGGTTGTTCGTTGGCCCGCTCGCGCATCTGCGCTGCGGTGTGGTTGTACAACCCGACCAGCGCGATCACGACGGCGATCACGACCAGCGTGCCGACGATCCCGGTCATCACGACCGGCCCGGTCGCCGGATCGTCGTGCGGATTCGGATTGGGGTGTTGCCCGTGACTCACGATTTCCTTCCTCAGATGTTCTCGAACTCGAGCGCCTCGCCCAGCCGCGGGTCGCGCAGCGGGACCAGCGCGGCCCGGTTCATGCGCGTCAGCACCGCCCAGGTGGCCACTCCGCCGATCCCCACCAGGCTCGCGGCGCACTGGAGCACGTCGAGCCCGCCCAGTCCCGCCGGGCCGCCGGCGT
Source organism: uncultured Planctomycetales bacterium (assembly GCA_964428275.1). Classification (GTDB taxonomy): domain Bacteria; phylum Planctomycetota; class Phycisphaerae; order UBA1845; family Fen-1342; genus JALSRY01. The sequence continues at coordinate 62 of CAYRXN010000398.1, read as the reverse complement.
GTGTCTCGTGCGGCATCGCGAGGTAGAACACGTCGAACCAGTGCATCACCAGCACCCACGCC
>CAYRXN010000397.1:0-5675 GCA_964428275.1 uncultured Planctomycetales bacterium | reverse complement strand
GTCGAGATCGCCGTCGCCGTCCACGTCGCCCAGTTCGGCGTCGGTGGTGAACTCGACCGAAGGGACCGCGATGACGGTTCGCTGCCAGTCGGGGTAGCGGTACCAGTTGAGGTTCTCGCCGGGGGCACCCCCGAGCACGAGGTCGGGCAGGCCGTCACCGTCGATGTCGCCGACCATTTTGCAGTCGCCGGCGTTGTCGTCGATGATGGTGGCGGTGAAGGGGACATCGTCCGCCCGCGCGTGCCGTGCGGACGTACTCACAAGCGCGAGCACGACGCAGCCGGTCGCGGCCAGTCGGTAAAGCGGCCCCGCTCGCCGCGCGTTTGCCGCACGCGGCGGCCCGAAGTCAGATCTTGGCATGAGTCTTCCCTGATTTCCCCGTGCTTCGTTTCCTTCTCCCAGATGCGGTGTGCCCAACAGACCGCGAATGACGTATTATACAGCATCACGGCCCAAACCCGCGAAAAACCGGATTGGGTAGTGTTATCGGGCATGAAGCGCGCCGGCCTGCGCCGCGTCGCCGCGTGCTTGACGCCTCGGTTACGATTTATCGCCCCTGGCCGCGGCCGCCGCCGGCCCGAGCGGAAACCGGGCGGCCCCACGCCGTCCGCATCGTGAGGAGAATCCAGCGTGAACATCGTCGATCAGCCGCGCGTGTACCTCGTCGGCCGTCAGTCGGTCAACGCCGAGGAAATCGACCGCTTCCTCCAGGATCACGAGCTGACCTGGCAGACGGACACCGGGATCGGCGCCGAAGTGCTCTGCGAGATGGCCGGCCGCGTTTGCTACATGTCGTTCGGCAAGGGCCGCAAGACCAACGAGGAGTACCTCGCGAACATCATCAACGTGCAACACGGTTCGGTGCTCGAACACGCCACCTGGAACTTCATCATCACGGGGGTCTCGCGGTCGTTTACGCACGAGCTGGTTCGCCATCGGGCTGGTTTCGCCTATTCCCAGCTTTCGCAACGTTACGTGGACGAGCGCACCTGCGAATTCGTCGAACCGGCCTGCATCGCCGCCGACGCCGAGCCGCACGCGATCTGGGAGCAGGCGGTGCGGCAGGCGCACGAGGCCTACGGCCGGCTGGTCGAGGGGCTTTCGCGCAAGTTCCAGGACGAGCCCAGCGGCACGCTCCGCCGCAAGCTCGCCCGCCAGGCGGCGCGCAGCGTGCTTCCCAACGCCACCGAAACCAAGATCTTCGTCAGCGGCAACGCCCGCGCCTGGCGCCACTTCATCGAACTGCGCGCCAACGAGCACGCCGAAGTCGAGATCCGCGCCGTCGCGGTGCAGATCCTGCGGCTGCTGCAGCGCGAAGCGCCGCACATCTTCGGCGACTACACGATCGTCAAGCTCGGCGACGGCAGCGAGGTCGCCCACACGGAACATCGCAAGGTGTGACGGCGCCGGGTGGGTCGGTCCAACGGAGAACGCCATGAACGCCATCGATACCGGCCGTCGTGTTCGTGCCGCCGGCCCTCTGGCGGCGATCCTGCTGGTCGCGGCGGCGGCCGCCGATCCCGCCGACGTGCGGCTGCGCAGCGGCCTGACGCTGCGGGGCGACGTGGAGCTGGGGTTGACCGAGCTCGTCGTCCACACGCCGGCCGGCGACGCCCGCTATCCGCGCCGCGCGGTGCAGCGCATCGACTGGCTCGCGCCGGCCGAGACGCCCGAGGCGGTTTTCGCGCGCCGACTGGCCGGGCTGAAGCCGGATGACCTGCTCGCCCACGTGGCGCTGGCACGCTGGGCGGCGGACAACGACCTGGCGGACCGCGCCCACGAGGTGTGCGACTACGTCTTGAAGCTCGATCCGGGCAACGCGGCGGCCCGCGCGCTGCTGGCCGCATGGGCCGCGCCGCCGGCAACCCGGCCGGCGGCGGCCGGAGCGGTGGCGAGCCGACCCGCCGCCGGGCCGGCCGCCCCCGCGGCCCAACCCCCGCGCGGCGTTCCCCCGCCGCCCCCGCTGTCCAAGCAGGACATCCTGCGCCTCAAGCTCTCCGAACTGGAGCTCGACGGTCCGCCCGAACGCGTCAGCGTGCGGCTGCGCAAGCAGCGCGGCCAGCCCGATCTCGCCACGCTGGTTCGCCGCGAGCTGGCCCGCCTGCCCGACAGCGATCCGCGCTGGAGCCAGACGTTGCGCTACGGCAAACCGCACGAACAGCTTCAGATCATCGTGCGTGCCACGGGGCTCAAGTATCTCGACCGCATCGAGGTGCGCGGCAATCCGCAGCGGTTTGTCACGTTTCGGCGGCGGGTGCTGCCGCTGGTCGTCAACGGGTGTCTGCGTTCGGGTTGTCACGGCGGCGCCAACGCCCGCGTCTTTCGGCTGCCGCTCGGGTCGACTTCGAGCGACGGGTTCGTGTATACCTCGTTCGCGCTGCTCGACCGCATGACGACCTCGATCGGGCCGATGTTCGACCGCGATCGGCCCGAGCAGAGCGCCTTGGTGAAGTACCTCCTGCCGGCGGAGAAGGGGCACGAGGTTCATCCGCCGGTGCCCAAGCGCCGCATCGCACCCGTGCTCAACAGCACGCGCGATCCGCGCTACCAGGCCATCCTGGCGTGGATCGGCTCGCTGCGTTCGCCGCACCCGGACTATCAGCTCGAATACGCGTGGCCCCCGTGGATGGAGCGTTTCACGCCTGGCAAGACGCCGGCTGCTGACCAAGAAGGCGCCAAACGGCAAGAACCCCCGCCACCGGCCCCGTAGTCCGTGCAGGGCGGCGCCGCGGAGCGATCGGCGACCGCACTGTTTGCCGCTTACGTCCTGTGGGGGGCGCCTCTTCAGCGTGGGGGACTGGCGGTTCGGGGCCGGGATGCCCGGCTACTGGTGCGTCTGGGCGCGAAACCACGCGACCGTTTTCGCCAGCCCCTCCGAACGCGGCACCTTCGGCTCCCAGCCGAGCAGCGTGCGGGCCCGGGTGATGTCCGGGCGGCGGAGCTGCGGATCGTCCTGGGGACGCTCGACGTGGCGGATTTCGCTCGTGCTGCCGGCCAGCGCGACAACCTCGCGGGCGAATTCGAGCACGGAGATTTCCTCGGGGTTGCCGAGGTTGACCGGCTCGCGCACGTCGCTTTCGGTCAGCCGCAGCAGCCCCTCGACCATGTCGCTCACGTAGCAGAAGCTGCGCGTCTGGCTGCCGTCGCCGTGGACGGTGAGCGGCTCGCCGGCGAAGGCCTGGGTCACGAAGGTGGGCAGGATGCGCCCGTCGTCGGTGCGCATGCGCGGGCCGTAGGTGTTGAAAATGCGGGCCACGCGCGCTTCGACGCCGTGCTCGGCGGTGTAGTTGGTGATCAGCGCCTCGGCGAACCGTTTGCCCTCGTCGTAGCAGCAGCGCGGGCCGATCGGGTTGACGTGTCCCCAGTAGGTCTCACGCTGGGGGTGCTCCTTGGGGTCGCCGTAGACTTCGCTGGTGGAGGTGTGCAGCAGACGCGCGCCGGTCTGGCGGCACAGGTCGAGCAGGTTCCACACCCCCCGCGAGCACACCGCGAGAATGTGCAGGCGCAGCGGGCCGAAATCTACCGGCGAAGCCGGACAGGCCAGGTTGTACACGCGGTCGAGCGGCCCGGAGACGTCGAGCGGCTCGGTGATGTCCTGCTCGACGAAGGTGAATCGGTCGCGGGCAGCGAGGTCCGAGGCGTTGTCCCGCTGGCCGCTCGATAGATCGTCCACCCCGACCACCTCGTGGCCTTCGCCGAGCAGTCGGTCGGTCAGGTGGTAGCCGATGAACCCGGCACAGCCGGCCACAAGCACGCGCATCGCGATTCTCCGCTGCGATCCCTCCGCCGGGACGCAAAAAGATTGTGATCCGGCCGGCGGAGCCGGTCCCCACACCACGCGAATCCAATTATAGTGAACGCTACAGAATCTGATACAGCCCCGGCCCGCGAGCGCCGGGACCAACCGAGGAGATCCTCGCTCATGCGATTGTGCGTCATCGGCAGCGGATACGTGGGGCTCGTCACGGGGGCGTGTCTGGCCGACAGCGGCAACCACGTCGTCGCCGTGGACACCGACGCCGAGAAGGTGCGGCGGCTGTCGGCGGGCGACCCGATCATCTACGAACCCGGGCTGGCGGAAATCCTGCGGGCCAACCTGCGGGCCGGCCGGCTGCGTTTCACGACCGATACGGCCGAGGGCGTCGCCCGGGCCCAGGTCGTGTTCCTGGCCGTGGGAACGCCGCCGCGCGAAGACGGATCGGCCGATCTGAGCCACATCGAGGCGGCGGCCCGGGCGGCCGCACGCGGACTGCGCGGGCCGGCGGTCGTCGTGGTCAAGAGCACCGTGCCGGTGGGAACGTGCGATCGACTCGAAACGATCATGCGCGCCGAAACCCGCCACCCGCTGCACGTCGTCAGCAATCCCGAGTTCCTCAAGGAGGGCAGCGCCGTCGATGACTTCCTGAGGCCCGACCGCGTGATCGTCGGCACCGAGGATGCCGAGGCCGGCGAGATCATCGCTTCGCTCTACAAGCCGTTCGTCCGCAACAACAAGCCGATCATGATCATGAGCCGCCGCGCCTCCGAGATGTCCAAGTACGCGGCGAACGCCTACCTCGCCACGCGCATCAGCTTCATCAACGAGATCGCCGAGCTGTGCGAGCGGATGGGGGCCGACGTGGACGAGGTCCGGCGGGGCATGGGCGCCGATCGGCGCGTCGGCTATCACTTTCTCTATCCCGGCGTGGGCTACGGCGGCAGTTGTTTCCCCAAAGACGTGCAGGCCCTGGCCAGCTTCGGCCGGGCGGCCGGCGCGAGCTGCGAGATCCTCGAAGCCGTCCACCGGCGTAACGATGCCCAGCGGCTGCGCATGGTCGAGAAGATCACGCGCCGGCTCGGCCCCGACATCAAGGGACGCAGGATCGCCCTGTGGGGGCTGGCCTTCAAGCCCAACACCGACGACATCCGCGAAGCGCCCGCGATCACGATGATCGAAAAGCTGCTCGAGCTGGGGGCCGAAGTCGCCGTGCACGATCCGCGTGCGATCGACAACACCCGCGCGGTCTTCGGCTCGCGCATCAGCTACCACGAGGACAACTACGACGCCCTGGCCGGGGCCGACGCGCTGGTCATCGTCACCGAGTGGATGGAATACCGCAGCCCGGATTTCGAGCGCATCCGCGAAATGCTGCGCCAACCGCTGGTCTTCGACGGTCGCAATATCTACGACCCGCGCACGATGGCCCGCTACAATTTCGAGTACTTCGCGGTCGGGCGGCCGCCGCTCCGGCCTGGTGCCGAGCCGGCCGGGACCTGACGCGACCGGCCGCGCAGCGCGCCCATCCCGCGGGGTGACAACCCCTGCCGGGCGCAAGCCGTTCGGCGGGGCACGGGCGCATCGCCTGTGACCTGCCCGAAGGGGCCGCCCCCATCGCGTTGAACGGAGGACGGACGCATGGCCGAGCCCGTCGTTTCGTTGCGTGCGTTGCTCGAAGAACACACCGCGCCCGCGGCGCCCGAGCTCGCGGTCGCCGAAGCCGACGGCGCGGTGCGCTGCCTCGCCTGCGGGCACCGCTGCCTGGTCCGCGAGGGGCGGCACGGGGCCTGTTTCGTGCGGTTCAACCGTGGTGGGACGCTGCGCGTTCCCCGCGGCTACGTTTCCTCGCTGGCGATCGACCCGATCGAGAAAAAGCCGCTTTATCACGTCCTGCCGGGCGCAAGCCGTTCGGCGGGGC
>CAYRXN010000396.1:0-13316 GCA_964428275.1 uncultured Planctomycetales bacterium | reverse complement strand
GCGATCAAGATCGTCCCCTGGCACCATGTGTTCCAGCACTCCTGGCTCGTGGACGTGGACGGCGTGGGCAAGATGGAGGCCTACCCCAACCGCGACTCGCTGTCGTACGCCTCGGTCTTCGGCCTGACGCGCGTCAAGACGATGATCCGTGGCACCTTGCGTTATCCGGGCTGGTGCGAGACCTGGTTGCAGATCGTGCGGCTGGGACTGCCCAACGAGCACATCCGCATCCCGCGCCTGTCCGAGCGCAGCTACGCCGAAATCGTCGAGATGTTTCTGCCCCAGTCCACCTCCGGGGGGCGGCTGGAGAGCCGCGTCTCGAATTTCCTGCACATCAGCGAAACCGGCCGGATCATGGAGAACCTGCGCTGGCTCGGCCTGTTTTCGACGGAACCGGCCGGCATCGAGGGCGAGACCGCCGCCGACGCGATGATCCACCTGCTCCGGAAGAAGCTCGCGCTGCCGCCGGAGGCGCGCGACATGGTCGCGATCGTCCACGAGCTGGAGGTCTGCTATCCCGAGGAAAACGATCGGCGGGAGAGAATCGTCAGCACGTTCACCCACCACGGCGAGCCGGGCGGCTTCACCGCGATGGCCCACACGGTGGGACTGCCGGCGGCGATCGCGGCCCGGCTGATCCTGGCCGGCGAGCTGCCGCTTACCGGCAGCCACATTCCCACCCATGAGCGTGTCTATACGTCTGTGCTGCGCGAGTTGGAGAAGGAAGGCATGACGTTCGCGGAGCGGGTCACGCCGATCGAGTGAGGCGGACTCATCCCACTCGGTCGCGAACCGGCAGCCCGGTGGTGTTGCGGGTTGCCGTCGGGGGGCACGGTCGTCTTGCCGGTCGCGTTCGGCGAGGCAAACGGTCAAATTGCGCTAGCGAGCCCGCGGCCCGGACGGTAAACTTTCCAGTTCCAACCGGGAAGCGCCCCCCCGCGGCCCAGGCCGGCCAGGGGCGTGGGAGGACAGCCCGCCCGAACGGCGACGATGGGGTCAGAACCATTGCACGGGAAGGATGTTACGAACCATGGCCGATGAAGTCCCCTTGGCGGAAACGAGCGGCGAATCGGGCGAGAAAGAGCCCCGGCTCAACAAGTATTTCAAGACCGTCATCAAGATGAAGGTCTCCGGCCTGCACCTCAAGGCCGGCCGACCGGCGATGATCCGCATGAAGGGCGATATCCGGGCCCTGACCGGCGGCCCGCTCAGCGCCGAGTTCATCCACGACGGTATCTTCGAGCTTCTGAGCGACAAGCAGAAGCAGCAGTACGAGGAGATGGGGGCGGTGGACTTCGCCTACGACGTCGGCCCGCCGGGGGATGCCGACCGCTTCCGTGTCAACGCCTTCCAGCAGCGCGGCAAGATGTCCGTCGCGGCCCGGCGAGTCGACCGCAGCCGGTTCAAGTTCGAGGACCTGCACCTGCCGCCGGTGATGGCGGACATCGCCGAGTTCAACCAGGGCATGGTGCTGCTGGCCGGTATCACCGGGTCGGGTAAGAGTACGACCATCGCCTCGATGATCAACTACATCAACGAGCGCTGGCCGGTCCATATCGTGACCGTCGAAGACCCGATCGAGTACCTGTTCACCGACGACAAGGCCCTGATCAACCAGCGTGAGATCGGCATCGACGTACCGGATTTCCACTCGGCGCTGAAGTACCTCATGCGTGAAGACCCGGACGTGGTGCTGGTCGGTGAGCTGCGTGACATCGACACGTTCAGCGCCGCGGTCCACGCCGCCGAGACCGGCCACCTGGTCTTCGGCACGATCCACGCCTCGAGCGCCGCCCAGACGATCTCGCGTATTCTCGACCTGTTCCCGGAAAGCGAGCGGCGGGCGATTCGCCAGGCGCTCGAGTTCAACCTCCAGTCGGTGATCTGCCAGAAGCTGATTCCCAGCGTCAAGGAGGGGGTGCCGATCGTGCCGACGGTCGAGATCATGATCGTGAACTCGGCGATCCGCAAACTCATCCGCGAGGAGCGCGACAACGAGATCATCAACGTGATTCGCGCCTCGTACGCTTCGGGGATGGTCGATTTCACCGAGCACTTGCGGCAACTCGTGGAAACGGGTTACATCGATCACGAAACCGCATACGATTCGGCGCCGAACCCGGACGAACTCAAGATGGCGCTCAAGGGAATCAGGCAGCCGGTCTCCGGCATTCTGGGATAGCCGCGGCGCCGGCCCCCGGGCCGAGCGACAGGAGAACACATGCCGACATTCGCCATGCTCGATCTGCTCGCACAGCTTCCGGAAAGCGAAATCTACATCGACCCCTGGAAGCTGCTGGGCGCGCTCGTCGTGTTCGCACTGTGGGCCCTGTTCGCGCAGTGGGTGGACAAGGACACGGTCGCCGTCAACACGTACCGGACGATCTGGAACACCGTCTCGATGGTCACGGGCACCATTGCGACGATTCTCCTGCTGTTCCTGCCGGCTTACTGGTTCGGGATGGCGGCGTTCGTGCTCATCAACGGCGTGGTCGCGACGATCTACGTCATCCATCGCAACGGCCTGGTCGTCGAGGAAGACAAGGTCGCGACGCCGGCTCACCTCAAGCGGCTGATGTCCGAGGGGTTCCGCGGCTCGAAGAAAAAGGAAAAGCGCGAGGTTTCCGAGCGGGTGCGCATCACCGGCGCCGACGGCAAGGTGGCCACGATCCCCGAAGAGGACGAGCTGCGCGAGCAGTACGGCCTCGTGCAGGACCTGCTTTTCGACGCGATCTGGAACCGGGCCAGCTTCGTCGAAGTGATCCCCGCGGGCCAGAACTCGAAAATCCGCATCCAGATCGACGGCGTGGCCACCGAGCGTGACCCGCTGCCCCGCCCGCAAGGGGACTTGATTCTCATGTTCTTCAAGCAGGTGGCCGGGCTGGATCTCCAGGAACGCCGCAAACCCCAGAAGGGGCAGATCCTGGCGGCGATCGGTGGGGATCAGCGCTACGATGTGATCGTACGCACCGGCGGATCGAGCGCCGGAGAAAAACTCCAGTTGCGCATCGTCGGCGAAGAGAAGAACTACAAGATCACCGACATCGGGCTGACCGAGCAGCAACTGGAGGTCGTCCGCGAGGCGATGCACGCCGAGCACGGGCTGATTCTGCTGTCGGCGCCGCCGAAGAACGGGTTGACCACGACGGTCTACAGCTTCGCCCGCAGCCACGATGCGTTCCTGGAGAACATCCAGTTGCTCGAGTACGAGCCCGAACTTGAGATCATCAACATCACGCGGCACGTGTACGCCCCGTCGGATGAGAAGAGCTTCGCCGACGAGCTGCAGCGCATCATCCGCACCGACCCCGACGTGATCGTGCTTCCGGAGATTCGCGAGAAGGAGGCCGCCCCGATCGCGGCCACCGCGGCGACCCGCAAGCAGACGGTCTACGTGGCGCTGCCGTCGGCGGACCTGTTCGACGCCTTGCGGCGCTGGGCGGGCATGGTCGGGGACGTCAAGCTGCTGGCCGCGAGCCTCTCGCTGGTGCTCCACCAGCGGCTGGTGCGCAAGCTGTGCCCGAGTTGCAAGACGCCGTACAAGCCCGACCCGGCGACGCTCCAGAAGATCAACATGCCGCCGGACAAGGTGCTCTATCGTCCGCCGGAGCCCCAGTACGACAAGCACGGCAACCCGATCCTGTGCCAGCACTGCCACGGTACGGGATACGTAGGGCGCACGGGCGTGTTCAACATGCTGGTGATGGACGACGAGCTGCGCAAGGTGATCGCCGGCGGTGGATCGCTGACCGAGATCAAGACGGTGGCGGCCCGCAAGGGCGGCCTGAGTCTTCAGCAACAGGCCCTTCAGAAGGTCTTCGAGGGTGTGACCAGTATCGAGGAAGTTGTTCGCGTCACGCGCCCGCCGCGTCCGGCGGGCAAGGCGTCCCGGAAAGCGACATCCGACAAGCCCAGCGCGGCCTGAGTTCGGGAGACTCCCAATATGGCATTGAATCTCATATCGCTGGTGATGGTCCTCGCGATCACGTTCATGCACTCGATCTTCGGGTTCTTCAGCGGCCTGATCAACGTATTCTGCACGATCGCGTCCGTCGCGGTGGCGTTTGGCTTCTACGAGAAGGTCACCGACCTGGTGACGGCGAATGTGGGCCTCAGTCCCGCCTACACCGCCCCGTGCGCGCTCGTGCTGCTGTTCATCATCGCGTTTGCCATCCTGCGAACGCTGGCGGACAACTACATCCGCGGCAACGTGCGCATTCCCGCTGCCCTGGACTGGGCCGGCGCCACGCTGTGCGGCATCATCAACGCCGAGCTGATCGTCGGCGTCGCCGTCATCGGCATTCTGATGCTCCCGCTGCGCAGCGCCGAGAAGTCCACCGTGCTGGGGTTCGTCCGTTACGAGCGTGTCAACGAAGAACGCGACCCCGACCACGGCGAACTCGTCAAGTTCGAGCGTCACAATCTCTGGCTGCGGCCCGACGAGTTCACCGTCGGCCTGTTCAACATCCTCAGCAACGGCAGTTTCCGTGGCAAGACGACGTTCCGCGAGGTGTACCCCGATTTCATCGAGACGGTCTACGACACGGCGAACACCGTTCAGCCCGAGTCGTCGCCGGCCCCGTACCGTGACAAGAAGGTGGGCGACGGGTTCAAGAAGGGCGTGGAGGTCGATACCTGGTGGATCGAGACCAAGCCGGTCAACGCGCGTTATGCCAAGGGCGTGCCGACCGCCAAGAAGCCGGACCCCGGTTTCACGCGGATCGTTTTCAAGCCGGCGCCGGGCAAGCAGCTGATCGGCATGTCCATCATTCTCAAGAAGGCGGCGGCGGACCGCGACAACCGCGCGTTCACGCACGTCTTTCGGCCGACGATGCTGCGGCTGGTTGGACGGGTTGGCGATCGAACGGTCCAGGTCACGCCGCGCATCCTGGGGAACGTGGACAAGCGCCTCAAGGGTGACCTGAGGGTGGTCGATCCCGACACGAACTGCCAGGTGCCCGCGTCGGCGCGCAATCAGATCTACGCCTACTTCGAGGTGGACGAGGGCTTCGAGCCGATGTTCCTCGAGTACCGGCGTTTCGCCCGGGCTGCGGTGGGTTCGCCAGCCGAGAACGCTCCCAGGCTCGTGTTCACCATCGGCGGCGAGCAGGGGCGCGGCGGCGGTGCCAAGGCCGGGCGCACCTTTGGCGCCGTGCTCGAAAGCGGCAGCCGCGACAATTCCAAGCTGCCCTTCATCATGACGCGCCGGGGGGTCACGAACGCCGGCGATGTCATCCTCGAGGGCGACAAGCTCAAGGCCGGGCGGTTTTTCGGCAACCGTTCGCGGCTCGAACAGACGCAGACCTCGCAGGCCGTGGTCAAGGAGTTTCTGCGGCCGCCGGGCAAGCGGGTCATTCAGATTCGCTACAAGCCCAAGAAGGCCCGCACGCTCGTCGGCCAGGTGTTCAACTTCGTCGGCCAGCTCAACCAGTACTACGCCGAAGACGTCAACGCCAACACCTACTACATGGCCGGCTACTTCGGCATCGTCAAACGCAACAACCAGGAGTACATCGAGCTGTTCTTCAACGGCGATCCCGATGACCCGTGGGATCCGGCGTACAAGTCCATGCTCGATTTCAAGGAGATCGACCGGCACGAGCTCAACGACCAGGACGACGCGATCCTGTGTCTGATCTTCGTGGTCCCCAACGGGACCGAGATCCGCGCCATCAAGAACCAGGCCGGCGAGGGAATGGACATCTCGATCAAGGCCGCGGGGCGCTGACCGGCCGGGCACGGGGCCGGAACACGCCGAGCGGGCCGCGCGCTTCGGTGCGCGGTCCTACTCCGGCACCGTCAGGTCGATCAGCTCGAAGCGGTCCACGTCGATCAGGCCCTGGTCGGTCAGCTTGATCTCGCCGATCACCGACAGGCTCAGGAACGACAGCGCCATGAACGGCCGTCGCAGCCGGCCGTCGAGCGCCCCGACGGCTTCGTGCAGCGCCTGGAGTTGCTGGCTGAGCGTGGCGGCGGTTTCCGTGCTCATCAGCCCCGCGATCGGCAGCGGTACGTCGGCGAGCACCTTCCCGTTTTTCACCACGCAGAACCCGCCGCGGATCTTCACGATGTGGACCGCGGCGACGTACATGTCATGGTCGTTCGTGCCGGCGACGATCAGGTTGTGTGAATCGTGGCTGACGCTCGAAGCGATCGCCCCGGTGGAGAATCCCAGCCCGCGCACGAACCCGCGCCCGACGTTGCCGCTGGCCTGGTGCCGCTCGATCACCGCCAGTTTGCACAGGTCGCGTTTGGGGTCGGCGTGGAGCTGGCCGCCGACGGCCCGCATCGGTTCGACGATTCTGCGCGTGTCGATGCGATCTTCGAGCACCTCGATCACGTTGACCTTGTACAGGCCGTCGTGCGGCACGGGAATCGCGAAGTGTTCCGGTTCGAGCCAGTGTACGTTGATGCTGCTGCGCAGCATTTGCGGTCGGCGCACGTTCTCGTCCAGGTCGATCGTCTGCCCGTCGGCGTAGACCAGCCGTCCGGCGTGGTACACGCGGCTGACCCGGCACTGCTCGAGGTCGTCGAGGACCGCCAGCGAGGCCATCCGCCCCGGTGCGACCGCGCCGAGGTGGCTGAGGCCGAAGTGCCGGGCCGGATTCAGCGTCGCCAGCTTGATCGCGTGGACCGGGGCGAGCCCGGCGGCGACCGACCGTCGAATCATGTGGTCGATCTGCCCTTCGGCCAGCAGGTCGTCCACGTCCTTGTCGTCGGTGACGAACATGAATCGGTCGAGCGTCTCGGGGGTCACCAGCGGCAGCAGGGCGTCGAGGTTGCGGGCCTGGCTGCCCTCGCGAATCATGATCGTCATGCCGGCGCGCAGCTTTTCGCGGGCTTCGTCCGCGGTGGTGCACTCGTGGTCCGTGGTGATGCCGGCGGCCACGTACGCGCACAGCTCACGACCGGCCAGGCCCGGGGCGTGACCGTCGATGGGGCGGCCGGCGGCCAGGCGCAGCTTGTCGAGGCACTCGGGATCGCCGTGGACGACGCCGGGGTAGTTCATCATCTCCGCCAGCCCCAGCACCCAGCGATCGGAGAGCAGCGGTTCGAGGTCGAGCGCGCTGAGCTCACCGCCGGCGCTCTCGAACCGCGACGCCGGTACGCACGCGCTGGCCATGAAGTAGACGTGGATGGGGCAGTACTTGCTCGAGGAGAGCATGAAGCGGATGCCCTCGGCCCCCATCACGTTGGCGATTTCGTGGGGGTCGGTGATCACCGCGGTCGTGCCGTGGGCCACGACGACCTTGGCGAACTCGGGGACGCTGAGCATCGACGATTCGATGTGTACGTGTCCGTCGATGAATCCGGGACAGACGAACGCCCCGCCCAGGTCCACGGTTTCGTGCCCGTCGTACTGCCCGATCCCCACGATCTGGTCGCCGGCGATCGCCACGTCGCCTTCGTGGATCTCGCACGACAGGACGTTCACGATGCGGCCGTTTTTCAGCACGAGGTCCGCGGGCCTCCGCCCGGCGGCGATGTCGATTCGGGTTTCAAGATCCATGACGCAGCGAGCTCCATGTCGGCGATGGTCACCAGGCGGGGCCTTTCTCGGTGAGCCCCGCGATATCGTGCGGCTTTGGCTGAGTTTATGCGCCCGGTGTGTCGGGGCGCGGCGGAATCTCACCGGCGACGCGATCCGCCACCTCGGCCGGTGCCAGTCCAGCCGGCCCGTCCGGCTCAGGCGCGTTTCGCTCCGCAGCATTCTTCTGCCCGCCGCCGCGCAGGGCGACGAGGACGAACAGCACCGTCGCCAGGGCGTAGCCGACGGCGATCGGCAACGCCCGGTACGCGTAGACCGCCGAGCCGTCGGCGGGGGCCGGTTGCCAGAGGAAGAACTCGCGGATGACGTTCCCTTCGATCCGGTACGAGTGCAGCAGGCCGATCGCCGTCAGCACCGTCGCGGCGGCGCACCAGCCGGCCGCCGCCCGGTACTTCCGGTCGATCAGCGCGACCGTCAGGGCCGTCAGGATCAGCGAGGAGATCAGCCAGCCGGCGTTGGCCCCGAACAGCGCCAGGATGCCGGGCAGCTCGGGTACCCGCGTCGCGCCGGCCAGCGCCTGCCGAACGAGCTCGGCGAGCGTCGCGGGGGCGTGGCTGTCGAGCAGGAACAGCGGCACCTTGATCGCGAACATCGCCGCCAGCGCCGGAAACAGGGCGATCGCGACCGCCGGCGCGTGTCGCCGCGGCGTCGTCTGAAACGCCTGGGCGGTGATCACGATGCCGATGTACATGACGATCGCCGCGCCGGCTTCGATGGGAATGAGCTTGCTGACGAAAGTGCCCCAGCCGAACAGGAACAGCAGCGTGTAGAACGCGCCGTTGACGATCGAGTAGCCCGCCCGGGCGCCCATCGCCTTCCAGCCGGGATGGCCGATGTAGATCGTCGTCGGGAAGCACGAACCGAACAGCCCGGCGGCGATCGACCCCAGGCCGTTTACCGCCAGCGACGGGGCCGTCGCGTACTTGTCGCCGGCCGCCTCGGCCGATTCGATGTTCTGGAGCGAACCGAGCGCGTTGAGCAACCCCATCGGCACCGAGACGGTCAGGAAGCCGACCAGCAGCTCGGGCCGCGCCAGCACGGCCACGATTTCCCGCCCGCAGAACACCGGTGCGATCCAGTGCACCTCGTTCAGGCTGGTCTTGAGCGCCGCGGCGTCCATGTGGACGCCGCCGAACGCTTCGAAGCCCGCGGCCGACGCGCCCCAGGCCAGCGCCGTTCCGAAGACGACGACCAGCAGTCCGCCGGGCAGGCCCAGCGGGAAGCGGTAGTTGCCGAAGTACGCCAGCAGCAGGATGCCCAGCGGCAGCAGGCCGACCAGCGGGTGGGCGTAGATCCGGAACGCGAAGTCCGAGGCGATGAACGTGATCCCCACCGCCGCCAGGACGCCCAGCAGCGCCGCCCGCGGCGTGATCCGCCGCAGCTTTTCCGCAAAGAACGCGCCGACGAACTCGATGATTCCGCTCACGATGCACGCCAGCATCCCGGCTTTCCACGCCAGGTCGGCGGCGGCCGCCGAACCGAGCTCGCTCTCGAAGTTGTGATACACCGGGGCCATGACGAACAGCGCGAACGCGAAGACCGAGGGCGTGTTGATGCCGTAGGGCAGGGCGGTACAGGTGGGGTTGCGTGTCTTGCGGGCGACGTAGTGGGCCTGCAGTCCGTAGAACAGGTTGCCGATCAGCAGGCTGATGGCGATGCCGGGCAGGATGCGGGTGGTGATGGTGGCGAGCGGAATCCCGGCGGCGCTCGTGCACAGCACGATAATGGTGAGCACCTGCACGAGATTGTCGACCATCAGGCCGAAAAAGCCGTCGATGTCTCCGCGAACCCAAACGGGGTACCGAAAGCGCTTCTCGGCCATGCGTGCCTCCCGTGAGATGAATCGTCTGATCCTGCGGGAATCCTACGCGCGCCGGCTGCGCCGCTCAAGCGGCGGGGCGGTGGCCGGGCGGTCAGACCCGCGCGCGGCGGGCCCGGCGGCGCTCCACCTCGGTCAAGAAACGCTTGCGCAAGCGAATCGCGTCCGGCGTCACCTCGACCAGCTCGTCTTCGGCGATGAACTCCAGCGCGATCTCCAGCGTGATCTCGCGCGGCGGCTTGAGCACCACGGTCTTGTCGGCCGACGCCGCCCGCACGTTGGTGAGCTTCTTGCCCCGGCAGACGTTGACCGGAATATCGTTGTCGCGGCAGTGTTCGCCGACGATCTGGCCTTCGTAGACCTTCTCGCCCGGGGCCACGAACATTTCGCCGCGGTCCTTGAGGTTGTCGAGCGCGTAGGCGGTCACCTGGCCCGTTTCGCTGGCGACCATGACCCCCTGCGAGCGCCCGGGAATCGATCCGCGCAGAAACTCGTACTCGAAGAAGCTGTGGTGGATCACGATGGTCCCGTTGGTCGCGGTGAGCAGGCGGTTGCGCAGTCCGATCAGGCCGCGTGACGGAACGGTGAACTCCAGGTGCGTGGTCTCGCCGCGGGTTTCCATTTTCGTGCATACGCCGCGCCGGGTGCCCATCTGTTCCATGACGGGGCCGACGTGTTCGGTCGGCACTTCGACGAAGCACTGCTCGATGGGCTCGGTCTTGCGGCCGCGCAGCTCGCGGTAGATGACGCGCGGTTTGCCGACGGCCAGCTCGTAGCCCTCGCGGCGCATGTTCTCGATCAGCACGGACAGGTGCAGCAGGCCACGGCCGGAGACGTGGATCTCCTCGGGCGTCGGTCCCGACTCGATCCGCAGGGCGACGTTGTGCTGCGCCTCCTTGTCGAGTCGCTCGCGCAGGTGGCGGCTGGTCAGGAAGCGGCCGGCCCGCCCGGCGAAGGGCGAGTCGTTGACGCGAAACGTCATGTGCAGCGTGGGTTCGTCGATGCTGACGATCGGCAGCGGCTTGGGATCCTGCGGGTCGGCCAGCGTGTTGCCGATGTCCACCGCCTCGACGCCGACCACGGCGCAGATATCGCCCGCCCCAACCTGCGCGACTTTTTGCCGGCTGAGTCCGTCGAAGACGTACAGCTCGCCCACCCTGGAATCGACCCGCGTGCCGTCGCGGCGGATCACCGTGACCGGCCGGCCGGCCTCGATGCGCCCGGCGAAGACCCGCCCGATGCCGATCCTTCCCACGTAGTCGTTGTAGTCCAGCGCCGTGACCAGCATTTGCAGCGGGGCGTCGGGCCGGGCCTCGGGCGGCGGGACGTGCCGCACGATCTCCTCGAACAACGCCCGGATATCTCCGGGGTTCTCGCCCGGTTCGGCGGACGCGTAGCCCTGCCGGGCCGAGGCGTAGAGTGTCGGGAACTCCAGCAGCTCCTCGTCGGCCCCCAGGTCGATGAACAGATCGACGATCTCGTTGAGCACCTCGACCGGGCGGGCGTCGGGCCGGTCGATCTTGTTGATGACGACGATCGGTCGCAGCCCGCAGCCCAGCGCCTTGCGCAGCACGAAGGTCGTTTGCGGCATCGGGCCCTCGAACGCGTCGACGAGCAGCAGGCAGCCGTCGGCCATCTTGAGCACGCGTTCGACCTCGCCGCCGAAGTCGGCGTGCCCGGGCGTGTCGATCAGGTTGATCTTCACGTCCCGGTAGTGGATCGCGATGTTCTTGGCGAGGATGGTGATGCCGCGTTCGCGCTCGATGTCGTTCGAGTCGAGGATGCGTTCGCCCTGGAACTGCGCCGGGCGGAATTCGCCGCACTGGCGCAGCATCTGATCGACGAGCGTGGTCTTGCCGTGATCGACGTGCGCAATGATGGCGACGTTGCGGATGTTCTGGTGGGTGGGGTTCATCGGGATTCTCTCGGGGTTGCGCGGGGCCGTCGGGCGGTGGGCGGGGCGGCGGCGGTCACTCAGGGTCCGGCGTAGATGCCGATCTGGCGGCGGATATCGACGGCCATCGAGGCGTCGTGCTCGGCGTGCAGCGTGCCCCGCAGCCGGGCCGGGCCCAACAGGTCGGGCGCTTCGCCGGTCTGCGTGACGAGCCGCAGCCGCCCGACGTCGACCTTCGCCACCAGCTCGTCGCCCATCCGGCGGCGCGGAAACACATAGCCCGTGCCGGTGTACACGGCGACGCCGCCTTCGGTGACGATCACGTACGAGATCGTCGCGTCCATCGAGGTGGCGTTGTCGAAGGTCTTTCCGGGCAGCGGATTCCAGAATACGTGGATGCCGAGCAACTGGGTGACGTCGCCGCCGTCGCCGTCGCCGGTACGGGTCGCCCGGCCGGCGATGTGATAGTCTCCGCCCGGGTCGCGGTAGTATGCGCAGTCGGCCAGCGTCAGTTCGTAGGTCTCGGGGAAATAGGCGTCCTTGTAGGAAGTGAGCGTGATCTGCGAGGACGAACCGGCGCAGCCCGCCGCCGCAAGCCCCAGGGCCAGTGCGACGATTCCGCCCGCGCGCCGCGCGGCATGTTCGTATTTACTCATCATCCATCAGGGCGCTGGAGCGCGGCTTGTGATTGGCGCCCGCAGCCTGCTGGATGCCCAGCAGCGCGAGCGAGTCGCGTTCGACGATGCCGCGCAGCTTCTCGCGCGGGATCGCGAGCAGGTTCGTGCCGATGCTCTGGTTGATCGAGTAGAGCGCCTCGATGCACTCGGCCGGCGAACGGTAGGGAAAATCGCTGCCGAACAGCAGCTTGTCCATCACGCCGTACTCGCAGGCCGACATCAGGGCGGTGTAGCTGAGCCACGGGTGGCGCAGCAGCCCGGCGATGTCGGCGTAGACGTGCGGGTGCTTGGCCAGCAGGACGATGGTTTCGTGAACCCAGGGATAGCCCATGTGCGAGACCACGATCCGCAGATCGGGGAATTCGCGGGCCACCTCGTCCAGCAGCAGCGGGCGGGCGAATTCCATCTTCGCCGCCGAGCTGCGGTGATTCTGCTCGAAGAGCACCGGCATTCCCCTCCGGATGCACTCGGCATAGAGCTCCATGGCGCGCGTGTCGGCGGGGTGGAAGTCCTGGAGCGCGGGCGAGACCGTGATGCCCTTGAGGCCCAGTTCTTCCTGCACCATCGCCAGCTCGTCGAGACAACCTTCGTCGGTCGGGTCGATCCCCGCGAAGCCGATCAGTTTCGACGCATAGCGCCGAACGTACTCGGAGACGTACCGATTCGAGATCTCGACATCGAGGTAGCGGCTCTTGAAGGCCAGCACGATGGCCCGGTCGACCGGGTCCACGGCCTGCAGGTGCCGGGTCGAATCAGCCTGCACGTCGGGCTCGGCGATCGCCGTCGCCGCCGCGCCGAGGTGCGCGTCCGCGTCCCATGTTTGTGTGTGACAGTCTACGATCATTGCAGCCCAGCTTCCGAAACCGAAGCGCTGATGTCTTCGTACTTACGCCAAGAGCCACGCGAGACCCGCGTGACTCAACCCACGCGTATCCTACTCTCATCCTCCCGAGACGGTCAAGCGTCAGTGTGACGGAAACTCGTCATGCGGTCGCGGGCGCCCGGGACTGCGCACCTGAGGGTGACGCGCCGTTGCTCCGCCGGCAGATTCTACCGCAATAAGGTCCGTTTCACGAGATAGCGACCTCAATATCTTGGGCATCGCATGCGTGGAACCGGCGGCTCAGCCCGGTACACCCGGTGGGCCGAATTGTTCGGACAGGATCCGCCGCACGTCGTTGGCGTCGTGGACACGGCGGACCGTGTCTCTGGCGCCGGCGCGTTCCATCAGGTCGAGCACGGGTTGCCACCAGTCCGCAAAAACCAGCACCGGCCCGCGATTCTTCAACAACCCCTTGCCGAGCAGCTCCCAGACCAGGGCCAGCTCGGTGAGTGTGCCCGTTCCACCGGGCAGCACCACGTATGCCCGGCCGAGTC
>CAYRXN010000395.1:0-5234 GCA_964428275.1 uncultured Planctomycetales bacterium | reverse complement strand
CACATTTTCGCCCAGCTCGACGCGGCCGCGGCCCGGCCGCCGATCTTCACGCTGATCGACCTGGCGCGCGTCCACAAGCCGCGTTGGCGGCGGATGCGCTGGATCATCAAGGATCTCGCCCAGCTCGACGCCTCCGCGCGGCGGGTCGGCGCCAGCCGCAGCGACCGCTGGCGCTTCCTGCGGGCCTATCTCAACCTGCTGGCCCGCTCCCCGCGCACCCGCTGGTACGCGCGCCGGATCGTCCGCAAGAGCGACTGGATCTGCCGCCGAATCGCCCGGAAGGGCCCGACGTCATGAGAGTCGCGATCGTCCAGGAACACGTCGACACCACGCGCGGCGGCGCGGAAACATCCACGCTGGAGATGGCCCGCCGACTGGCCGCCTGCGACCTCGAAGTGACCGTCGTGTGCCGGGGGCCGGCGGCGGCGCGGGAGGAGGTCGCGTCGAACCAGGCTTCGCCTGCCGCCGGGCCGGCGCTCCGGTTTCTGCGTCTGCCCGCAACGGGCCGGACGAAGACGGCCGCAACGCGTGCGTTCGTCGCCGCCGCGGCGCGCGCCTGCCGCGCGGGCGGCTTCGAAATCGTACACGCGGTCACGCCGTGCCCGGTGTGCCACGTCTATCAGCCGCGCGGCGGCACATACGTCGAGACGATCGCCCAGAGCGTGGCGCGCGGGTCGAACGCCGCCAGCCGGGCGCTCAAGCAGATCGGCCGGCGGCTCAATCGGCGGCAGCGGTTTCTGCTGGCCATCGAGCGGCGGCTGCTGGACGGCCGCCAGCCGGGCCCCTGCGTCGCCGCGGTGTCGGAGTACGTGGCGCGCCAGGTGCGCCGGGCGTACCCGGCGTTGCCCGCGGGCCGGATACGCGTGATCTTCAACGGGGTGGACATCGAGCCGCCCGGCGAAGACCAGGCCCGCCAGCTGCGCGCCCAGTTGCGCGCCGGGCTGGCCATCGACCCCCAAACACGCGTGGTCCTCTTCGTGGCCCACAACTTCAAACTCAAGGGGCTCTCCGAGCTGATCGCCGCGGCGGGGAGCCTGCCCGAGCCGCGGCCGCTGCTGCTGGTCGTCGGGCGCGGGTCGGCGGGCCCCTACGATCGGGCGGCGCGGCGCCTCGCCGTGCCGGTCCGGTTTCTCGGACCCGCCCGCGACGTGCGCTCGTTGTACTGCGCCGCCGACCTGCTGGCGCACCCCACCTGGTATGATCCGTGCAGTCGCGTCGTGCTCGAAGCACTGCTCTGCGGGCTGCCGGTCGTCACCACGCGGCTCAACGGAGCGGCGGAGGCGATCGCGGTGGGACGCAGCGGTTACGTGATCCAGTCTCCGCGTGATGGCCAGGCCCTGCGCGACGCGTTGCGGCGCGGCTTGGACCCGGCCCTGCGCAAGACCTGCGCCGCCGACGCGCCGCGCATGCGCGAGCGTCTGTCGATGCGCCGGCACGCCCGGGAATTGGCGGCGCTGTATCGCGAAATCGCCGCGGGCTGAGGGACGCCCGCCGGCCGGGCCGCCGGCGCGATGCCCGCGCCGCGCTGCCGGCGTGGCCGCCTCACCGCGGAACGACCGGACAACGATTCCACGGGATCAAGCCCCGCGCCGCGGGGGGCTGGTACCGATATTGATGCTCTCCTCGCGGCGGGCCGAAATAGCAGATGAAGGGCCAGTGCCCGGCGGTACGGCCCGGAGCGGGGCTCGTTGGTGTTGCGCGCGTGGTGGTCGTCCTGGAACGTTCGGACGCCGGCACGTATCCTGCACGCCTGGGCGGTTTGCGGCAGGCCCGGAGGAGACCACGTTTGGATCGGACCGGATACAGCGTGTCCCATAATCGGCGGCCGCGGCGCGCCCCCCGGCGGCCGCTGGCGGCGCTGCTCGTGGCGTGGACGCTGCTCTCGCCGGGGAGTGCCTGGGGGCAACCCATCGACGCCCCCGGCCTCGAGCGCCTGCAAGACGCGTTCGAGCGGCTCATTCAGCGTGTCTCGCCCAGCGTGGTCGGCATCCGTGTGCAACGCCGTTACGTTTCGGCGGCCGCGGGCGGCTCCGCCAAGACCCGTGGCGTCTTCGAGCAGACCGTCGCCGTCAACGGAAGCGGTACCATCATCTCGCCCGACGGCCTGATCCTCACCAACGAACACGTGATTCAGGCCGCTCGAACGATCGACGTCCTGTTCCACGACGGCCGCAAGGCTCGCGCCCTGCTCCTCGCATCGGACCCGCGCGGCGACCTCGCGGTCATCCACGTCAACCGCACCGGGCTTCCCGCCGTCCGCTTCGCCGACTTCGGCACCGTCAAGCGCGGACAGTGGGCGCTCGCGATCGGCAATCCCTACGGCCTCGGCCGCGACGGCCAGCTCAGCGTCTCGGTGGGCGTCATCTCGAACCTGAATCGCACGCTGCCCGGCCTCGGCGAAGTAGACGACCGCTTCTACGGCGACCTCATCCAGACCACCGCGGCGATCTATCCCGGCTGCTCGGGCGGACCGCTGTTCAACATCCGCGGCGAGCTGGTCGGAATCGTCACCGCGATGCACACGCGGGCGGCCGACGACGAAGGCGTGGGGTTCGCGATCCCGATGTCTTTGCCGCGCCAGCGGGTGGTTCGCGCCCTGATGCGCGGGCGACACATCGACTACGGTTACATCGGCCTGACCGTCCGCGCCCCGGAGCGCGGCGAGCGGCCCGCGGGCGTCGCGCCGCGCACGGGCGTGATCGTCGAGAAGGTCGATCCGGCCGGTCCGGCTTTCGCCGCGGGTATTCAGGAAGGAGACGTGCTGCTGCGGTTCGGCGGCCGGACCATCCGCGGGCCGGCCTCGATGGCCCAGCTCGTCGGACAGGCCGCGCCGGGCTCCGCGGCGCCGATCGAACTACTGCGCCGGGGCGCGCGCCAGACGGTGCGCCTGACCGTCGGCCGCCGCCAGGTCAGCCATGTAAGCTGGATGCGCGGCGACGCGATCCTCTGGCGCGGGCTGCGGCTGGCCAACCCGACGCCGCTGATCCGCGCGCGGCTGGGTCTCACCGGCGACGCCGAGGGCATCGTCGTGATCGACGTGGCGGTCGGCAGCCCGGGCCACCAGGCCGGCGTACAGATCGGTGACGTAATCGAACGTTTCGCCGGCCAGCGTGTAGAGGACATTACCGCACTCGCTGCGCAGGCCCGCCAGCAGAAGGGCGCCGTCCAGATAGCGCTCCGCGGCCGCGGCGAGGTGGTCGTGCGGCCCTGAGCGCAGTCCGGCCGGCGGCGTGGGGTCCAGCCGCACCGCCAGCGCCCGCGCCACCGATGAGCGCACATCCGCCAGCCGCCGCTCGAGATAGCGCCCGGGGCACGCGGTCTTGTGCGTCACGTCGCCGTGTCCGTAAATGCGGGCGGGGTTGATGCCGGTCCGCCGGCACAACGCGGCGGTGAGCTTCTTGAGCGCGGCAAGCTGTTTCGGCGTCGGGGCGCTCTTCTCGAAATCGCCGATCAGGCAAATCCCGATCCCGTGCTCGTTGAAGAAGTTGTTCTTGCGCCAGGTGCCGAAATAGCGCCCGGCTCGGGCCTTGCAGTGCGCGCCGGTGAGCTGGGCCTTCCAGCGCGAACCGACATAGACGCGGCCGTCCTGGGTGTTGCGGCCGTTACCGATCACGAAGTGATAGCCGAGCCCGTGGGCCCAGTGGCGCACGTTGCGGTGGTAGCGGTCCATGCCGGCCGGCGTCGCGTTGGGGCTGGCCGAGTGGTGAACCACGATGACCTGCCACTTGCCGCGCTTGATGCCGCCGCGCGGGACCAGATCGCGCTCGTTCAGCACGACGTATGGCTCGCGGGGCGTCGGTGTCGGCGTCGGCGCGGGTCGGCGCGGGGCCGGCGGCGTTCGCGGGGCCGGCCGCGGCGCGGGCGCGATTACCCGGCGCGGCGCGCTGCGCGTCGCCAACAGCGGCGCGGGTGTGCGGCGCGGCGCCACGCGCTGCGACGTGTTGCAACCTGCCAGAAGCACCCCCGACAAACATGCGAGCCAGGCAATCCTTTGCACTCGGCACACTCCTTTCGACACCGGGCCGCTGGTCGCTATGCGCGAAATGGCTGGCGCTGCCCCCTTGCGGCGCGCAACTATACCGCGCCACGCGCCGGCGTCCATCGCAATCGGCCTGCCTTGTCGCGGCGCCGGCGGGGTCGTCCGGGCTACACGCAAGCCGGCCTCCGGCATCCCCGGCGTCCGAATTGAACCGGCTCGGCTCTTGGCGTATCGTGTATCGACGATGCAAACGAAGCAACGGAAGCCGCCACGCGGCACCGGGGAGAACTACGCATGGACCAGGAAGCGCTCGTCGCCCAACTCAACGATCTTCTGAACCTCGAATTCGGTGGTCTGCTCGGCCGACTCGATCAACTCCATCCGTTTGTCGAGTGGGCCGATGCCGTCGCGATCCCCGTGTTTCGCCGCATCGTCGCCGACGAGGGGTTGGCGCGCCGCCGGCTGACCGAAGCGATCGAGGCGGAAGGTGGGGTGCCCCGGCCTCCCCGGCCCGATCTCTCCAGTGCGCGCGTTCACTATCTGGATGTCCGCTACCTGCTCCCGCTGCTGATCGACGAGCAACGCCGGCGTGTCGCCGCGTACGAGGCGGTCGCCGGCCGTATTCCATCCGACCGCCCGTCGGCCCCGATCGTCAGCGCGTTGCTCGCGCAACACCGCGCGCATCTGGAACAACTCGAAACGCTGGCGCAACGGCTCGGCCCCGCCGCGCCCGAGCCGGTTGGCGCCCCTGCACAAGACCATGACGCGTGACGAGCTTGCGGCGGCCGGTTACCCGGTGGGCCCTGCGGCCTACGCGCGGCTGGCACATTTCGTCGAGCTGCTGCTGCGCGAAAACCAGACTGTGAACCTCACCGCGATTCGCGATCCCGCCGCCGTCTGGCGGTTGCACATCTGCGAGAGCCTGGCGCTCGGCCCGCTGATCGAACGGCACGCGCCGCAAGCGCTGCTCGACCTGGGCACCGGCGGCGGCCTGCCGGGCATCCCGCTGGCCTGCGTCTACGACAACCTGGAAGTCACGCTGCTCGACGCCACGCGCAAGAAGCTGCTGGCCTGTGAACGAATGATTACCGAGCTGGGCCTGCGACGGGTGGGACTGTTGTGGGGACGGGCCGAGACGCTCGCGCACGAGGAAGGTCTGCGGGAAGTGTTCGACGCGGTCACCGCGCGGGGCGTCGCCCCGTTGCCGACGTTGCTGGAATACGCCACCGGATTTGTTCGACCGGGAGGCTGGGCC
>CAYRXN010000394.1:0-14070 GCA_964428275.1 uncultured Planctomycetales bacterium | reverse complement strand
GTAGGTGCGGTTCTCCTTGAGAATGTAGACGACGTGCTCGAAGACCGACGGCTGGCCGGGATGCGCCGGCACCGGCACGGCCGGGGCCGTACCGGCGGAGCGTTCGAGCGCCCGCAGCGTTTGCGGGACGCGGCCGTCGCGCCGGGCCTGGGCGGTGTAGGCGGCGAGTGTGGCGGCGTCGGGGATGTCCAGCCGGCTGACGGTCCCGCGGTGCCAATGGCTGTTCCAGCCGCGGCGCTTCGCGCGGCGGGTACGCGAGCCGACGCCCTTGATGTTGGCGACAAAAAGCTGAGACGACGTGGCCAGCACCGTGCCGGGATACCAGCCGGTGGGGATGTAGCCGGCGATCTCGACCGCCCGGCGGCCGTCCGCGGAAAGGCGCACGACGGCCAGCGCGTTGTTGCCGGCGTTGGCGACGTAGAGCGTCTGCTGGTCGGCCGAGAGGGCCAGGCCGTTGGGCATGCTGCCAAACGGCAGGCGGTCGTCCGGGCGGACGTTGCGTGTGAACACCACCTTGCGGGCGGCGGTGTCGATGAAGCTGACCGTGTCCGAGTTGGCGGCGGCGACGTAGAGCACGCTCCCGTCGTCGCGCAGGGCCAGCCCCGCCGGCGAGAGTCCGACCGGGATCTCGGCGACCACGTTCCGGGCGACAAGATCGACCACGCAGACGGTGCCGCTGGCGGCGATGCCCCGCTCGTCGATGACGGTGTCGGTGCCGGCGGACCTGGCGGTGCGGTCACCCGCGCGGGCCCGGCGCCCGCCCCAGTTCGAGACGTACGCGGTCGCGCCGTCGGGCGAGATCGCGACGGCGTAGGGGGCGACGCCCACCTCGACCTGGGCCAGCAGCTTGCCCGCGGTGAGATCCACGATGCCCAGCGTGTTGTTGCGCGACAGGCAGACGCACGCCAGCCGGCCGTCGGGCGAGATCGCGAGGCCACACGGGAACGAGGCGCCCTTGCCGCCGGGGCCGGGCACGACGATCCTGCCGGCCCACTTGAGCCGCCCGTCGTCGCCGACGTCTGCCATTGCGATGGCGTTGACGCGCGTGGTGACGTACAGCCGCCGGCCGTCGGACGAGAGCGTGATGCCGCACATCGAGGCGCCGGTCTTGTAGTAGGGAAGCGTCTGGAGGGGCTTCCAGGCCCGCGCGTCGATGACGATGACCGCGTTGTGGCCCTTGACGTAGAGGCGGCGGCCGTCGGGCGCGAGCACCATGTCGACCGGACGCGAGCCGAACTCGAGGGTCTGGCCGGCGGGGTGGATCAGCTGGGCGGTCGGGACGACCACGTTGCCGTCGGCGGTCGGTCCGACGGGAAGCACATCGGCCGGCTGGGCCGCGGCGGTCGCCGCCAGGACGGCGAGCGCGAAAAACTGCGCCGCGATGCGCAAACGCCGGTGTCCGTGCGACCGCTCGGGGCGAAGCGGACAATACATGACGAGCCTCCGGTGTGGTCGTGGCGCTGCGTGGGGTCAGCGCTCGTAGGCGAAGCGGATCACGCCGTCCTCGGCGGATTCGAGTACGGCCCGGCCGTCGGCGGGGATTCCTTCGAGCCATCGATCCACGATCTGCGGAGAAGCACCGACTTCGGCGATCTCCGCCTTGGCCCGCATGAGGCGGATCATTCCCCCGCCGACGAGCGCGCCGGCCTCGCGGGCGAGGCGTCCGCCGCGCTGGTCGGCCAGGTCGGCCACGACGGCGCGGAGCGTGTCGAGCGGACCGGCGCCGGCGAGGCCGCACAAGACGGGATCGAGCCGTCCCTCAAGACCGTACCGCGAGGCGCCGCCGCGCAGACGCTGCTGCCGGAACGCGTGGAGCTTGCCCGCCACGCGGCGATCGTCGGCCAGCAGCACGACAATCGCGTCACGCCGGCCCTTGCCCTCGCGCAGGTAGACGAGCCCGAGCGGCGTGCGGCGCGAGGCGTCGGCCGGCAGGACGTCGCGGTAGTCGCGCGGGAGCTGGCCGATCCGGATGTGCTGGTAGCACCAGTCGGCTTCCAACCGCGTGCAGCCCGGGGCGAACAGCAGCAGCAACCCGAGCAGCGCCTTGAGAATCCCCGCACTCGTGGCACCGCCGCGCAACCGGTCCGCCTCGGGGGCCGTGGCTTGTGGCCCGTGGTGGTTGGCCCCGCGCGTCTTGCAGGTCATCTGGTTCATGCCGGCCATCTTCCGCGTCCGCGAGCCGCGATGCAAGCGCGCCTCGCGGCGGGGATCGCGATCATGGCTCGCCCGCGGGTCGGCACGCGGCACCGGTGCCAGCCCCGCCGGCGGCGTGCAGCGCGCCGGGCGCAATGATGATTCGCTGCGGCTGGTTCGGAGCGTAGGCGTTGCGGCGGGGGATCTTGCGCCGGTCGAACGGCCGGTAGTCGGCGATGGCGCCGACCCGGGCCAGGCGCAGGTACTTGCGAATGATGCCGCGGCCGTCGTTGAACTCGGCGAAGGGGGCGGTGCCGTAGCCGACACCGTGGGTGCCCGAGAGGTTGGACGAAAAGTATTTCATGCCGGTGATGCGACCCTGCGGATCGCGGACCCAGTCGATGAAGATGACCGAGTGGCCGCCGCGGGGGGCGGTGCTGTAGTCGGCGAAGTCGCCGGGGCGGGCATCTTCGAGGCTGGTGATGGCCCGGCCCAGGCCGTAGGCGACGATGGCCCGCTGGGGGCTGTCGCCCTTGCCCTCGATGTACCAGAGCTGGAGCATGTTGAACAGGTCGTAGAACGTCATGCCGTTGAAGTCGTCGGGGTCGAGCCCTTTCTGCACGTTACGCAGCTTCATGGCCCGGATGAAGATCTCGAACGTGAGGCCACAGCAGTAGCTGCACCGGGAGCCGTCGGGGTAGGCCTTCGCGACGACCATGCCGCGATACCACATGTCCTGGGTGACGCCGTTGTAGATGTCGTACTCGCGCGGGTTCCAGCCGCAGTGGTAGGGGTACGAGCCGTCGAGCGGGTAGGCCGAGATCACCTTGAGCACGTAGGGGTTGAGCGAACCTTCGGCGTCGTCGGCGACCATCTCCTGGCAGGCGAACGCCTTGGCCAGCGCCTTGTCCACCGGCGAAAAGCCGCGCTCATCCAGCGGGTAGGGCCGCGGCGTGTAGGTATAGCGGCGCGCCCGGCAGGTTCTGGCAGCCACCGGCTGGGAAGTCGCCGCGGGAGATGTCTTCTGCACGCCGGCAGCGCCGCCGGAGGGCGCGCGGCAGCCGACCCACGCCGGAATCACGAGCGCAACCGAGAGAACACGTGCTGTCGAACCACGTCGCATGGGCAATCCTCCTGTAATCGCAACCGGCAGGCAGTATACGCGCGCGAGCGGGGCGAAGGGGAGCGGGGGAAGGGGGAGTCAGTCCGGCTCTTGCGTGAGGACCCGCGGCCGGGAGTCCGGCGCAGGCGGTGACGTCCGGCGGGGGGCGCTGCGGTGGCAGTGGATGCGGCTGCCGCCCCCACGCTTGGCCAAGTACATCGCCTGATCGGCCGAGGCCAGCAGACGCTCGGCGTTCCAGCCGCGGCGCCAGGCGGTGACGCCGATGCTGGCGGAAACGCGCAGCACACGCCCGCGGATGACCGGCGGGTCGCTGCGCAGGTTGCGATGCACACGCTCGGCGACGTGCCGCGCGCCGTCGAGGTCGGTCGCCGGCAGCAACACGACGAATTCGTCGCCGCCGACGCGGGCGGCCGAGTCGATCTGCCGCAGGCCGGCGGTGATCCGGCCGGCGGCGTGGCGGATCAGCGCATCACCGGCCAGATGGCCGAAGCGGTCGTTGATCTCCTTGAGCCGGTCGAGGTCGATCATCATCAACGCCAGCGGGCTGTGGTAGCGGCGGCAGCGTTCGATTTCCTTCTCCAGCGCCTCGGCCATCCAGCGGTCGTTGAAGAGCCCCGTCAGTCGGTCGACGCGGGCCTCGATCCGGGCCCGCTGGTGGTGGCGTGCGTTGCGCAGACAGCGGGCGAAGATGCGCCGCAGCGTGCGATTGGTCGCGAGGGGGCCCGCGGGCGGGGCCTCGCCGGCGCCGGCCAGGAACAGGCCCCAGAGGTCGTCGCCGTCGGCCAGCGGGATCGGCCAGGCCCGGTTCTTCGTGTCGGAACCAAACGTCGCCGGCAGCCGCAGGCCGGTTGGGGGCCGGCGGGGGGCCTCGGCCTCCAGGCGGTGCGACGGGGGTTTCTCGGCGGCACGGCAGAGCTGGCGAACACCGGCAGGATCGATCGGAATCGTCAGCGGCACTCGTCCGGCCGCATTGCTCTGGGCCAGCGTGAGAACCCGCTGCTGCGGATCGTGCAAGTACAGCGCCGCCTGTCCGCACCCCAGCAGCGCGGGCGCGTCCGCCGCCAGACGGTGGCACAGCGTTCGCAGGTCGAGATCGAGATAGTCGAGCAACCACGCGGGTACGGCCCACTCCTCCGGCGAGAGCTCCAGACGCGGTGCGGGATCGACGTTGCCCGCCGGAGCGGGCGGCGCCAGCGTCTGCTTGGTCGCCGTGGCCACCGCGCTGGCCCACAGCAGGTCCAGTACGACCGGGGCGCAGGGTTTCCGCAGCAGCGTTCCCGCCGGCAGACCGCCGGGCTTGACCGGGGCGGAGTAGAAGTACACGCGGCGGTCACAAATCGTGGGCGGGGGGACGACCGTATCGACGTCGATCCAGCACTGGCCGGCCGAGATCGTTCGGGCAGGGTGAACATCGTCCGAGCGCAGACACACCAGCCGAGCACTCTCGGGCCGGTGGCGTCGCACGGCCTCGCTGAGCTCCGCATCGTCGGTCAGGAGAATGACGTCTGCTGTCTTATCGGACATTGCGGAAGACCTCTCTTCGACGCCAAGAGTATCGACGGGCCGCCGATTTCCGCTGGAGCACAAACTGCGCGACGCGCAATCGACGGCGGCAGTTTTGATGCACCGGCGCGACCGCCTCGGCCGATAGGGAAGGTACGCGGCGGAACTTCCCCGGCCGCAACTTCCGTGTCGCTCGCAGGATGCGAGTCTGTTGCTCAGGATGGGCCCGATGAAACGCCTCAAGAGCGTGGCCGCAGTTTTTGCCGACCGCTGGCAGATACCGCTGGCGTTTTGTGCGCTGCTGTCGGTCGGTGTGGCGCTCTACCGGCTCAAACCCACCCGCGAAGAGGTCCCCTTCGACGTTCTGATGGCCGACGTGCTCACGCTGATGCAGCACGAGAAGTACTACGATGCGGCCGACGCCGTCGCGAACCTGCTCGAACAGGACCCCCCGTTGCCGATCGACCAGCAGGGTGTGCTCCACGAAACGCTGGCCGAGATCATCTTCCGCGAAGAACAACTGCGCGAGCTTCCCAACCGGGCCAACCTGCGACTGCTGCTGGAACACAGCGACGCGGCCCTGGCCTGCGGTCGCAAGCGGGACGCCCGCGGGGCGCTGCGCTGCGCGCGGGCCCACGAGTGGCTCGGCCAGCACAAGGAAGCCGTCGCGGCGTACCGGGCGGTCCTGGCCCAGCAGCCCGACCCGGATGCCCGCCGGGCCGCGCTCCAGGGGCTCGTGCGGCTGCTCGAGGGGGACGCGCACGCCGCCGCCCAGCGCCGCGCGCATATCCAGGAACTGCTCGACGAGCCGGGGGTCGCCCCCGGATACCTCTGGTGGGCGCTCCAGCAGGCGATCCGCGACGCGATCGATTCCGGCGATCTCAAGCGGGCGCAGAAACTCCTGGTCGAGCATGGCAAACGCTTCCAACGGTCCGATCTGAAGGGCTACTACGACTATCTCCAGGCGTGGGTTCATCTCAAGGAGGGGCGCCCCGAGCTGGCCGGACCGCTCGTGGACCGCGTCGAACAGTGGCTCGCCACGCACGCGCGCGGCGACGCGGGACTCGACGAGGCCGGCTTCCTGCCGGCGATGAACCAGTGCCTGCGCGGACAGATCGAACTGGCCGAGGCCCGGCCCCAGTCCGCGCTGCGGTACTTCGCCCGGGCGCTGCAGCTCCAGTCTCATGGGGAACTGCTGGTCGCCGCCACCCGCGGGCGGGTCGAGGCGCTGGCGATGCTCCAACGCCACGAAACCGCGCGGCAGGTGGTCCGCGACACGCTCGCCCAACTCGCCAGCGACGCGCCGACACTCGCGATCGCCATGCCGCGGCTGCGCCGGGTGATCGACGAGTTGGCGCTGAAGTGCACGGCGACGGGACGGGTGGCCGACGCGCTGGCCTATCTCGGGCTCGAACTCGACCTGGCCCCCCGGAGCGCCAAGGCCGAACGGCTCGACCTGCTCGAGCGGTTCGGACACGAGAACGAACGGGCGGCGGACCTGACGAAAGAACCCGACGAGGCCCGCCGCTGGCACGCCGCCGCGGCGCGGGCCTACGAGCAGGCCGCCCGGCTGGCCGTGCTGGACGAACCGCGGCTGGCGACGCTCACCTGGTCGAGCGCCACGCAGTACGACCAGGCCGGCGAGATCGACAACGCGCGGCGCATGCTCCGCGAATTCGTCGAGGGACGCTCGGCGGACCCGCGGATGCCGCAGGCGCTGCTCCGGCTCGGCCAGGCCTACGCGGCGGACGGGCAGATCGAAGAGGCGATCGAGGACTATCGCCGGCTTGTCCGCGACTATCCCCGGCTCAGCGAGGCGCAGCAGGCCCGCCTGTACGTCACGGACTGCCTCATCACACTCGGACAGCAGCACTACGACGAGGCCGAGGGAATGCTGCGCGACCTGCTCGAAGACCCCTTCGTCACGCCGGGGGCCGAGGTCTACCGCGACGCGCTGGCCCGGCTGTGCGACCTGCTGTACCAGCGCCGGGCCTACGCCGAAGCGATCGGCCGGATGGAAGACTTCCTCGTCTTCTACCCGGACGATCCCGAGCAGGTTCGCATCCGTTTCATGCTGGCCGACGCCTACCGGGCCAGCGCCTACACCCTGATCGACGATGCGAGCCTGGGGCCGGCCGGGGCCCGGCGGCGCGTGAGCCGCGAACGCTTCCGGCGGGCCGCCGCGCTGTTCGGGGAGTTCTTCGCGACCTTCGAGGGCCGCAAAGACCTCGACGCCACCCAGGCGGTGTACCAGCGGTTGGCGCTGTTCTACCGCGGCGACTGCCTGTTCGAACTCGACGAGCCGAAGACGCTGGCCGAGGCGCTGGCCGTGTTCCGCCAGGCGGCGGCACGCTACCAGGGTCAGCCCGCCGCGCTGGTCGCACAGGTCCAGATCGCCAACATCTACCTGCGCCAAGGCAAGATCACCGAGGCGGCCCGGGCCGTCGAGCGGGCACGCTGGCTGCTGGCCAGCATCCCCGACCGCATGTTCGCCGAGCAGGTCGACGGCATGAACCGCGCCCAGTGGGGGCGCTACCTCGCGGCGATCCGTTCGTCGGAGATGTTTCGAAACGTGCTGGCGCAGGCGCCGTAGGCGCCGAACCGAAGCACCGGAGCGATGCACCGGATGAAAACCGGTCTCCGGCAAGCGGGGTTGGAAGCCAGTGCCACAGGAGAACAGTCGCCGGCGC
The DNA here is from genome assembly GCA_964428275.1 of uncultured Planctomycetales bacterium. GTDB lineage: Bacteria > Planctomycetota > Phycisphaerae > UBA1845 > Fen-1342 > JALSRY01. Next base: position 6,621 of record CAYRXN010000394.1, on the reverse strand, counting down.
TTCGGCCGGTGTCCAGGGATGGAATCAGGAGTCCTCGCATGACCGACGCAACGAATCCGCTTGCTCCCGAGAAACTGCTCGACCTGCTCACGCAACAGCGTGACCTGTATCGCCGATTGCAGGACTTGAGCGATCGGCAGCGCGACCTGATCGCCGGCGATCGGCCGGAGCAGTTGCTCAACATCCTGCGCGATCGCCAGACGCTGGTGACCGCGCTGGCCAAGGTCAACGAACAGCTTTCACCCTACCGGCGGAACTGGCGGGCGATCTACAAGACGCTTCCCGAGGAGTCGCGACGTCGCGCCTCGGCACTGCTCGAAGAGATCAACGACAAGCTCCAGGTGATCCTCAAGGCCGACCAGGAGGACCAGGCGCTGCTCTCGGCCCGCAAGCAGGCCGTCGCCCGATCGCTCAACCAGGTTTCGGGCGGCCAGACCGCCAACGCGGCCTACGCCCGCCAGGGAGCTTCGATTGCCGGCGGCGGCCGGGCCGACCTGAGCGGCTGAGACGCCGGGACGCGGGTCTCGGCCTCGGACGCGGCCGCGCCCCCGGTGCGGCATGACCGGTGGGCCGTGCCCACCCGACGCGGGTAGCGGGCGGGCGGCGCCCATCCGAGGGCTGACGCAAGTGGATTGGTGGGGCTACGGGAGAGCCTTGTGATCTCGACAAGCCAGGTGGAGTCTGCCCCGATGCTCGGCACCGAGGAGCTGAGCAGCGTGCTGCGCGACTACATGGAAGTGACGCAGCGTCTGCAGCAGACGCACGAAGCACTGCAACGCGAGGTGGTGCGGCTGCGGCGCGAGGTGGAATCCAAGGATCGCGAGCTGGAACGCCGCCGCCGCCTGGCCGCCCTGGGCGAGATGGCCGCGGGCGTCGCCCACGAGGTCCGCAACCCGCTCGGCGCGATTCGGCTCTACGCCGGCCTGCTGCGCGGCTGCGTGACCGGTGCCGGCGAGCCGCTCGAACTGCTCGACAAGATCGAGGCCGGCATCCAGGCGATCGACGCCATCGTGCAGGACACGCTGGCGCTCTCGCCCCGCGGCGGACGCCTGGAGGCCCGCCCGCTCGCGGAAGTGGTCGGCGACGCGCTGGAAATGTGTCGGGCGGAAGTGGAAGGCCGCGGCGTGCGGCTAGTGCGGCGCGAGGCGGACCCGGCGTTGCGGGTGCTGGTGGATTCGGGCGCGCTTCAGCGCGTTTTCGTCAACCTCGTCACCAACGCGGTCCAGGCCAGCCCGGTCGGCGGCGCCGTCACGGTGACCACCGAGCCGACCCCCGAAGGCCAGGCGACGGTCCGCGTCGAGGACGAAGGGCCGGGCCTGCCGGCGGAGGTGATGGAAAAGATCTTCGACCCGTTTTTCACGACGAAGGAAAACGGGACCGGATTGGGACTGGCGATCGCGCACCGTCTGGTCGAGGCCCACGGCGGCTCGCTGACGGCACGCAATCGTCCCTGCGGGGGAGCGGAGTTCGTGGTCGTGCTGCCGACGTGCGGCAGCGAGTGGAAAGAGCGGACGCCCGGGGTGGGTGCCGAACGGTCAAGCGCCGCGTAGATAACGAGGAGAAGCCATGGCTTGCGTGTGTGTGATCGACGATCAGGCAATGATGCGGGACTCTCTGGCGGCGACGCTGAAGGCCCAGGATCACAAGGTCTTTTCGTTTGATAACGCGCAAGAGGCGCTGACCAACATCCGGCAGCGTCCTTACGACGTCGTGATTACCGACCTGCGCCTGCCCGGCATGGACGGCGTGGAGCTGCTGCGCGAGATGCGGCGGCTGGGGCTCGACGTGCCCGTCATCCTGATGACCGCCTACGCCTCGGTGCCCACCGCGGTCGAGGCGATGAAGCTGGGCGCGTTCGACTACATCCAGAAACCCTTCAACCCCGAGGCGCTCGAAATCGTCGTCGAACGGGCCGTGCGCGAACGCCGGATTCTGCGCGACAACGAGGTCATGCGACGAACGATCGAGGACATGCAGGCCAGCCGGCGGCTGATCGGCCAGTCGCAGGCCATGCGCCCCGTGCTCGAGAAGATCGAACGCGTCGCCCGCAGCAGCGCGACCGTGCTGATCACCGGCGAGAGCGGCACCGGCAAGGAAATGGTCGCCCGCGCGATCCACGCGGCCTCGGCGCGGGCCGACCAGCCGATGATGTGCGTCAACTGTGCGGCCCTGTCGCCGACGCTGCTCGAAAGCGAGCTGTTCGGGCACGAGAAAGGGGCCTTCACCGGCGCCGACCGCTTGCGCAAGGGCCGCTTCGAGCTCGCCGACGGCGGTACGCTGCTGCTCGACGAAGTCTCCGAGATCGACCCCGGCCTTCAGGCCAAACTGCTGCGCGTCCTGCAGGAACGGGAGTTCGAACGCGTGGGCAGCTCGATCACGCGGCGCGTGGACGTGCGCGTGATCGCCACCACCAACCGCGACCTGCGCGACTGGGCGGCCAAGGCCCGTTTCCGCGAAGACCTCTATTACCGGCTCAGCGTGCTGCCGATCGACCTGCCGCCGCTGCGGGAACGGGTCGAGGACATCCCGGCGCTGCTGGAGGAGTTCATCGGGCGCGTGTCCACCCGCGAGGGTCGCCCGCGACCGAAGTTCACCACCGAGGCCGTCGAACTGCTGATGGAATACGCCTGGCCGGGCAACGTCCGCGAATTGCAGAACCTCTGCGAACGCGTGTGCGTGCTGGAGGCCGGTCGCGAGGTCTCCGCCGCCACGATCAAGCCGCTGCTGGCCGGGCCGATCAAGGCCGCCACGCTGCCCACCGAACAGGTGCGCTACCGCGACGGCCAGATTCTCGCCGACGCCGAACGCGACCTGATCCTCAAGACGCTGCGACGCTTCAACGGCCACCGCGAGAAGACCGCCCGGGCGCTGGGAATCGGCCTGCGCACGCTGGGGCTGAAGATCAAGCGCTGGCGCGAGGAGGGTACCTTCGAAGAGGTGCGCGGCCGGCGGATGCAGACCGTCTGACGGCCGGCATCGCGGCAACGCAATACCGGGTCGGCGCGGCAGGGTCGCCGGGGGCTGCCACGCCCTTCCTTCCCGGGCAGCGGCGGAGTCGGAAACGGCGACCGCCGACCCCGTGGCGGGGGTGGGCGGTTGAGCGGGCCTCGAAGCCCGTCGGTGCGGAAATGACGGAACGAAACTTGCCCCTGTGATCGGCGTGACGAGATGTGGATCGAACGACTGACCAATTCACGCACGCTGCACGCGCTCGAGCTCACGGCCGCGTTCGCCGAGCAACGCCACCACGTCCTGGCGGAAAACATCGCCAACATCGATACGCCGGACTACCAGACCCGGCGGCTCGATCCCGAGGCGTTTCAGGCCGCCTTGCGGCAGGCGCTGCGCGAGGCGGAGTCCGACCGGCGCGATCGGCTGGAATTGCGCGACAACGCGCAGGTTTCGACCACCGCGGACGGCAAGCTGGTCACGCGGCCGGCGCTCCGGCCGGCCGAAAACGTGCTGTTTCACGACGGCCGCAACGCGAGCCTCGAAAGACTCATGGCCGACGTGCAGAGCAACGCCCTCGATTATCAACTGGCCACCCGGCTGCTCGGCAAGCGGTTTGAAGGCCTGCTGGCGGCGATACGAGGCACAATGGCATGATCGGCGCATTGGATATCAGCAGTTCGGCGCTGGTGGCCCAGCGCACCCGCATGAACGTGATCGCGGGCAACATCGCCAACGCGTTCACCACCGCCCAGGAAGACGGCACGATCCGGCCCTACCGGCGGCGGGTGGTGACGTTCGCGCCCGGCCGGGCCGAAGACGGGGGCCCCGGCGTGCGGGTCGAGGGGGTCTATTCGGACCCCTCCGACTTCCAGCTCCGCTACGACCCCGGTCATCCGCACGCGATCAAGGACGGACCGCTGGCCGGATACGTTCAATATCCCAACGTGAACCTCACGATGGAGTACGTGGACGCGATGGAAGCCGCGCGAGCCTACGAGGCCAACGTCGCGGTGATGAACGTGACCAAGACGATGGTGCGCCAGGCGATCCAGTTGTTCGCCTGAGGCGGCGCGGTAGCCGGAGAAAGAGCACATGGCCGATTCGCTGCCGATTCAAGGAGTGGGCTCGACCGGTTCGGCGACGGGGCCGGCAGGCGTCGGCGCACGCCGCGCGCCCGCCACGGCCGGCGAGGACTTCGCAGCGCTCGTGCGCCAGCAGCTTGAGAAGGTCAACGCGATGCAGTCCGAGGCCGACAACGAGGTCCGCAAGCTGCTGACCGGCGAAAGCCAGAACCTGACGGAAGTGTTCACCGCGGCCCGCAAGGCGGAGGTCGCCTTCAGCCTGCTGATGGAGATTCGCAACAAACTGGTCGACGCGTACCAGGAGATCAAGAACCTGCGCGTCTGACCCGGCGGCGCGGCGGAGAGGAAAGCTGACGCGGCGGAGTCCGCGGGGAGCGGCCACGGATGGCTGGCATGCAGGATATCATTTCGCGGGCGATGCGCCACCTGGGCGACCTGACGCTCTCGCAGCGCCTGGCGATCGGGATGGGGGCGTTGCTGGTGGCCGGCTCGCTGATCTGGCTGGGCCAGTGGGCCGCGACGCCGGACATGGTGCCGCTGCTCGATCAGAAACTCGACGCCGACGAGCTGGCGCTGGTGCGCAGCGGGCTCGACGCGATGGGCGAAACCTACAAGGTATCCGGCGCGCAGGTGCTGGTCCGCGCCGCCGCCAACCGCCAGGCGATCCTGGCCGCGCTCCAGCAGGCCGAAAAGCTCCCGCCCGACACCGCCATCGGCTTTGCCCAGCTCGTCAAGGAAGCCAACCCCTGGATCTCCGGGCAGGAAAACAACCGGCGCTGGACGGTCGCGGTGCAGAACGAGCTGGCCCGCGTGCTGCGCGAATTCAACGGCGTGCGCCGGGCGCGGGTCATGCTCAACCTCAACGCCCGCCCGCGCGGCTTTTCGCGCAGCCAGGCCGAATCCACCGCCAGCGTGACGCTCTTTACCCGCGGCGGCGAACCCGTCACCCGGTCGCTGGCGCTTGCGGCGGCGCGGATGGTCGCCGGGGCGGTCCGCGGGCTGCCGGTCAAGAACGTGCAGGTGATCGACGGGGCCAACGGGCGGGTGGCGCTCGACTGGGACGACGTGGCCGGCGGCGGGGCCTCGGGGCTGCATCGCCAACGCAAACAGCTCGAGCACGAAAAGGAAACCCAGATCCGCGAGCTGCTCGGCTTCGATCCGCACGTGCTCGTCAGCGTCAGCGCCGAGCTCGATTTCAGCAGCGTGCAGGAGCAGAACACGCAAATCACCGAGGGCGTGAAGGTCAAGAAGGAGTCGGACACATCCACGACCCGTCGCGGGCAACCCTCCGGACAGCCGGGCGCCCAGCCCAACGTCGGGATGGCCGTGGGCGGCGGCGCCACGGGCGAAACCAGCAATACCGAACACACGCAGGAAGTCAGCGAGCCGAGCCGACTCACCAGCGTCAAACAGACCCCGGCCGGCGTGCCCAAGTCCATCAGCGCCGCGGTGAGCCTTTCGTACAGCTACCTCGCCAGCGTCTACAAACGCAACAATCCCGAAGCCGAAAAACCACCGACCGAGGCGGATATCGAAAAGGTCTTCCAGAAACAGAAGGCGTCGATCGTCGAGCTGCTGGCGCGGCTGGTGCTCCCGCAGGACAAGCAGCAGGTATCGGTCGCGTGGCACTACGACGTGGAGCCCGAGGGCGCCGCCGCGGCCGGCGGCGCGCTGGATACCTCGCTGGAACTGGCGTCGCGCTACGGGCCGGCGTCCGGGCTGGGGCTGCTGGCGCTGCTCTCGCTGGGGCTGATGCTCCGCATGGCCAAGCAGAAATCGGACGGCGAAACGTTCGGCATGGAAATCGGCCTGCCCAAGGAGGCGATCGAGGCCGCCCGCAAGGCCGCACAGCAGATGCACGCCGCCGGTGGTCGCAAGAAGGATGCCGGCGGCCGGGCGGGTGGCGGCGGCGGCGTCGCGGTCGCGATGGCCGGTGCCGGCGGGGCCGTGGCCGAGGCCGCCGAAGCGATTCCGTCGGCGCCGATTCCCGTCGGTCAGGAGGCCGAAGGCGTGCTCGAAGCCCAGGAAGTGGACGAAAGCGCCGTGCAGATCGAGCAGATCATCGCCCAGGTCTCCGAAATCGCCAAGCAGGACGGCGAGGCCGTCGCCGCCCTCGTCGAAAACTGGATCGACCACGGCGTCTAGCCGCCCGACCGCGGGCCACGCGCTGCCCTAGAGAGGAACACGCAAACACATGCCGGTGCGCAAGGACAAGACCGAAACCGTCGTCACCGCCGAAATGCCGGGGTTGCGCAAAGCGGCGATCCTGCTGCTTGCGCTCGATCAGGAAACGGCGGCCGAGATCCTCCGACACATGCAGCGCGAGCGCGTCGAAGAGGTCAGCCGCGAAATCGCCCAGCTCGACCGCGTGCCACCGCCGGTACGGACCGAGATCATCACCGAGTTTCACCACCTGCTGCTGGCCCGCCAGTACATGGACATGGGCGGCCTGAGCCTGGCCCGCTCGCTGCTGGAACGCACGCTGCCCAAGGAGGAGGCCCGGCGCATCGTCCAGGCACTCGAACACCAGGTGCACGAGCAGCCGTTCAGCTTCCTCCAGAAAACCGAAACGGAAAACCTGCTCACG
>CAYRXN010000393.1:0-3270 GCA_964428275.1 uncultured Planctomycetales bacterium | reverse complement strand
GCCGACGCCGGCGGTCCGAAGCACCTTCAGATGACGCTGACCCGCAGCAAGTTCGAACAGCTCATCGAGCCGATCATCGAGCGGCTGCGGCCGCCGGTGATGAAGGCGCTGGAGGATGCCAAGCTCTCGCCGTCCGAGATCGGCGACGTGGTGCTGGTCGGCGGTTCGACGCGCATCCCGCGGGTCCAGGCGCTGGTCAAGGAGATCTTCGGCAAAGACCCGAACCTGAGCATCAACCCGGACGAGGTCGTGGCGATGGGCGCCGCGATCCAGGGCGCGGTGCTCACGGGCGAGAAGTCCGACATCGTGCTGCTCGACGTGACGCCGCTGTCGCTGGGCGTCGAGACGCTCGGCGGCGTGATGACCGTCCTGATCCCGCGGAACACCACGATCCCCACGAGCAAGAAGGAGGTCTTCTCGACCGCGGCCGACAACCAGCCCGCGGTGGACATCCACGTGCTTCAGGGCGAACGCAAACTCGCCAGCGACAACCGCACGCTGGGGCGCTTCCAGCTCACGGGGATTCCGCCGGCCCCGCGCGGCGTGCCTCAGATCGAGGTCACGTTCGACATCGACGCCAACGGCATCCTCAACGTCTCGGCGAAAGACCTGGGCACCGGCAAGGAACAGTCGATCCAGATCAAGTCCTCGTCGGGCCTCACCGAGGACGAGGTGCAGCGCATGGTCCAGGAAGCCGAGGCGCACGCCGCCGAGGACGAGCAGAAACGGCGGCTGATCGACGTCCGCAACCAGGCCGACCAGGTCGTCTACACCACCGAAAAGACGCTCAAGGAGCACGGCGACAAGATCGACGCCCAGACGCGGACCGAGATCGAACAGGCCGTCAACCACCTGAAGGACGTCCAGAAGAACGACGACGCCGGCGTGATCGAGAAGGCGATCGAGGCGGTCAACGCCGCGGCCCACAAGCTGGCCGAAGAGGTTTACAAGGCTTCGGCCGGCGCGGCGGGGGCCCAGGCCGGCGCGACGGGCCCGGGTGACGCGGACCAGGGCGTCGGCGCCGGAGCGGCCGCCGGCGGCAGCGCGGGCGGGTCGGGCAAGGACGACGACGTGATCGACGCGGAGTTCGAGGTCAAGGAGTAGCGCGCCGGGCGCGCCCGGCGCGGATCGATCGGAAAACCCCGCGCCCGACAAAGTGGGAAAAAAGGGGGACCGGTCGCCGGCCGGCGCTGCAAGACCGGGCAATGCGCAAGAGCCGCAGCCGATTCGGCCGCGGCTCTCTTGCATGCGGGACCTGAGAGTTGCGGCCCCGGCCGGCGAGTCGCCAGGTCGCCCAGCCGGCGCGCGGGTTGCTCTGCGAGAGTCTCGAACGCTGCGTGCCGCCCGGCGCCCCCACCGCGGGCGGGGCTGCCCGCCCGGTCGCTCAGCGGTGGACCTGGCGGAGAAACTCCTGTACCTCCGGGATGCCGCCCTGGTAGATCAGGTAGCCGTTGTAGGGTTCGCGCTCGGTGATCTCGTCGGCGACCGGCGTTTGCATGATCCGGCGGACCTCGTCGCGGTCGTCGCTCTGTCCGAGGGCCCAGCAGAGCTTCATGTAGGCGACCTCGGGCAGCATGTTCGCCACCGGCGTGACGCCGAGCTCCATGATCTCGCGGCCGGTTTCGTACACGTACATCTGCGTGTAGCCCCAGAGCGTCTGCACGGTCATGAAGATGTGTACGCCGGCGTCGGTGGCGCGCTTCAGGGCGGGATAGAGCGGCTTGTTCACGTGGCCCAGCCCGGTGCCGGCGATGATGATTCCGCGGTGACCGGAGTCCACCATCGCGTCCACGATCTCGGGCCGCATGCCGGGGTAGTAGTAGAGGATGGTCACGCGGTCGTCGTAGGCCGCCTTGACGTTCACCTCCCGGTCCTCGCGCCGGCGCGGGTAGGTGTCACGCAGCGGAATGATCCGGTTGCGGTCGATCATCGCGATCGGGATGTCGCCGACGGTGCGGAACGTCGAGCGGTAGCTCGAGTGCATCTTGCGCACGCGGCAGCCGCTGTGCAGCAGGCCGTACTGGTCCGAGGTCGGCCCGAACATGCAGACCATCACGCCGGCGATGTCGCCCTCGGCCGCGGCCTTGACGGCGTGGATCAGGTTGAGCGCCGCGTCGGACGAGGGGCGGTCGGACGAGCGCTGCGAACCGACCATCACGATCGGGATCGGGGGATTCTGGACCATGAAGGTCAGCACGGCCGCGGTGTGGTGCATCGTGTCGGTGCCGTGGCCGATCACGATGCCGTCGACGCCGGCGCGGATCTCCTCGCCGATCCGCTCGGCGAGCGTGATGTACTGCGCGCGGGCCATGTTCTCGCTGAAGACGCCGAAGAGCTTTTCGGTTTCCAGGTTGCAAATGTCGGCCAGCTCGGGCACCGAACCGTAGAGCTCGCCGGGGGAGAACGCGGGGATCACGGCGCCGGTGCGGTAGTCCAGCCGGCTGGCGATGGTCCCGCCGGTGCCCAGCAGCTTGACGTTGGGTTTGCCGGGATCGTAAGGGAACTCCTTCTCGGGGATCTTGTAATGCGCCTCGCGCCGCCCGCGTTCGCGGATCGCGCGGATCGTCTCCGCGGCGATGCCCACGTTGTAGCCCGTGGCGAGCTTGAGCACGATGTGGCGGTCGTCGGCGGTTTCGGAGCGGGGCAGGATCAGTCCTTCGAACCGTCCGCGCGTCGAATCGATTTCCACGTCACTCCACACGCCGACGCCGTGCTGCTCGAGCACCCGGGCGCCGGGGCCGCGATAGCCTTTCAACTTCTCCGATGCCGCCAACTTGGTTCCTTTCCTCGCCGCTGCGCTTGGCGCCTCGCGCCGGATCGTGCGCTGCCTGGTTCCCGTGTCCGTGCGTGCCCCCCATCGCGTTTGGTCCGAGCATCATAGGGGCCGGTCCCGCCGCCGTCACGCGGGCAGCTGCCACACAGGGCCGTCGTGCGTGATGCTCTTGGGGGGCAGTTACAACTGAACATGGGAAAGGGGTTGGCGAGTGTCGTCGTGCTCGCGGGCAATGCCTGTCTTGGCCGCGGGCGGGCCCCGACCACAGGCGGGATGCCCGTGGTGCGCTCACCACGGCCCCTCCGTCCCTCGATCCCTTGATCCCCGCTCCCCCAGTCCCTTTCTGAATGGCGAATGCCGAATGGCGAATGGCGAATTACCCTGCGCCGCCTCACCCCCTTCGTCCCTATGTCCCTCGATCCCTTGATCCCTCAATCCCTGATCCCTTCGCCCCTCGATCCCTTGACCCCCGCTCCCTCAGCCCCTTTCTTAATGGC
>CAYRXN010000392.1:0-14572 GCA_964428275.1 uncultured Planctomycetales bacterium | reverse complement strand
GAGGCCCGGACGTTGGGCAACGAGTGGCTCCAGGCCAGCATCGGCTACGTGTTCCGCGACGAGCGCACGCGCGGCACGGAGTTCGACCTCGCCGGGCACTCGATTCTCGCGGGCGTCGCGGTGCCGTTGCCCTGGCGCATGGCGTTTACGCTCGATAGCGTCTTTACCTGGGAAGACTACGCCGCCCCGAGCCTGTTCGACTATCGCCGCAACGAGCGCTCCGATTTCGTGCAGGTCTACGATTTCGGCCTGACGCGCTGGTTCGTCGCCCGCGGTGAGGACCGCGACATGCCCTCGCTCGAGGTCAAGCTCCGCGCCGGCGTGTCGCTGACCTACCAGGATTCCAATACGTGGGACCGGTTGCACGAGCGCGTCTACGAGTACAACCGGGCGGTCTTCGGCCTGCGGCTGAGCGTCAGCTTCTGACCCGACCGCGGGCCTTCGACCGGCCGACGAGGTGTGAGGACGACGATGTTGCGACGCAACGACAAGCGGACTGCGGTGCTGATCGCGGGATTGCTGGCGGCCGTCTGCGCTTCCGCGCGGGCCCAGGACCTGACCTACGTCACCAGCGTCTCGACCGAGGGCGCGGCGTTGCTCGAAACGGCCGACGGCGAGCAATGGCCGCTCGGGACCGCCGCCGAGGCGCTCGACACGATCGAAGCGGGCCAGGTGCGCGTCACGAGCGGACAGCAGCTCATGCTGGTCACGGAATGGGACGTGGTGCTGGTCGTGCTCGGGCCGGCGGCGCTGCGCTTCGACCCCCAGGAGGAACGGACGAACATCGAACTGCTCGACGGCCGCGTGCTGTGCGCCTCGCAGTGGCCTGAGGAGGGGGCCACGCCGCTGGTGCTGGTCGTTCCTGGTTCGGCGCCCGATACGCCGACGGTCGAGGCGGTCGTGCCGCCGGGGCAGCTGGCGATCGAGCGGACGGCGGAGCAGACCGCGCTGGCCTACCGGGCCGCGCCCGACCTGCCGCCGTCGATGGCCCTGCGCGTTCTCGGCACGCCGCGCTCGCTGGCCGATGGCGACATGTTGCGCATCGTCGGCGATGAGGTTTCGACCGCGCCGGCGGCCGCCTGGCTGCGCGAGCGGGAATTCGATCGGTCGTGGGGCGCGAAGCTCGGCGTCGCTTCGGCCCAGACGGTCCGCCCCGGTGTCGAGAGCGACCTGTTCGAGAACATCATCTCGTGGGAGCGTTACGGCGGCAAGGAATACGTCAAGGCCCGGCTCGAGGCCCAGCGCTTCCAGCCGGAGGTGCGGCAGGTTGTGACCTCGGTCTCGCGGCCCCAGCGGCCGGTCTCGCCGCCCAGCAGCGTTCCGCAGACGACCGGCTTCCCGGCGGCGAACGAGGTTCCGCTGCTGTCGCCGGCAGCGCTGAGCGTGGCGAACCTGTCCGAAGGCGTCACGGCGATCCAGCTCAACAACCAGGCCCGCAGCCTGCTTACGCAGACCGGCAGCCGCGGGCTGGGCTTCCGCGGGCTGGCGCAGTTGGCGATTCCGGGGCTGCTCGGGGGCGGCATCCCCACGCCCGGCCCGGCCGGCCTGGGCGGCCAGCGGTGATGGTTTGATAACCTCCGCCTCGGGCGTGAGTTATCGGTTGTTGCCCGTCCGGTTCAGCGGCGCGACCGCGGCGATTTTGCGCAGAAATACCGAGCCGGCGTCCGTACAATGAAAGATGATCGGGCGACGCGTGTCCGGCTGCGGCGGCCGCCTCGGCGGGCCGGCCGGCCGGAGCTCCTGGGGGCCGGAGGCTGTGGTCGTTGTCGCGGCGCAGGCGCAAGGCGCCTGCCGCCGGCACGGCCCGGGCCCGGACACGATCTGCGAAACACCAGCAAGGAAGCGTGCCGGAGGCCGGCACTATTGAAGATATCACGGACCCTTCCATGCGACCCGGCCCAGGTGTGCCGCGTCGCGTGGCAGCAGGAGGAACACCCATGCGTCGCGTGTCTCGCAATCCCCTGAGTAACCGGATGACCCGCCGGCGGGTGGCGTCACTCGCACTGGTGGTGGGGCTGGTCACGCTGCCGGCGCTGGCCGACAACGTGGTCACCGTTGGAACGATGACGATCAGCGCCGACTCGGCCGCTTCGGGCGTCTTCGCGGGGCTGGTGACGCTGCCGGAGATCGGCGAGGCGTTCGACGGCGAGTGGCCCGCCGGCACGACGATCACGATCTCGGCGCCGGCCAACTTCGAGTTCGACGTGACGCAGAACGCGACCGCCAGCGTCACCGTCGGCGACCTGACGCTCGTCAGCAACACGGCGACGCCGACGGCCGATGCGATCGTGTTCACGGTCAACACCGCGAGCACCACGCCGTCCGAGATTCGCTTCAGCAACGTCTTCTTCCGGGCCACCAACGCGGCCGGCGCGACGCTCGACGAGACGCAGATCGCCGTGCGCGTCAACGTCGGCGGCGGGAACTTCCTCGATACGCCGACCGGGCTGGTCGACGTGGATATCGTGCCCGGCGCCGCGGACGCGGCCAACTCGACGCTGACGCTGGTTCCCGGCTTCGACGACACCGCGGCCGCCGACGGCGCCGACCTGATCCTGATCGATGTCGAACTGGCCGACCAGTTCGGCAACATCATCTCCGGCCGCGCGGTGCAGTTGCGTCAGGCCAGCAACGCGGCGCTGCCGCCGAGCGTAACCGTCTCGGCGACCAACGGCGGCGTCAGCAACGGCGAGGGACGCGTGCGGTTCGCCTTGTCGAGCGCCGTGGCCCAGGCGCTGACCGTCGAGGCGTTCGTCGCGGCCGACGCGGCCGAGTTCGGCGCGCAGGCGATCGTGTTCGAAGCCGTGACCGATCCGGCGAACTCGACGATCGCCGCGGCGGACGATACGGCGATCGCCGACGGCGCCGACGCCGCCTCGGTGACGGTCACGCTGCACGACTACGAGAACAACCCGCTCGCGGGCCACGAGGTCGTCCTGCTGTTCGACGACCCGGCCGACATCACCGTCGAACCGGCCACCGGAACGACCGACGGCAGCGGCCAGGTCACGTTCGCGGTCCGCGCGACGGCGGCCAAGACGGTCACCGTCTCGGCGCTGGATACCGACGACGGGATCGAGGTCGAAGCGGCGCCGGCGCTCCAGCTCCACTTCCTCGCCGACGTGGTGGACGGCTCTAATTCGTCGATCGTCGCCGAAGACGGAACGGCAATCGCCGACGACGTGGACATCGAGCACCTTACGATCACGCTGCGCAACGGGGCGAACAACCCGGTCGCCAACCACGCGATTACGATCAGCGCGATCGCCGGCGCGGCCGGGGTCACGATCGACCCGGTCAACGCCGTCACCAACGGCGACGGCATCGCGATCGTCGCCGTGCGCTCCGCCCAGCCCCATGCCACGACCACCATCCAGGCCACCGACGGCGCGTGGTCCGACCAGGCCGACATCACGTTCCAGGACAACGTCTACGACGACGCCCACTCGACGGTCGTGCCCGACGACGGCTCGGCGATCGCCGACGGCCTCGACACCGAGACGATCACGGTCACGCTGCGCAACACGCTGGGCAATCCCGTGCCGAACACGAACGTCACGCTTTCGGTGGACACGGCTTCGGTCGATCCGACGGCGGCGGCGATCGCGCCCGCCGGCCCGATCCCGACCGACGGTGCCGGTCGGGCCACGTTCACGGTCACGTCAACCGAGGTGCAGTCGGTGGTCTTCAAGGCGACCGTCGGCGGCACCGACCTGTCCGACACCGCACTGGTTGGCTTCGTCAACGGGACGAACCTCGTGGCGCAGACGGTTAGTGCCGACGTGACCGACCCGACGACGCCGGTGTTCGTCACCTACGTGGTGGACGGTGTCGCCGCGGTTCCCGCGTTTCAGATCGAAATCGCCCTGGATACCGACGGCGTGGGGTGCGACCTGGACGTGCCCCTGGTGACGATCATGCCGGCCGAGCTGTCCGCCGACGATCTCAAGCCCGGCACGCACACGCTCGTGCGCAGCGTGCGGACCGCGCTGGATGGCTACGGCGCCGTCAGCAACGGCAACCGCATCGTGGCCCGGCTCGACACCACCGGCGTCGTGGCCGAGACGGACGAGGCGGACAACTGCGCCGCCGGCGCCGCGATCGAGGTCGATCTGGTCGCCACCTCGGTCGCCGTCTCGTCCGACGAATCGACCACGACGGCGCGCGTCACCTACCGGATCGACGCCCCGGCCAACGTCGCCGCGTTCGTCATTCAGATCGGTGCGGACCGCGACGCCGACGCGCAGATCGACGCCGCCGACGGGTTGATCCAGACGATCCACGTCAACAACCCCGCCGACCGCGCTCCGGGGACGCACACGCGCGATCTGGCCGACTTCCGCGCCGTGCTCGACGGTTTCGCGACGCGGCTGGCCGACGGCGACCGCGTGCTCGCGGTGATCGACGCCACCGGCACCGTCGCGGAAAGCGACGAGACGGCCGCGTCCAACGTCGCCGCGCAGGCCCAGACGGTCGATGTGCAGCTCGACGGCATCGCCCTGTCCGACGAAGAACCCTTCACGGCCACGGTCACCTACACGGTCATCAGCCCGGCCGCCGTGATGCCGTTCGATGTGCGGCTGACGCTCGAAGACCCGGTCGTGCCGAGCAAGACGCTCGCGACGCTGGCCGGCGAGCCCGACCCCGGTACGCACGTCGTGACCGTGGACATCTCCGCGGCGCTGCGGGCCAAGCAGGTCGCCGCCAACACGGCGGTGAAGATCGCCGCGACCGCGGATGTCGGCGATACCGTCGGCGAGGCGGACGAGGCCAACAACGGCAAGGACCGAACCGCGGGCTACCGCGTCGATCTCCAGATGACCAAGCTCCAGTTCTCCGGCTCCGACGTGGACGTGAGCTTTGACATATCGCTGCAATACCGCGTCGCGTTCAACCAGCCGGTCGAGGACTTCGCGATCGCCGTCTACGCCTCGCCCGACGACAACACCAGCATCGGCGCCGGCGACGTGCTCCTGCGGCGAATCGACGTGACCGCCGCGGCGGACAAGACGGTCGGGCTGCATTCGCTCGACATGAACGCCCTGGTGGTTTCGTCGGCGGACTTCCCCGCCGGCGACTACTTCCTCAAGGTGCGCATCGACGACCAGGCGGCCGTGAACGAGGTTTCCGAAGACAACAACATGCTCACGCAGGTCAACGGCGCGACCGACCTGCTCAACGTGGACGTGGACGGCGACGGGCTGACCCGCGGCGAGGAATCCGAAGGCTTCGACCTCACCGGCGTCCGCCGCGCCGATCGGGCGGACAGCTCGCTCTTCGACAACGGGAACACGACCAAGGACAGCAAGGCCGATACCGACGGCGACGGGCTCGACGACAAGCTCGAACGCGATACCGGCACCAGCCCGACACTCGCCGACACCGACGCGGACGGCCTCCCGGACGGCGTCGAAGACGCCAACCACAACGGGCAGGTCGATCCCGGCGAAACCGACCCGCGCAACTGGGATACCGACGGCGACAAGCTCAGCGACAGCGAGGAACGAGCCGGGTTCAAGCTCACCCGCTACGGTCCCGGTTCGACCTCGGGCCGCTTCCGCGACGCCGCTGTCGTGGTCGTCCAGACCGACCCGCTGAGGGCCGACACCGACGGCGACGGAATCTCCGACTGGGACGAGATCAACACCTGGGCGCGGGCCGCCTCGGCCGAGGCGATGGCCAGTCTCGGCCTGGCCGACCTCGCCGCCCGCGACGGCCACCCGGTCGACAAGCCGGTGCGCGGCGTCCGGACCGACCCGACCCGGGCCGATACCGACGAGGACGGTCTGGCCGACCCGGTCGATCCCGCGCCGCAGGTCAACCCGGCCCGGTGGGGCTTCGACATCGACGGCGACGGCGATTTCGACGCCGCCGACCTCGCCGCCGTGCGGCAGGCCGCGATCGACGCCGGCCAGGATGTGACCGGCTTCCCCGCGGATACGACCGCGTTCCAGCGGCAACTGGTGGATTTCGACCAGGACGGCGACGGCTTCCTCGAAGCGCCCGACGCCAACGGCGACGGGTTCCCGGACTTCACCCGCTACAACGAGGCGACGCTCGAACAGGCGTTCGGCATCGACTTCAGCAACAACGGCACGCTCGACGACGGCTTCGACGTCGGCGGACTCGACCAGGGGCCCGAGCAGCAGCCCGACCCGCGTGAAGGCAGCGTGGGCGGCGGAATCGTCCGCTTCGGGACGTTCCGCGTGATCCACGACACCGACGGCCGCATCGCCGGCGACGGTCGAATCGACCTCGTCGACAGCGGCGGACAGCTCATTCCGACCGACAACTGCCCGAACGAGTCCAACGCCGACCAGCTCGACTTCGACGGCGACGGTCTGGGCGACGACTGCGACGCCGACCTCGACAACGACGGCGTCCCCGAGCCGCTCGACCCGGTCACGCAGGCGCCGACCGGCCGCGTCCTGCCGCCGTTGTGTGGTTTCGGCCTCGTTCCGTCGCTGGCGCTGACGCTGGCGGGACTCGTCGGCGCGCGGCTCACGACACCGCGCCGGCGGCGCCGCTGATCGCCAGCGATCGGCCGGGGACGGCCTTGCCGCCCACGGGCTGTGAACCGGTGCCTCGGCAGGGTGGGTACCACCTGTGTTCTCGGGGCGCTGCGCGCGTCTTGCTCGCGGCGTCTCGCCCGACGGGAGGTTGCTCGGATGGTCCGGAAGGTACGTACGTACGTTGCGACCGGCGTCCTGGTCTGCGCCTCACTGGCCCTGCTCGGCTGCCGGACGGCCGGGCGGCCCGTTTCCGCCGATCGGGCGGCGCAGACGCAGCCGACCAGCCGGCGCGCCGGCGCCCAGGATGTCATCGCCGGCTCGGATGCCCGGCGCGCCGTCGAAGCGCTGGAACGCGACTGGCCTCGTGGCGAGCGACAGCCCGCCTCGCCCCCGCGGCGTCCGGTTGTCGATCAGCCCCGGCCGAGTCGCCGGTGAGCGCGGCGGACCCGTTGATGCCTCATGACGCGACAAGGTGACAGCGAAGGCCCTTGCTCCTCCTCCGGCCGCGCTTCGTGCTGGGGTACCCGGGGTGGCCACCATCAGGTTCTCACGCAGCGGCGGTGTTGCGCGCTCCGGACCTAGCGGCGCCGGCGGGTTCTTCGTTTGCGGCGGCCGGTCTTGCCCTGGGCACCGTCTTCGTCGAACAGGGCGCCCGGAACTTCGGCGGCTTCGTTCTCGGGGACGATCACGACCGAATCGTCGCCGCCGAGGGTTGTTTCGCTTTCCGGCTCGGCGGGTTTGGCGATCGGTTTGCCGTCCTCGTCCAGCTCGACGTCGGCTTCCGCGGTGCGGGCGCGGGCGATGGCCTGCAATTCGCGGAGCAGGCGTTGCTCGCTTGTGCCGGTGAGGTGGGCCAGCGCTTCGGCCACGTCGGGGATGTACCGGCTGAAGATGTCGCGTTTCTGTGCTTCGAGTTTCTGCCGCCGCCGCCGCCGCACGTAGGTGGCCAGCTTGCGGCCGCACTCCTGAAGCGCCAGGCGCATTTCCTTGCGGATCTCGTCGTAGTCGGCGATGGCCTCCTTGCTCTCGGAAGTGAACGGCACCCAGACGCTGGCCATGTGCACCATCACGACCAGCGGACCGGTCGGCAGACTGCCGCCGGGCTGCGAGAGGCCGTAGTTGCGCCAGTCCACGTCGAGCACGCTCTTGAACGCCGCGCACGAAGACTGCTGATAGAGCAGCGGGACGCGGTTGGCAAAGCGGATCACGCGCGCGGTGCCTTCGGCCGGCAGCTTGCCGCCGTAGGCGATGGCGATTTCGATCTGGAAGGGGTTGCCGCGGTAGACGGCGGGGCTGCGCGTGGTGGCGGTGAAGAACTCGGCCCTGACTTCCTTGAGCAAGCCGGCGATCAGGTTGCGCACGCCGATCGGTGCCAGGCAATCGGTCGGCGGGGCCAGCACCTTGACCGACTGCATCGCTTCGTAGAGCTTTTCCGCGTCGTGGTTGGCGATGGTGTTCGGAGCGGCCTTCATGCTCAGGCCGGCGTGGGCGCAGATGCGTTCGGCCACCGCCTGCGACACCCGGCAAAACGAGTTTTGCAGAAAGCCCGAGAGCTTCACGCCCTTGGATTCCTTGAGCATCTTCATCAGGACGCCCAGCTCGATGCCGTGCGGGTGGGGTTTGATCTCCCTGGTGTCCGCCGGCAGCTCGTCGGTGCCGCGCGGGAACTCGTGGTGCTCGCGGGTCGGCGCGGTGTAGACGATCCGCGCGTGCGGGTTGGCGATGGCGGTCTGCTCGATGTACTCGTCCACGGATTGGCGGCCCTTGGCGTAGCTGGCCACCAGCTCGATCACCACCTCCGTGCCGCGCTCCCAGGCCACCTCGACTTCGTCGTCGCGGATGATCTCCGGGCGGTTCTTGCGCGTGTCCATCTGGATTTCGAAGTAGTGCGCCGGGCGCGCCGGCCCGGTCCGCGAGGTCACCTTGATCGACTTGCCCGTGGTGAGCAGCCCGTACATGCCGGCGGCGGAAATCCCGATACCCTGCTGGCCGCGCGACATCTTGAGCCGGTGAAACTTCGAGCCGTACAGCAGCTTGCCGAAGATGTTGGGAATCTGCGACTTGACGATGCCGGGGCCGTTGTCACGCACCGTGACGCGGAAACGGTCGTCGGCGAGCTGGACGATCGCGACGTGGATCTCGGGCAGGATGTGGGCCTCTTCGCAGGCATCGAGGCTGTTGTCCACCGCTTCCTTGACGGTGGTCAGCAGGGCCTTGCGTTTGTTGTCGAAACCCAGCAGGTGGCGGTTCTTGGCGAAGAACTCGGAGACCGAGATGTCGCGCTGCTTGCCGGCGAGCGCTTCCGCCGTTACGCGGCCGCCGCCTTTCCGGCCGCGGGCCGGCCGCGCGCGGGCCGTGCGGGCCTTGGCCACCGGGGTTTTTCGGGCGGGCTTGTTCCTGGCCGATGTCGCAGGCGTCAACGCTTCCTCCTCCTCCAGGGTCGACCGGGCGTGATCGGCGGCGCCGCCGCGCGCTTCCGCCGACGCGGCGGGGGCCTCCTCGGGTGCGATCTCCTCCGGCTCGATCTCGTCGGCGTCGGGCAGGGCCGGCTCGACGTAGGCCGGGCTCACCCCGCCGATCCGGACGACCGGGCGGTGCTCCAGACGGTCGAACAGCGTGGGGGGGGCGTTTCTTCGCGTGGCTGTGGGTGTTTTTCTGGCTGCCATCTCGTCTTGCCCATCCGTGGTACCCGCCGGAGCCGCCGCCGTGGGGCTCGCGCGGCTGCGGGCCGGCCGTCGAACGCAGCGCGGGGGGCTTATTCGAACGCGCCCACGGAGATTATCGCAGATCGGCCGGAACTTCCACGACCCGGGAACCAGCGGCTACGGCGTCGCGGCGGCCCGCCCCGACAGCGGGCGCAGGTCGAGGTCCACGATGAACGGCCGGTGGTCGGAGACGCGCGGGTTGTCCTGCGGCAGCGTGCGGGCGTGGATCCGTTTGCAGATCCGCTTGAACGACGTGGACAGCAGGATGTGGTCGATCTGTCCGCGCACGCCCATGTACTCATACGTCCAGCGCGTATCGAGCTTGTCGAAGTCGAAGTAGTCGGCCCGGCCGGTCTGGATCAGGTCCGGCTGGATATCGTCGCGTCCGCGAATCCGCCGAATCGCCGGCTGGTTGCGCCCGTCGTTGAGGTCGCCCATCACGATCACGTTCCGGCCGGCCGTGAGCAGCGGGAGGTAGTTGCGCCGCACGATCGAGGCCTGCGCCACGCGGCGGGCGTCGGACTCGTGGCCCCCGCGTTCAGACTTGAGGTGCAGCACGTAGACGACAAACGTCCGGCCGCGGGCGGCCACGTTCACGCGCAGCCCCTTGGTCACTTCCGTCCACTGTTCGGCGTCGGGGTCGTCGAGCTCGGTATCGTAGGCTTCCAGGCCCGGAATCGGGCTGAGCAGGTCGCTGAGTTTGTACCTGGAGAACAAGGCCACGTTCTGGTGCGTCGCCGGATCGAGCGACTTGCCGGCCACCCAGTAGGGGTAGTCGAGCCCCGCCGCCCGGACCGCTTCGTGCAGTTCCTTCACGTCGCGCCGGTCGCCGACCTCTTCCAGCCCGATCACGTCGGCGTCGATCTGCACGATGAAACGCGCGACCGCCTCGGCCGCCTCGTGAAACTTCTTGTCGCGATAACCGGGCTGGTTCCACACGTCCTTGCGGTCGCGCGCGAGGTTGAAGCGCTCGCCGAACTTCATGTGCACCTTGGGCCGCGTCAGGAATTCGCAGTTGAAGGTGGCGAAGGTGATCCGGTCTTCGGCGCACGCGGCGGCGGCCACCAGTACCCAGGCCGCGAGAAACGCCGACGCCAGGCGGAATCGTCGCATCATGTCGATCTGCTCCCCGCCGGCCGGGTGCCGGCGCCAGGCGTTGAAACGGCCGCCAACCGCGACGGCGGCGGGTTCGGCCCGCGGCCCGCTCCGCGTCGCCGACCCGCGGGCGGACGACCTACGGTTGGCCGGAAGGCGACAACGGCACGGTGGGGTCGGCGGCCGTCTCGGCGATCCGGGCGACCGGCGGCGCGGCTCGATCGGCCCGCGCGATCCCTTCCGTGTTTCGCTTGAGCGAGCCGACCAGCACGGTGCCGGTGGCCAGCAGGACCAGCGCGCAAACGTGCAGGGCGACCTTGCCGAACAAAGGCGCCCGCAGCGTATCGCCCGCCGTCTTCGTGCCGCGCAGGTACATCTCGCGGATGACGCGGGCATAGTAATACAGGCTGATGGCCGTATTGATGACCACGACGGTGATGATCACCCACAGCCAGACCGACAGGCTCGCGCTGGCCGCGTGCGCCGCGCCGCCCAGGGCCCAGATCAGCCACCACTTGGCGATGAAGCCGCCCATCGGCGGCAGGCCGATCAGGGACACGAGGCAGAGCGTGAGCGAAGCGGCCGTCGCGGGATCGCGCCAGCCCAGGCCGGTGAACGAGTCGAGATCCTCGCTGCCGGTATCGGCCCCGACCAGGCCGACCGACAGGAACGCGCCGAAGTTCATGAACATGTAGACGACGAGGTAGGTGATGACGGCGCCCATCGCCGCCGCCAGCGAACCGCCCTGGAGCACGATGGCGCCGGCGCTGAGCATGTAGCCCGCGTGGGCGATCGAGCTGTACGCCAGCATCCGCCGCACGTTGCGCTGGCGGTAGGCCGCCAGGTTGGCGACGGTGCAGGTGAGAATCGCGAAGAACCCGACGCCGTAGCTGATGACCGGCAGGAGCGTCGCGGACAACGGTGCGTGCGGCACGGTGACGAACATGGCGATCAGCCGGAGGATCAGCACGAGCCCGGCGGCCTTGCTCGCCACGCTCAGCCAGGTGGCGACCGGCAGCGACGCGCCCTCGAACACGTCCGGGCACCAGAAGTGGAACGGCACGGCGGAGATCTTGAACGCGATCCCCGCGAACACGGCCAGCAACGCCACCGCCAGAACGGCGCTGCTCTGCGCGCCGGTGCCGGCGGCCGCAATCCGTTCGATCAGCGTGGGGACGTGCAGCGTACCGAACAGGCCGTAGAGCAGGCTGACGCCGTAGATCATGAACCCGCTGGTGACCGCCCCGAAGATGGCATACTTGAGCGACGCCTCGGAGGCCTTCTTGCGGAAACGGTCGAAGCCGGCCAGGCCGTAGCTCGGCATCGAGGCCAGCTCGATCGCGATCACCATCAGCAGCAGGTTCACCGTGGAGGCCATCAGGGCCATGCCCAGGGCGCTGGCGACCAGCAGCGTGAAGAACTCCGGGGCGTGCCGCTCGCGCTGCGCGTCGAACCAGAACCACATCAGCACGATGCCGGCCAGAAAGACCATCAGCAGGACGCGGAAGAACATGCCCAGTTTGTCCGCCACGAGCATGGCCTGCCCGCCGGCCCCCTCGGCGCCGACCACGAACAGGGCCGTCGCCCCGTCGCCGACCAGTTTGAACGACAGCGCCGCCGCCAGGGCGGCGACCACCGCGCCGACCAGCGCGAGCATCCCCGTCAGCCGCGCGTGCCGGCCGACGAGCAGCGGTGCGATCAGCAGCACCACGACCGTCGCCACGAGCAACAGTTCCGGGAGAATCAGCCGCATCGTGGCGGCGTCCGGCATCCACATGCCTGCAAGTAGCATCGTTGCCTGCCCTGTCTGTTCTTGCCGGCGGGTCGGGCGCGTCCCGCACCCGGCCGCCTCGTTGGTCTTTGACCCCCACACGCCAGCCGCGTGCACGGCATCCCCCGGCCGCCGCGCACCGGCACCAACCGCGCCGCGCCTCAACCGCCCCGCGCGATGAAGCGGGGATTATACGACAGTCGCGCGTTCGCGTCGAACCGCCGGCGCCTCGCCGCCAAGTCAAGGGCATGCGACATCGAAGCGGGTAGATTCACCGGGGACCGCCCCGGGGCCGGCGGCTTGCGCCGGCTGAGAAACCGGGCCACCGGCGGCTTGATCGCCGGTCGGCCATGCGGCCCGCGACAGAAGCGCAGTCAGTCCCGGGCGCGCGTCGGCGTGGCGTCCGAGGTCGCGCTGACGGCGTCACCCGTTTCGCCCCTGCGCTGGGCCACCGCCTCCAGGAAAGCGGCCCGTTCTGTTTCCGTGGCGAAGATGCGTCCCACTACGACCGGGAAGGGTTGGGACTTGGCCTTGACGCGCACGATGATGCGCACGAGGCATTCGTCCTTCCGCTCCTTGACGCCGTGATCGAACCGCTCGATCTTGACGATGTCGTCCCACAAGAAGAGCCGTTCCGTCTCGAGCGTCCGCACGAAGACCCCGGCCGGCGATACCGCCACGCAGCGTCCCTTGCGCTCGGTGGTGCGAATATCGTACAGAGAGCGAATCAGGAACGTGATGGCGAACGCGACCAGCGCGGTAATCCAAAGATCCGGGAGCACGCCGGCGATCAGCCCCCGCACGATCCCGGACCCGCATATCAGAAGGAAGATCGACCACGTGACGGCGCCGACGTAGATCATTCGGGAAGGAAACGCGCGCCACACACGGGTTTGGGCATCGTACAGGAAACCGCACTCGGGACATCGGTACTCGCGCGGCAACCCGCGCAGCGCGTATCGACAAAGCGGGCAACGCTCGAGCGGCACCTCCGGCATGGCGCGGATTATAGCCAGTGCCGGCGCAGAACCAGCCCCCCCCCGACGCCCGCGTTGCGCGGGCCGCACGGACCCCGACCGCACAGCGCCCAAGTTTGCGACAGACGGATCGGTTTGATGGCCTGTTGACAATATAAGAAAAGCCTGATATAGTGCAAACCTGATGGTCGGACGCCGCCCCGCGGTCGGGTCGGTCCGGCCTTGTCCGAAAGGACCGGTCGCCACAGCGGGAACGCTGGAACCGTGGCCAAGAAACCCGAACAACACGATTGGGAACGTTGTGCCCGCATGCTGCGGCTCGTGGCCCACCCCACCAGGTTGATGATCCTGCGGGCCCTGGCGCAGCGCAGCCAGTGCGTGCGCGATCTCAACGCGCTCGTGCCGATCGCCCAGCCGTACCTGTCGCAGCACATGGCCGTGTTGCGCCGGGCCGACTTGGTGGATTGTCACACCCGCGGTTCGATGCGTTGCTACTACGTCTTGCGACCGAAGTTCGTGCGGCAACTGGTCCGCCTGCTGTGCGAACAGGACCCGCCCCGCCGGCGCAGCCGGGAGTCCGTGCTCCGCGAGATTCGGCGCGCGGAGATGGCCCCGCCGGAAGAGCGCGACTGACCGGGGTTCGGGGGCACGGGCGGACCTCGTGCAACCGCCGGCGACCGGCCCGGCGCATGGTGGCCGGAAGCGGCGGTGCGTGGCCTCGGGGCCACAGGGGGTGCGTGTCGTGCATTCGACCGTACTGGTGTTGCTGGACATCGCGCGGGGGCCGCTTTTCCGCTTCGCGTTTACGCTGATGGTCCTGGGCATGGTCCGGATCGTGGCCCTGGGCTGCTCGGACATGGTCGGAGCGTACGTGACGGCGGCGGACCGCAGCCGGTTCTGGCACAAGGTTCGGCTGCGGATCCTGTGGCTGACCTTTCCCAGCCTGGTGCTCCACCGTCTGCGTCCCCAGTGTCGGGGCGGCATGCTCGCCTACCACGTGTCGCTGTGTTTCACGTCCATGCTCTTTCGGCTCGTGGCGATCCTCCTGCCGGCGTTTCTGGTCGCCCACGTCTACCTGTGGAAGCGTGGCATCGGGTTGACCTGGCCGGTGCTCTCCGGCCACGCGGCCGACACGCTGGCGTGGATCGTGATCGGGCTCGGCGTGGCGCTGTTCTTCGGCCGGCTGTTCTCGCCGGCCCTGCGCGAGATCGACCCGCCCTGGAGCTTCCTCAAGCCGCTGATCCTGATCGTGCCGTTTATCACCGGCGTCCTGGCGATGCACCCGACGTGGAGCTCGGTGGACTACCACGTCATGCTCCTGCTGCACACGCTCAGCGGCATCGTCGTACTCGTGCTCGTACCGTTCTCGCGTCTGCTGACGTGCATGCACCGGCCGCTGGTGTGGGTCATGCCCGAGGCGGCCTGGCAGGGGCTCACGCGGCGCGCCGACGCGCCGCCCGGACGCGCCCAACCGGCCCAGGAGGGAGCGGCACGATGAACGCGCAAATCGAC
>CAYRXN010000391.1:0-17868 GCA_964428275.1 uncultured Planctomycetales bacterium | reverse complement strand
GGGCTCGACAATCGCTTTCAGATGGAAGATTGTGCGTGGCTTTCAGTGGCACTGCCGAATACGACGTGTCGGCTTTTCTCGCCCGTGGCCGACGATGCTGGGGTTGAATGTCCGTTGTGTGGACGAAAGGGAGTGCAGTTGATCGGCGTCAAGCGATATCGTTTTACCTGTCCGTACTGCCACCCGGATCGGGTCTGGAAGCATATTCAGCGCTACGAGGAATGTGTGGCGAAGGCCGGGTACGAACTTCGGTCTCGTCGAGCGCAACACTGAGTTGGCGGTGTTACACGCGTTGTCCCCGGCGGGGCCAGGCGTTGCCGCGCGACGGCGTTTCGTCGAGCCGCGCGGATTATCCCATTGTTACGTTGTCACGCTTGCCGACGGCGTTTCGCTGTAGAGCCGGTACATCGGTATGCCCGCGGCGGCCAGTGCGGCGTGGTGACGCTGGTAGATTTCCGTTTCGTGCACGTGTGAACTGATGACCACGGCGCGGGCCCCCAGTACGGCCGCCGCTTCGGGCGTCACGATCGGCCAGCCCCAGAGCCGCGAGCCGCTTTGCCC
The DNA here is from genome assembly GCA_964428275.1 of uncultured Planctomycetales bacterium. Taxonomy (GTDB): domain Bacteria; phylum Planctomycetota; class Phycisphaerae; order UBA1845; family Fen-1342; genus JALSRY01. Next base: position 17,307 of record CAYRXN010000391.1, on the reverse strand, counting down.
GTAGCCGTCGTCGATGACGCCGGCGATACGCACCGGACAGCGGGCCCAGACGTCGGCCAGCGCGCGCGTGTGCCGGCCTGCGCCGAAAATCGCCACCGGCTCTTCGCCGCGCTGGGCGAGTTCGCTCAGCAGCCGTTCCAGCCGCGCGGCGGCGTCGGCGGGCAGGCCGGCGCCCCCCCCGGTCGCGGCGTGCATCGCGAGCGGGCGGTCGATCGGCCAGCTTCGGTCCGGACCGGCCTGGGCGTCATCGAGGATGCGCGTGGCACGCGCGAGGAAGTGGCCGTATTCGCAGTGCCGACGGGCGGCCTCGCGCGCCGCCTGCGACATCTTGCGCCAGAGCTCGCCGCCGGACGCCAGAACCGCGACGCGATCCGCCAGGGCCTCGATGTCATCCACCGGAAACGTCAGCCCGTTTCGATTCTCGACGATGATGTCTGCCACGCCGCTGGCGACCCGGCTGACGATCGGCACGCAGCCGGCGGCCATCGATTCGACCATCGAGATGCTGAAGCCCTCGCGGGTCGAGTTGAGCAGCGACGCATCGGCCCACTGCCAGACCGCCGCGATCCGCTCGTGCGAAACCGCCGGCTCGAGCCAGATGCGGTTGTCGCGGCGGCGCAGCGTGCCGGCGACCTCGGCGATCTGCCGGCGCAGCGCTTCGGCCTGCGGGCCGTCGCCCACCAGCCGCAGCTCGAAGCGGACGCCGCGCGCGTCCAGCCGGCGGGCCAGCTCGACGTAGCCCAGCACGCGCTTGCCGGCCTGTTCGATGCGGCCGGCGTAGACGAGACGGATCGGCCGATCGCCCAGCGGTGTGCGCGGGCGCTCGGGCGGCAGATGAACGCCGTAGGGCAGGTGATCGATGGCCGCGACGCGCCCGGGCAGGCGTCGCGCGAGCTCTTCCGTACACCGCCGACTCACCGGCACGAAACGCTGTACGATCGGCTCGTAGTAGGTCAGATATCCGTAGTCGTAGGGGTTGTCCGAGTGGTTCCACGCCACGATGCGGACCTGGTCCGGGCAGACCAGCGCCAGCGCGGCGGCGATCTCGTAGCCCTCGGCCAGCAGGTTGGGCAGCAGGACCGTCGGCAGCAGATCGTGGTAGGCGCGCAGGGCATCCTGCCGGCCGGTCGCCGTGGCAAGACCCGCGGCGTGTACGATCCGAACGGCGGGATCGACCCGGGCCGGGGCGATCTGGGCCCAATCGCGTCCGTCTTCGTGGACGACCAGACGCACCTCGCGGTCCTGCCCGGCAAGCGCGGCGGCCAACTGCACCGCCCAGGTGGTGACTCCGCCCACGGCCAGACCGTGTGGCAGCATGATTGTGATTGGCCAGGGATTCATACCAGTGCCTCCGAGCGGGCCGGCGCGGCGTGTGCCGGACGTGAATCGACCAGGGTGAGGAAGTCGTGATCGGCGCGTCCGCCCGCGGCGCGGAGCGTCTGCACCAGCGGCTCGGCGCCGTGGGGGGTCACGACGACAAACGTGCCGGCGGGCCAGCTTCGCCACTGGCGCGGATCGACACGCGGGAGATCCAGCAACGTGAACGTGAGATCGTCGGCGAAGTCGTCCGCGCCGCACAGCGCCGTCTCGGCGAACCCGGGAGCCGCCCGCAGCCGTTCGCACAACGCGACGCCGTTGTGGCCCAGGCCGTAGATCACCAGCCGGTCCGGGGGCGCTTGTCGGGGGCGCCGGCCCCACGCGGCGCGGAGCAGGCCGAGCGGGTCGGCCTGGGCCGCGATCAGGTTTCGCAGGTGGGCCAGGATTCGGGCGGCCTGGGGGGCCAGCGGGCTGCGCGCCAGCCAGGCGGAACACTCCGAGAGCCACGGGCCTGCGTGCTCCGCCCACGTGCTTCCGGCGCGACCGCGGACGAACTGAAACGCGTAGTGCAATGCCCCTGCCAGGTCCACGGCCGGTTCGGACGGCCGGGAGCAGTGATACAACTCGCGCGTGCAACGCGCGCAGGTGTCGGTGTCGCCGGCGGCCAGCGCCAGGGCCGCCTGGACCACCGCCCAGCGGCCCGGCGCTCGCCGCGCCGTGGCCGGGTCGTGGGCATGGGGCAGCCAGCGTTCGATCACCCGCCGTCCGCTGGTGTACACGATCTCCCAGCGCCGGCTGAGGCTGGAGGCATGCAGGCGATAGCCGAACACGACACGCGGGATCGTCCGGCAAACCGCTCCGCGGTGGGCCAGGCGCAACCACAAGTCCCAGTCCACGCACGCATCGAGGGTTTCATCGAACGGTCGCGGTCCCAGCAGGTGGCGGGGGACGAGCGTCACCATCGAGATGGGGTTGCCGAGCAGGAGCTGGTCCACGGTGAACTCGCGGACGGCCGGAAAACGCGGCAGGCCCAGCGAGTGGCCGTGCGGGTCGAGCAGTTCCCAGCCGCCGGCGACGAGCGTTTCCGAGTTCGCCGTCCGCGCCGCACGCAGCAGCACCTCGAGCGCGTCGGGACGCAGCACGTCGTCGGCGTCGAGGTAGAGCACGTTGCGCCCGGTGGCGAGGGACGTACCGTGGTTCCTGGCCGCCGAGGGGCCGCGATGCCTCGCGCGGCGCCAGCCCAGACGCGGCTCCTCGGTCGCGAGCGTGGCGAGCACCTGGGGCGTGCGGTCACACGAGCCGTCGTCGATGCAGATCAATTCCCAGTCCGGGTGGGTCTGCCGGCGCACGCTCGCCACCGTTTCCCCCACGGTCTGCGCGGCGTTGTAGCAGGCGACAACGATCGAGATGTCGGGGCGGCTGCCGCGACCCATGTACGCTACTCCTCGTGCGACGGTGCTGCCCGGCGCCGCCACACCGGCCTTCAACCCGGATGGCTCGCTTCCGGCACCCGCTTGCGACCGGCCCCTTTTTCCCGTGGCACCGGCCTTGAACCGATCGCCGTTTCTGCCAGCTCCGCGCGGGCCGTGGCGATGAAGTCCACCCCTGCACGGCCGCCGGCCCGTTCCAGCGTGTCCACCAGCGGCTCGCAGTGGCCGGGCGTCACGACCACGATCGTTCGCTCCGGCCAACTCTGCCAGTGACGTGGATCGACCCGCGGCAGGCCGTGGAGCGCAAACGTCAGCGGATCGTCTTCATCGTCGGCGATGAGCAGTTTGCGGTCGCCGAGGCAACCGCGCGACGCGAGCGCACGCAACAGAAGCTGTCCGTTGGTGCCCAGCCCGTAGATCACCACGCGGTCGGCATCGCGACGGCGGCGCAACAGGTCGCCCACGGCATCGGTCCAGGCCTCGACGTCGTGAGACGGAACGCAGGCGTTGGGGTCGATTTCGCCCGCTTGCGCGCGGGCGCGCCGGTCCGGCGTTGGAATCTTGCGGGCCGGGTTGCCATCGTAGAACTCGTCCACGAGCCGGTCGTGTCCCCGCACGTAGACGATCTCGCGATCGTCGATGTAATCGTAGAGCAGGTTGCGGCGGACGTAGTGGTAGAGGCGGCTGGTGGGGATGCCGACGAAGACGTTGAAGCTGTGGGTGGTGGCGCGGATCTTCTCGGGCATCGCCAGCGTCGCGGCCCGTTCGTCGGGCGTCTCGGTCGGCAGGCCGACGACGAAGCTGGCATATGTGCGGATGCCGATCTCGCAGCACCAGCGGAACACCTCTTCGACCTGCTGGAGGTCGATGCCCTTTTCCATGAAGTCGAGCAGGCGCTGGCTGCCGCTCTCGACGCCCACGTACACGCCGCGACATCCGGCGGCGTGCATCGTTTCGAGCAGGTCCCGCGTCAGCGTGTCCACGCGCGTCTCGCAGACCCACTGGAGCTCGAGGCCGCGGCGCAACACGCCCTCGCAGAACTCGCGCACGCGGCGGCGCGAGACGCTGAAGTTGTCTTCGCGGAAGTAGATGCCGCGCGCCCCGTAGGCCCGCTGAAGGTGCGACACCTGTTCGAGAATCCACTGGGCCGAGAACGCCCGGTACTTGCGCCCCCAGATGTCCGGGGTCGAACAGAACGTGCACTGGAACGGGCAGCCGCGGCTGGTGCTCATCGTGAACACCGGCGCGACCCTGAGCCAGCTCGCGGTCCAGTCGTAGGGCAGATCGGCGAACAGATCCCACGCCGGCGGGGCCAGATCGTCGAGCCGGGTCATGCGCGGCACGCGGACGAAGCGTTCGGTCGCGGTTCCGTTGGCGATTTCCACGATCGCCCGCTCGCCTTCGCCCTGGACGACGTGATCGACCCAGGCGGGCACGTCGGTCGGCACCGACGTCGTATGCGGTCCGCCCACCACGACCAGCCCGTTCCACGCGCCCCGCTCGCGCAGCGCGTGCAGCCGGCCGAGCAGGCGGCGGAAGTCCCACGCGCAGATCGTGCTGGCGGAGATGCCGACGGCGTCGATGTGGTTTTCCCGCAGGTAGTCGGTTTCGAGAAACCGGGTCGGTGCGAGGTAGTTGTCCAGGAACGAGACGCGGTGCCCGGCCCGACGCAGCGCCCCGGCCAGAAAACCGATCCCCAGCGGCGGCCGTTTTTCCGCCGTTCCGAACGGGGCCATGACCGGGGCGGCGCAGTTGGTCAGCAACCAGTGCATTCGACTCCCTTGTCCGCGGGCGGCGCCACGACCGGCCGGCCTGGCGCGCGGCCGGGCCGCCGCACGCTGGAGCGCACGCCCGGATAGTCCCCTGTCTTCTATCGACCCGGTCGTTCGGGCGGGCTTTAGCCGTACCCGGCGGCGAGCCGATAAATGTCTACACAGCGAGCGGGCGGCGGCTGGCGTCTGCTTTCCCGGTGGGGTTGCACGCCGCCAGACGTTCGCGCCGGCGGCCATCCCGATGAAATCCGGGGGCGCTGCCGGTCGTGCGTCCTGCGCACACAGGAGATCGCGTTCCCGATGCCGACCGCGCTCGATCCCGATTCGCTTCTCGCCCTGGCCCGCCAACCCGAGAGCGGCCCGTTCCTGGACGCCGCGGCACAGGCCGTCGCCGACGGGGCGGCCGACGATCGGCTGCTGTTGCTGCTGATCCGCCGGCTGGCGCAGGAGGGGTTGCTGGGCCGCGCGCTGGCGTACGCACAGCGTTGCTCGGCGGCGCTGCGCGCCGATCCGGCGTTCGAACAGATGCTGCGCAATCTGTCCTCGGCCCCCGGCGCCGAGTCGCCCGACTGGTCCAGCCGCAGCGGGGCTTTTGCGCGCAACCTCGCGGCGTTGCGGGCGCGCGGGACGCCGGAAGACACCACCGCCGCGGACCGGATCGAGGAGGCCTGGGCGGCGTGTCGTGAAACGCTCGAACTGCATCGCACGCGGGCCGGAAGCTGGATGGTCTTCGATCGGCGCGCCCAGCGCTGGCGGCCGTCGTTCGGCGCCCACATTCCCGTACCGCCGGTGGCGCAGCTTGCCGAGCAGTTTCGCAACCAGATCATCGCGCCGATCGCGCTGGTCGGGGTGGGACTGGGGCATCATCTCCCCTGGCTCCACGAGGCGACGCGCGACACGTTTCTCGGCGCGGCCCCCGTGCTCTACCAGATCGAACCCTCGTGGGAGGCCGTGGCGGTGGCGCTGCACCTGGCCGACTGGCGGAGACCCCTGGCCGACCCGCGTGTCCGGCTGTGCCTCGGCCCGCAGGCCCACGAAAAACTCCGGAAGGAAATCCTCGCGGACGACGCGAACTATCCTCCGCAGGTCATCGTGCGGGCCCGGTCGTGGCAGGCTCAGCCCGAAGATATCGGACCGCTGCTGACGCGGGTGAGCGCGGAGTTGGAAAGACGCCGGCTGGCGGCGCTCGAGCGCGTCCAGTCGCGGTATCGCGGCCGCGACCGCGCGTGGTGGCGCCGGCGGTTTTCCGAAGCGCTGGAGGGCGGTGGTCCGCCGCTGCGGGTACTCGGGCTCACCTGCCGGTTTTCGACGGTGCTGCGCTACTCGATGCGCGACTGGCTTCACGCGCTGGCGGACAACGGCTGCCAGACGCGGCTGCTGATCGAACCGAACAACCACGCCCGGATTACGCCGCGGGCCATGCTGGCCGCGATCGCCGATTTCGAGCCCGATCTGCTGGTCGTCATCGATCACACGCGCCAGGGCCAGAAAGCGGGTCTGCCCGACGAGTTGCCTGTGCTGACGTGGATTCAGGACCGCATGCCGCATCTTTTCTCGCGCGAGTCCGGCACGGCGCAGGGACCGCTCGATTTCTGCATGGGTTTTTGCCACCGCGAGCTGATCGAACGCTGGGGATACCCGGCGGAGCGCTTCATGGCGTGCGGGATGGCGACCAACGCCGCGGCGCTGATGCCGCCGGGAGTGGACCCGCGCGATGTCTATGCCGGCCGTGTGCGGGAGGAAGCGGGGCCCTACGATTGCGACCTCGCGTTCGCCACCACGCACAGCCGCACGCCGGCCGAAATCCACGCCGAGCTGCGCCGGCGGTTCGAGCCGCGCTTGCGCCGGCTGGTCGATGCGGCGTACGAGGAACTCGCGGCCCGTTGCGAGCGAAACGAGCTCAACGGTGGCCTGCTGCTCGAACCGTTTGTGCGGGCGCTCGAATCCGCCGCAGGGCTCGATCTGAGTCCGGAGCTGCGCGGCAGGATCGCCGAGGAACACGTGCGGATCGTCGCCGACCAGTTGTTGCGCCACCAGACGATCGCGTGGGCCGCGGCGTGGGCGGAGCGCACCGGACGGCGTCTGCACCTCTACGGCCGCGACTGGGAGCGGCACCCACGTTTCGCGCGTTATGCGCGCGGATTCGTCCCGCACGGGCCGGAGCTGGGCAGGGCGTTTCGGGCGGCGAAGGTCAACCTGCACGCGGGTTGCAACAACGCCTTGCACCAGCGGGTGCTCGACGGGCTGGCGGCGGGCGGCTTCTTCCTGATCCGCCGACACGCCGACGACCTGTCGTATCCGCTGTGGGAAGCACGATACGCGGCCGTAGAGCGGCTGGGGCTGCGCGTCGGCGATACGCTGCGCCGTGACGACCTGCCGCCGGAGCAACGCCCCCTGTGGGACGTGGTCGCCCGTATGCGGGGGCTCGACCCCCGTGCGCCGTTCAAGATCACCGGCGACTTTCGCAGACGCTTTCTGGAGATGCGCGACGCCGATGTCCCGCCCAGCGCCAAGCAGGTCTGGCCGGGGCTGGATGAGGTCACGTTCGGCTCGCCGGACGAGCTGGCCGAGCGGCTCGAATACTACCTGGCGAACGAAGACGCGCGGCGGCGCGTCGCCGCGGAGATGCGCGAACGCATGCTGGACATGTACGGCTATCGGGGCCTGGTGCGCCGGCTGCTCGGATGGCTGGTCCGTGCGCTGGCGTAGTCGAACGCGGACGCCGCGATTCTCCGCCGGAATCCGCGAGGAAACGCTCGTGAAGATCAGCATCATCATTCCGACCAACCGCGCGGCCGACGTGGTCACGCCGTGCCTGGCGGCGCTGGCCCGCCAGGAGTTCGACCCGCGCGCGATGGAGGTGATCGTCGTCCACAACGGCGACGGACCGCAGCCGCACTGGCCGGCGGAGGCGTGGCCGTTTTCGCTTGCCACCCTGCACGTCGATCGCGCCAGTGCGAGCAGCGCCCGCAACGCCGGCCTGGATCGGGCCCGCGGCGCGCTTGTGCTGTTTCTCAACGACGACGTCGTGCCGGAGCCGGGAATGGTGGCCGCCCACGTGCGGGCCCATCGCGGACTCGAGCGCCCCGGACTGGTGCTGGGGCGCTGCGACTGGCCGCAATACGCCGACGAAACCGTCTTCGACCGGATGGTCCACACCACGTCGATGCTGTTTTTCTACGACAAGATGGAGCCCCACCGCTGGTACGGCTTTCGCCACGCGTGGACGTTGAACCTCTCGCTTCGCCGCGATCAGGCCGAGGCGGTCCGGTTCGACGAGCGGTTTCGCGTGTACTACGAAGACCTGGAGTGGGCCTATCGCCTGCGCGAGCGGTTCGGGTTGGAGGTGTGGTACGAACCGGCGGCGCGAGCGCTGCACGACCATCGCCACACGCTGGAGGACTACCTGGCCCACGAGCGTCACATGGGCCGCACCGCCCGGCTGCTGTGGGAAGTCAACCCCGCCTGCTTCCGCGAGATCTTCGCAAGCGATCTGGACGACGGTTATGTCGCCTACTGTCGCCGATTCGTGGAGATCGAGGGACGGCGCGAAGAGGAGATGCTGGCGAGCCTGCGCGCCGTCGTGACGCGGCGTCCGGCCGAACTGGCGGCCAACGCGGAGGCCCTGGCCGCGCTGATCGCGGCGCTGTACGTGGCCCACCTGCCGCTCAAACGGCTGGCGTTTCGCCGCGGTCTGGTGGACGCGCTGGCCGAACCCGACCCGACGCCCGCCGAGCGTGCCGGCGTCGTGCCGGCACGGACTCGCGGCTGAGAAAGAGCCGGCCCCACCGCCCGCACGGTCGCGGGCGGCGGGGCCGGGTGTTGGTACCGGGCTCCGGGAAGGCGCGTGGCGTCCCGAAGCGATTGCAGCCGGTGACTACTGGTAGTTGGCCAGCATGTCGGCGAGGTCGGCGAGATCGATATCGCCATCCATGTCGAAGTCGGCTTGCGGGTCATACGCCGGCGTCATGAACGTCGCATTGTATGCGGCGAGCAACTGGGCCAGGTCGGCCAGATCGACGTTGCGGTCGAAATCGACGTCGCCAACGTGACCCACCGCCACGACCGCCACGCCGCGCGAACCGCCTTCGATGACGTCGCGGTTGGCGCGGAAGTTGACGCAGAGGACGTCGGCATCGTCAGCGAGGTTGGCGCCCATGAAGCCGTCGCTGTCTTCGCGGGCGATCGGGCCGAAGGCCAGCGAGTTGCCGTCGTAGGTGATCACGTCGCTCTCGCGCAGCACCTGGTGCAGCGTGGTCGTCGAGGCATCGTAGAAGTAGACGGCGTCGTCCCAGCGCGTCGGGCTGTTCGGGTCGTTCGGGTCGAACGGAATGCCGGTGTCGTACAGACCGGCGAAGGCGATGTTGCCGGCGTTGTTGATCGCGATGCCGGAAAGGGCGTTGATGTACTCGCCGCCGGAGTTGGGGTCGTTCGGATCGAAGACGACGTAGTAGGGGCCGACCAGGCCGTCCTCGGGCACCGCGTCGTCCGGGCCGGCGTCGGCGATGATGACGGGCGGCTCGTAGCCGGTGATGCGGCCGCCGGTGATGATCGGGTTGTAGAGCAGCGCCTGGTAGGTCGGCACGTGGTTCGGGTCGGCGTTGTCGAAACTCTCGGTCAGGACCGTGATCTGGCCCTGGTTGTTCATGTCAAAGTGCGAGTTCTCGTAGACGTTGCTGCCGCCGCCGGTGGACTGGTGATCGACGAACAGGTAGCCGGTCGGCGGGAGAATCGCGACCGCGCCGGTGAAGCCGTCGCCGTCTTCGAACGCGTCGATGGCAATCATCGCCGGGCGCGCCGACCCGCCGTCGTTGGTGTCGTTGATGCCGAACGCGACGTACTTGACGCCCAGGGCCTCGCCGAAGACCGGCTGGGTCTGCCGCCCGTCACCGGGATCGACGGCGACGCCGTTGAGGTTGGCGAACGTCTCGGCGTCGGCCTGGAGGTAGCTGTAATCGGGAGTCTGCGAGCTACTGGGATTGGTCTTGTCGTAGTTCCAGATGTTCACGCCGCGCGGGATGTTTCCGGTGAAGCCGTCGAAGTTCGTGTCGCCGACGTAGAAGCCGTCGCCGCCGAGGATGGCGCCGGGCGTGCTGAGGTACGCGGTGCCGGTGCTGTCGATGCCGGGACCGACGAGGATCGGGGTTCCGGACTCGGGCTCGGGGATCGGCGTCTGCTCGCCGGGGACGCAGGCGTGCCATTCGAGGTTGTTCTGAGCGGTGCCGGCGTAGTTGGCCCGCCAGATCAGGCTGCCGTCGGTGAGCAGCTGACCGACTGTGTCGGAATATGCGTTGGATTCGTAGACGACGATGTTGTTGCTGGTGTAGCCACCGGCACTGTCGTACTGATCGGCGGTGCCGAAGCACGCCACCGCGTAGGGCGTGGCGCTGAAAGACGTCACGCCGCCGAGGATGCGGCCGTCAACGATGTTCACGACGGAGTTGTTGAGCAGGGCTCCGCCATCGTCGAGCAGGAGAGGGATCCAGACGCGCGTCCGCATCGTGTCGCCACTACCGAAAATCACGACCGAATCGTCCGCCGCGAATACGCGGCCCTGGCGCAGCGTGGAGTCGCAGTCGATGCTGCACTCCTCGGCCCAGGCCGTTGAGCCGGCAGCCAACAACGCCACCACGGCCGTTCCCAACATAAATCGCTTCAACATTGGCATTCCTCCGAAGAATCTCTCAAGACCAAAGCACATGGGCATGTGGTGGTGCCCCGTCATACGCAGACAGATTCGCGCTTGTTCGACAACCTCTTGGTAAAGAAAGGTAGCTTCCGCCGCGACGCGAGAACGGTGCCCGCCGCGAAAACACAAGAGTTGGCTCGCTTTCCCTCGCTCGCTTCCTTGTACACCCTTCCGTTGGCACACGCTCGCCCCCGAGGGCGTAGTGCCATCCCCCGCTCAGCTCCCAGACTCAGCCCGCCGCCGTGTGTGCTCGCCGAGACGAAACCACCATCGATGCCTTTCCGATGGCACAACACGCCGCTACGCGCTGCAAACGCATGCTTCGCGCACTGTCCGACGACCAGGCACCAAACGGAACCGCGCGGGCTTGCGTCCCGCGGCTCCTCATCGATTCGTGGTGGCGCGCTGCTTCCTCGCGGGCTGTACTTCGCCGACCAGACTACAGCTACAGCATACCACAACCGCCCCCGCGCTACAACGAAGAACACGCGAAAAGCCAGTTCGTGTGGATGTAGTTGTAGTGGCGCATCCGGTCGCGCACCACCCGTGGTGGGACCAGCGTCGCGGGGCGGGAGAGCCGACGCCGGATGCCCTTCCTCGCCCCCCGTTTCGCCGGACGTGTCCGATAATTGCGTCCGTTGTCGTCGATGCAACAGCCTTGGCGTTCTGGATCGCCAGACGGCGCCGGTTGTTACAGTTTCGGCCCGGCCGCCCGGACTTCGTCGCTGGCCGTGGTGAACTGCTCGAAGTTCTCCGTGAACAGCCCGGCCAACTCACGGGCTTTCGCGTCGTAGGCGGCCCCGTCGCTCCAGGTGTTGCGGGGGTGGAGCACCTCGGTCGGGACATCGGGGCAGGACTTCGGCATCTCGACGCCGAAGACGGGGTGCGGCTCGAATCCCACGTCGTCGAGGGCCCCGTTGAGGATCGCGGTGACCATCGCCCGCGTGTACGGCAGCTTCATGCGGGCGCCGACGCCGGGCGGCCCGCCGCTCCAGCCGGTGTTGACGAGCCAGACCTTGGCGTTGTGCCTGGCGATCTTCTTGCCCAACAGGTCGGCGTACACCGTGGGATCGAGGATCATGAACGGCGCGCCGAAGCAGGTCGAGAACGTGGCCTGCGGCTCGGTCACGCCGGCCTCGGTGCCCGCGACCTTGGCGGTGTAGCCCGAGAGGAAGTGGTACATCGCCTGGGCCGGTGTCAGACGGGCCACGGGCGGCAGCACGCCGAACGCGTCGCAGGTCAGGAAGATGATGTTCTGCGGGTGTCCGCCGATCGAAGGCTGGACTGCGTTGTCGATGTGGTCCAGCGGGTACGCGCCGCGGGTATTCTCGGTGATCGAATTGTCGTCGTAGCGCGGCGAGCGGGTCGCCGGATCGAGCACGACGTTTTCGAGCACGCTGCCGAAGCGCAGCGCGTTGTAGATCTGCGGTTCGTATTCCTTGGAGAGGTTGATGACCTTGGCGTAGCAGCCGCCCTCGAAATTGAACACGCCGTCTTCGCACCAGCCGTGTTCGTCGTCGCCGATGAGGCGGCGGTTGGGGTCGGCCGAGAGCGTGGTCTTGCCCGTGCCGGAAAGGCCGAAGAATACCGCCGTGTCGCCCTTGTCGCCGATGTTCGCCGAGCAGTGCATCGAGAGGATGCCGTCCTGCGGCAGCAGAAAGTTCATGACGGTGAAGATCGACTTCTTGATTTCGCCGGCGTAATGCGTGCCGCCGATCAGGGCGAGCTTTCTGGCGAAGTTGAGCACGACGAACGTCTCGGAATTGATGTCGTCGTGCCGCGGGTCGGCGAGGCAGTTGGGGCCGCAGACGACGGTGAAATCGGGTTTGAACCGTGCGCTTTCCTCGCGCGAGGGGCGCACGAAGAGCTGCCGGGCAAACAGGCTGTGCCAGGCGCGTTCGGTGATGATGCGGACGCGCAGGCGATAGTCCGGATGCGCCCCGCAGTACATGTCCTGGATGAACAGATCCTGGTAGCGCAGATGGCGAAACAGCTTGTCCTGAAGCGCGTTGGCCTTGGCCGCGTCGATCCCGATGTTCACCTTGCCCCAGTGGACGCGGTCGGCCGTGATGTCGTCCTTGACGATGTACTTGTCGTGCGGCGAACGGCCGGTGCGCATGCCGGTCAGGGCGACGAGCGCGCCGGTGTCGGCCAGCGTGCCTTCGCGCCGGCGGATCGACTCGACCACCAGGGTGGGGGGGCGCAGATTCCAGTATGCGGTGCCGTAGTGTTCGAGACCGATCGTGTCCAGCCCGTATTCGCTTGCACTGACGCTGTTGCGACTCATATCGGTGAATCCTCTTGTGGAGATTCCGTTCTCGGCTTCCGGGGTTCTCTACGTTGAAGCCCGTTCGCCGCTCATTATGAGCATTTTCGGCCGGGCGCCAACGATGCGAACGACGCCGTCGGGCCCGCCGGCCGGTGGCGGGAATACCGGATGGAGGCCGGCCAGCAGGATCCCGGCTGGTCGGGCGGAACTGCCGGGCAGTGCTCGATCCGCGCGGCAGACGTGTTCCGTACCGCGAAGACCCGGCGTGCATTTTCGCGGGCCGGAATCGTCCGCTGCCGTTAGAATCCGAGCGGAAGTATTCCGGATTGCGCGATCATCTGAATCCTATTTCTGACCGGATCGAGGAAATCATGGCAGCACCCGACACGAATGCCCGACACGCGGCGACAGACCAGACTACCAGCCAACAGACACCTCCACCAAGAAAGAAACGCCGGCGCTGGGGACGCCGGCTCGGCGTGCTGTTTCTGTTGTTTGTGGTCGTCGTCGGCGCCCTCGTCGCGCTGGCGCCGACGATCGCCTCGTCCTCGGCCGTTTCGAAGTGGGCCCTCTCGAAAGCCAACGGTGAGATCGCCGGCTCGATCGAGGTGGCCGGATTGTCGCTCTCGTGGACCGGCCCGACGGAGATTCGCGGCGTCCAGATCGCCGACCCGCAACGCCAGCAGGTGCTCGCGGTGCGCCGCATCGCCAGTCCGAGCGGCCTGTGGCAGCTCCTGACATCTGGCGAGAACTTCGGCGAGCTGCGCGTCGAGGCCCCCCAGGTCACGCTGTATATCAACGCCGACAACGAGATATCGCTCGTCAAGGCGTTCGAGACGGGGGCGCCGGCCGAGCAAGCGACGACCTCCTCCGACGCGATGCCCCAGCCACGCGGCGTCGTGCTGATTTCCGACGGCGTCGTCCGGGCCGTGCGCGCCGGCGGCGAGACATACGAGGTCCGCGACATCTCGGTGCGGATCGAGCTGGAAACGCTCGACAACATCGCCGCGGAAATCAGCGCCGCCCTGGCCGACGGAGCCAAGCTGGCGCTGCAGGCCCGGCTGCGCGGCCTGCCGGCCGACGGCTCGTTCGACCCGCGGGGGCTCAACGGTACCGTCCGGCTCGCCAGCGACCGGCCGATCGACGTGGCCTCGCTCGGTGCGGTGCTGGCGCCCGAACTCGGGCTGCGCGGTACCGCTTCGCTCAAGCTCGACGCCACGTTCCACGGCGGCGACGGCGAAGCGACCATCGCCGCGAGCCTCAAGGGCTTCCACAGCGAACAGGCCGCCCGAACCAGCCCCCTCGATGTGGACCTGACCGGGACGGGCAAGCTCGCCGGCGACAGGCTCGATGCCACCGTCGAACTCGCCAGCGACGCCGGCAACGTGCGCGCCCGGCTCGGCTACGACTGGTCGCAGGAGCTTCCCGAGCTGGACGCGGACCGGTTGGTGGGGGCCCTGCTGGGAGGCGAGTCGGTCACGCTGCCCGGCTTCGACCTCACCGCGAGCGGCAGGATCGACCTGGCGGCCCTGGAGCGCTCGGTTCCCGGCCTGTTGCACGTGCGGCCCGACCAGCGCATCACCGCGGGACAGGTCACGATCAGCGACCTGGTCGTGCGCGGCGGCGCGCAGCCGAAAGCCGGCGGGACGATCGCGCTGGAGAACGTGACGGCCGAAAACGCCGGTCGCACGGCGCGCCTCTCGCCGATCACGGTCTCGTTCAACGCCGACCTGGTTCCGCAACGCGGCCTCGACGTGGGCAAGGCGGACCTGACCGCCGGTTTCGCGCACATCAGCGCGCAGGGCACCGCGGCCGATCTCTCCGCGCAGTTCGACAGCGATCTGGCCCGGCTGCGGCAGGAACTCGGCCAGATATTCGATCTGACGGAACTCGATCTGGCCGGGGCGGTCGGGGGGCGCATCAGCCTGCGCCGGACCGACAAGTCACACGTGGCCGTCGAGGCCGACCTTACCGCCGATCGACTGCGCTACCGGCAGGGCGAAACGAACCTCGAACTGCCCCGGACGAAGGTCCTCGCGGCCGGCGCGCTGCTGCTTGTGGACGACGCGCCCCAGCGGGTCTCGGCCGACAAGCTCACGATCGACCTCGCCGGGGAGTTGCAGCTCGATACGCAGGGCTGGTACGACCTCGGGAGCGGGGGCCTGCACGGTGCGGTCCGCGTCGCGCAGGCCGAACTCGCCACGCTCGCCCGCCGGGCGGCGGCGCTGGGCGCAAGCGGCCTGGAACCCTACGCCGGGACGCTCGCGCTCGAGGCGCAGGCGGATCGCGCGGCCTCCGGCCAGCCGCTGGTTTCCACGGGCCGGGTGGCGATTCGCAACGCGCGCATGGACGGCAAACCGCTGGCCCGCGGCGACGTGAAACTCGACTGGACCGACGCCCGCATCGCGCCCGGCTTTGACGGCGTGCGCCTGGCGGCGGCGCGGCTCGAGAGCTCGCTCGCGTCGCTGACGGCGTCCGACGTGCAGTGGACCAGCGCCGATCAGCTCACGCTGCGCGGCAAGGTCAAGGGCTCGGCGGACCTGGCCGCGTGCATGGAACTGATCGCGCGCTTGGCGGAGATGGCCGCGCCGCCGGCGGTCGCCGGTCGCCTGACGCTCGACGCCGACGCCCAGACCGGCCAAGGCGTCATCGCGCTCACCGGACGGACGGCGGTGGACGACCTGACGTTCGGCGCCGGCCGGCAGGCCATCCGCGAAAAGCGTGTGGATCTCGCGTTCGATGCCCAGGTCGACCAGCCCCGCGAGCGAATCACGATTCGTAACGGCAAACTCACGTCGAATCTGCTCAGCGCCCGCGTCGGCGGCACGATCGACCACTACGCCGGCAACGCGGTGCTCGATCTGTCCGGACAGTACGATGCCGGCTGGGACGACCTTTCGGCCCTGTTGCACCAGTTTGCGCCCGCGACGGCCGAGACGGTGGTGTTGCAGGGACGCACGACCAGCGAGTTCTTCGTCCGCGGTCCGCTCAGCCAGCCCGGGAGCCGCCCGGCGTTTCGCGGGTTGAAGGCGGAAACCTCGCTGGGTTGGGACGCGGCCGAGCTCTACGGCGTGCCGCTGGGCAAGGCCGCGTTCGCGCCGCGGCTGGCCGACGGTCGCCTGACGCTGCCGCGGACGACGATCCCGGCGGCGCAGGGACGCATGAACCTCGGCGCGACGGTCGATCTGCGTCCGGCCGAGCCGGTGCTGCGCGTGCCGGGCAGGCTCGCCGTGCTCGAAAAAGTCGCCGTGACGCGCGAGCTGGCGGACTCGGTGCTGAGCCGTATCAACCCGATCTTCCTGCACCTCTCGCGCGTCGAGGGAATCGCGTCGCTCGACGTCGCGGACGTCGCGATGACGCTGGGGGAGGGGATGACCAGGGGCGGCAGCGGCCAGGGACGGCTCGATCTCGAGAACATGCGGCTCGCGCCGGGGGGGCTGCTGACCGAGCTGCTTGTGCTCGGCGGCGTGCCCGAGGCCCGCGACTACGCCGTGCTCGTCAGCGGGCTCGACTTCGCCCTCAAGGACGGCCGCATCTGGTACAAGGACTTCACGCTGACGTTCTCGGAGACGTTCGACCTGAAGTTCTACGGGTCGGTCGGGCTCGACGAGACGCTCGACCTGGTGGTATCGGTGCCGATCAGCGCGGAGCTGCTGCGCCGGCTGGGCGTGCGCGGGTCGGCGGTGGCCTACGCCGAGCGGCTGGCCGGCTCGCGGGTCGATCTGCCGCTGGTGGGCACACGGCTCAAGCCACGCATCGACCTCTCGCGCGTGGACGTGCGCAAGCTGGTCGAGACCGCGGCCAAGAAGGAAGCCGGCAGCCGGCTGGACGACCTGCTCCGCGGTCTGCAAAAGAGAAGCGACGACAAGAAAACCGACGAAAAGGCGCCGAAGAAGAAGTCCCGCCGCAGCCGGCGCAGCAAGAGGCGCAAACGCTGACGCTGCGACAACCGGACGCGTCTCCGCAACGCCGCGGACCGACTCTGCCCGGCGATGCCGCTGGTTCGACTTGCTTGCCTGGGCGCTCCAAACGTCTGATGCAGGCGACGCGCGCGGCGTCGCGCGAGGCAAGGGGGCAAGACTGCTGCCGGGTGCCGCAATGGATTGGCTGCGCTGGTTTTTTCTCGAATCCGTCCCGGCGCTGGTGGGCGTGCTGGGGGTTGTGCTCTTCGTTCTGCTCGTGTACTGGCGGCGCGGCGCAAGCCCGCGGCCGTTGCTGGTCGGCTTGCTGGCGGGCGCCGCGATGCTGATCTTGCAGGCGGTCGTGGTGACGCCGCGCGAGCACGCCGACGCGATCATGAATCGTATCGAGGCCGACGTGCGGGCCTCGCGCGTCGATGCCATCCGAGACGCGCTCAGTCCTGCGTTTCAGATCGAGTCTCCCCACTGGGGCCGCGAGGAGTTTCTCGACGTCGTCCGCGGCTACATGCGCCGCGTGGATGTGCGCACGCTTACCCGCCGGCTGTTCGAGCTCAGCGAGCGCAAGACCGACGGCTTTCGCCTCACCGTCAGCTATCTCGCGGACATCCGCGCGAGGGACTTCAGTGGCGCGGTGCTCACGCGCTGGCGGATCGACTTCGAGCGGCGCGAAGACGGCTGGCGCATTCGCCGGATCGTGCCGCTGGAGATCAACCACCAGATCATCCGCGGCTGGCGTGGCCTGCGGCGACTCTGAGGCCCGCCGGGCGGTGCTCACGCGACGAGGATCGGAACCACATGCGTCGCGACGCCCAGCGCGTCGTCAACGCGCCGGCGCAGCGCCTCGGCGCGTTGACGTTCGTCAAAGAGCCGGAAGAACGTCGAGCCCGAGCCGGTCATGCGCGCCGCGTCG
>CAYRXN010000390.1:0-13947 GCA_964428275.1 uncultured Planctomycetales bacterium | reverse complement strand
GATCAGCAGGTAGCTGCACAAACCGACCAGTTCCCAGCCCAGGTACAGCAGCACGAAGTTGCCCGCGAAGACCAGCGTGGCCATCGAGAACACGAACAGGCCCAGAAACGCGAAGAAGCGCTCGTAGCCGCGCTCCGGGTGTCCGTGGTGGTCGCGCATGTAGCCGATCGAGTAGACCACCACCATCAGCGAGACGAACGTGACGAAGCCGATCATCACGCCGGTGAGCGCGTCGAAGTAGAAACTGGCCGCGATCCACTGGCCGCCCTTGAGGCTGACCTGATCCCCCAGGCTGATCCAGTCGAACAGCTTGACCGTCACGCCCGGCACGCGGGCGGGCTCGGGTGTCCACTGTCCGCCGGTGGCGGCCTCCTCCTCGCCGGCGTGCGGCGTCTGGTGGGGCGCCTCGCCGGCGGCATGCCGGGCCGCGGCGGCGTGGGCCGCGCTTGCGTCCTCGTGTCCGGTGATGCGTCCGACGTCGAACACGAACGCCACCGCCAGCACCGCCGAAACCGCCACGCCCAGCACGATCGGCCACCAGGCCCGTTCGGCCCGCGCCCGCATGGCGATCATCACCCCGACGGCGATCGCCCCGAGCAACGGCCAGAAAGGCAGCGTGGCGTAGAGTTTCAGCGGCAGCAATGTTGTCGAGGCCTGTGCCAGCAACGCTATTCGTCCTTGAGCAGTTTCCAGGCGTCGGGATCGAGTGTGTCCCGGTAACGATACAGCAGCACGATCAGGGCCAGGGCCAGGGCCGCCTCGGCCGCCGCCACCGCGAGCAGGAACAGGCCGAAGGCCTGCCCGTCGAGCGTGGGGCCGCCGCCGAGCGGATAGCGCCCGAACGCGACCAGGTTGACCACGATGCCCTGGAACATCAGCTCGGTGCACAGAAACATGATGATGAGGTTGCGCCGGGTGACGAAGCCGATCAGCCCCAGCACGAACAAACCCGCACCGATCAGGAGGTAGGCCGCCAGCATCAGCTAAACTCCCCCTCTTGGGCCGAGACTGCGCGGCGCCGCGCGATGGCGATCGCCCCGACCATCGCGACCAGCAGCAGAATCCCGGTGATCTCGACGCCGACGACGTATTGCGTCAGCAGCCGGGCCCCGACCTGCACGATATTGGAGAGGTTCGTCCCGGCCGCGGCGGGCGCAGCGTCCAGCCCGGCCCCGGCGCCGAGAATCCGCCCCGTCAACGCGGCCAGCAGCACGAACCCGGCCGCCACGCCGACCAGCGGCTCGCGGGCGCTGCGATCGTACGGCGCCGGGCCGCCGCCCTTCTGGGCCAGCATGATGACGAACATGTACGTCACCATGATCGCGCCGGCGTAGATGATGAGCAGGGCCGCGGCGAGGAACGTCGCGTCGAGCAGGACCAGCATTCCGCCGACGGCGATGATGACCAGCAGAAAGTAGAGGGCGCTGTAGACCGGGCGCGGGTGGGTGATGACGCGCAGGGCGCCGATCATGGCGACCAGGGCCAGCAGCGCCAGCGAGGCGCCTTGTTCGTGGGGACCGGCCAGCGGCGCGATCAGCGACACGAGCACGGCCGCCGCCCCGATCAGCACGATCAGCGCGGCCCGGCCGACGTGGAGCCGTCCCCCCGGCATCGCCAGGTAGAGTCCGGCGCCGCCGAGCGTCAGCAGGATGACGAAAAGCACAGTGGGCATAGCTGGCGTCTTCCACTCGCGAGCGACACCGGGCCGCACCGCCCCGGAACCCCGCGGCACCGCGCCGCGTGACGGCTGCGCGGACCTACAGGGGTCGCGTATCGTACTGCACGCACGCGGGCCTTTCCACCCGCGTCAACCAACGCCTCGCCGGTCGGACTCCGCGCGATGCAAGTCGGCTGTCCGACCGGTCGCGTCCGGCTCCGCCGCGAGAACTCAAATCTGCTCCTCCGCGTTCGGCCGGGCCACGTCCCGGCCCTGGCCGCCGGTCAGGGCGTAGTCGGTCACAGGCGGATTCTTGCGGGGCTTCTCCTCCCGGGTCTGGTCGTACACGGCCAGCAGCTTTTCCTTGTCGAAGATCATCTCCGGCCGGCTGCGCCCCACCAGCTCGTAGTGCGGCGTCAGTTCGATCGCGTCGCACGGGCAGGCCTCTTCGCACATGCCGCAGTAGATGCAGCGCAGCTCGTCGATGTCGAACTTGACCGGGTATTTCTCGCGATCGGGCCAGGGCGCCTCGCCGGCCTCGATGTGGATGCAGTGGGCCGGGCACGCCGTGCTGCACATGAAGCACGCCACGCAGGCCACCCGCCCGTCGGGATCGCGGTTGAGCCGGTGGACGCCGCGATAGATGTCCACCCGCACGGGCCGCTTCTGTTCGGGGTACTGCCTGACCACGCTGTTGCGGCGTCCGGTATCGAACATGTGCCGCAGCGTGGTCCTGAGTCCGTCGACAATCTGCGGCCAGTAGAGCCGCTCGGCGGCCGTCAGCGGCGGCTGATCCACGACGATCACATCTTCGTCACGCATGGCGCAACACCTCATTGTCAGCCGGCGGGCGGCTTACGTGCCCCGGCAGGACCTCGATCGGCGGCAGGTTGTCCTGGCGCCCGCTCACCGGCGTGCGGGCCCGCGCGGCGACGGCCAGCGTCAGCGCCAGCACGATCCCGTCGGCGATCACGCTCGGGATGAACTTCTCCTGCCAGCCCAGCGCGGCCAGCACCCCCGTCGCCAACAGCAGCCCCATCCCGACCGGGATCATGCCCTTCCACGCCAGCCGCATGAGCTGGTCGAACCGGAAACGCGGCAGCGTCCAGCGGATCCACATGAAGAAGAACAGCAGCCCGATCACCTTGGCCCAGTACACCGCGAACTTGATCAGCGCCGCCCACCAGGTGTGATTCTCGACCCCCGGCAGCCCCCAGAAGTGCCAGCCGCCCAGGAACAGCGCCACGATCACCGCGCTGCCGGTGACCATGTGGGCGTACTCGGCCAGGAAGAACATCGCGAACTTCATCGAGCTGTACTCGGTGTGAAAACCGCCGACCAGCTCCTGCTCGCACTCGGCCAGATCGAACGGCGTGCGGTTGGTTTCGGCAAAGGCCACCACCAGCGTCAGCACGAACGCCAGCGGGTGCATGAAGACGTTCCACACGCCCGAGGTCGCCTGCTGATCGACGATCAGTTCCAGCCGCAACGTGCCGGCGGTCAGCAGGATCACCAGCAGGGCCAGCCCCAGCGGCACCTCGTAGCTGACCATCTGCGCCGCGGCCCGCATCCCGCCGAAGAATGAATACTTGTTGTTGCTCGCCCAGCCCGCGAGCACGACGCCGTAGACCGCCAGCCCCCCCACCGCGAGGATGTACAGAATGCCCATGTCGATGCTGGCGACCTGCGTGGTGACGCTGCCCTCGGCCATCCAGGGCCACTGGATCTGGCCCGCCCAGGGGATCACCGCGAAGCCGATGTAGGCCAGCACGAACGCGATCACCGGCGCCAGGTAAAAGACCGGCTTTTCGACCCGTGCCGGCGTGATGTCTTCCTTGAGCAGAAACTTGAGCCCGTCGGCCAGCGGCTGAATCAGCCCCCAGAAACCCACGCGGTTGGGGCCTTTGCGGTCCTGGGCAAACGCGGCGATCTTGCGCTCGGCGAGCGTGGCGATTCCGCACACGCTGATGACCAGCACGAACGACAGCGCCATCATGATGATCGCAAACGCGAACTGCGAGGCCAGCAGGTTCTTGATCCCCTCCGACCACAGCGTCCAGACCACGCCCGCGACCGCCGCCAGCGCCACCGTGGCCACCACCGCGATCGTGAGGAACGTGGTCGGGCGGCGCAACACGCGGTCCACCGCGGTCGGCGTCTTGTCATCGGGATCGAAGTTGTACAGCGTACTCACCACGCGTCTCCTGCATGACGTTCCACGATGGCGGCCTGCGACCGCCAGGCTCGTCAGTGTGCGTACTTGGGCATCTCCGGCGGCTCGTAGACCTCGCCCAGCGCGGCGATCGCCGCGGCCATTTCCGCCCGCACGTCGGCGGCCCGGAAGAGCCCGCGTCCGCCGGCCAGCTCGAAGAGGAACTGGCCGTCGCCCTTCACGCCGTCCAGCGGCAAGACCGCCCGCTCGAAAGGCTGCACGAGTCCGTCGCAATTCATGAACGAGCCCTCGCGTTCGGCGAAGCTCGCCGCGGGGACCTGCACCGTCGCCACCTTCTCGAGCAGGGTCGGGAACAGGTCGTGCACGATCAGCACTCCGAGCCCGGAGAGGGCCTTGTGGATGTCCTTGCCGACCCAGCCGGGGTCGGGATAGCCACCGACGACGTAGGCCGCCTTGAACTGGCCCTCGCCGGCGGCGGCGAGGAAGTCCTCCAGATTCTGCCCGGGGCCGCCGAAATGCGCCAAGACCGCCTCGATTCCGCGACGGTTGGGGCACTTCTCCGCCTTGATGACGAAGCCGCCGGGGAAGGTGCGGTCCGCGCCTTCGACCGGGACGTACCCCCGCACGAGCGTAGCCTGCGGAGCCAGTTGCCGAATGAACCTGGCCAGCAGCCAGGCCTCTTCACAACTCATCATCGGGCTGAGCACCGCGGCCACGTCCGCCCCGCCGTCGGCCTCGGAGGCCTCGTCGATCCGAAAACGGACCAGCGCCGGCAGCTGCTCCCACGCCACCGGCTCCCACTGCGCCCCGCGGCGGACCCGGGGCGTGTGCAGGCGCTGCGCGCTGGCGATGTATTTCCAGCCGAAACGGGCCTCGTCGGAGATCCACCAGTCGTTGACCTTCGGGTTGTAGCGGGCCCGCACGCGGTGCACGCCCAGGTTGTTGCAGTCGATCCAGATGTTCTGCCCGCGGCTGTCGGCGGGGCTGACCGACTTGACGCTGCTCAGGAACCAGGTGCGCTGCTTGTAGAGGAAGTCCTTGTCGAGCAGGGCCCCCACCGGGCAGAGATCGACCACGTTGCCCTGAAGCTCGTTGGCCAGCGGAACGCCGGGGAAGACGTCGATCTCGTTTCGGCTGCCGCGGTTGGTGATCCGCAGCTCGCCCGTGCCCGCGATTTCGTCGCAGAAGCGCACACAGCGTTTGCACAACACGCACCGGTCGGCGTAGAGCAGGGTGTGCGCGCCGAGGTCTTTCTTGGGGTTCTTGTACTTCTCCTCGACCATCCGCGAGGTGGGCGTGCCGAAGTCCTCGGCGTAGTCCTGGAGATAGCACTCGCCGGCCTTGTCGCAGACGGGGCAATCGAGCGGATGGTTGATGAGGTAGTATTCCATCGCGTGCCGGCGGGCGCCGCGCACCTTGTCGGAATCGAAGCGGACTTCGAGCCCGTCGCGCACGGGGGTATGGCAGGCGGGAAAGAGCTTGGGCGCCCAGCCCAGTTCCTTGGTCTGCGGGTGGGGCATCTTCATTTCCATCAGGCAGAGCCGGCAGCTGGCCACCACCTTGAGCCCCGGATGATAGCAGTAGTGCGGCACGTTCCAGCCGGCCTCCAGCGCCGCCTGAAGCACCGAGACGCCGTCGCGACACTCCACCTGCTTCCCGTCGATCGTGATCGTAGGCATCGTGTTACCGTCGCTCCTGCATCGTGCCGCCGAGATGGGCCGTGGCCCGCCCTTCCAGGATCGGCAATTCGTACGCCGCGGGGTTGACCTGTCTGATCCAGCGCTCGGGGGCGTCGGCCGGCTGGGCGGCGATGTGCTGCTCGAACTCGGCCCGGAACTTCTGGACCAGGGTGCGGATCGGCCAGGCCGCCCCGTCCGACAGGCCGCAGATGCTCATGCCCGGCATCATGCCCATGTTCTGCGTCAGATCGACGAGCAGATCGAGATCGTACTTGCGGCCGGCCCCGGCCCGGATGCGCTCGGCGATCTTGTACATCCACATCGTACCCTCGCGGCACTGCGTGCACTGCCCGCACGACTCGAACGCGTAGAACCGGGCCACGTTGACGAGCACGTCGCGGATATCGGTGTCCTCGTTCACGACGACCGCCGCCGCGGTGCCCAGGCCGAGCAGGCCGTAGCGGCGCACGTCATCGAAGTCGAGGATGCAGTCCAGCTCGTCGCAGTCCCGGGCCGGGTCCACCTGGCCTTCGGGTGGATCGGGGAACAGGTCGCCGCGCAGCACACCCATCGAGAGCCCGCCGGGGAAGACCGCCTTGACCTTCTTGCCGTCGCGCATGCCCTGGCCGAAATCGTCGCCGTAGATCAGCTCGCGGACGGTGATTCCCAGCGGGGCCTCGTAGCAACCCGGCCGGTTGACCGGGCCGCTGACGCAGTACATCTTGGTTCCCTTGGAGTTCTCGGTCCCCAGGCTCAGCCACCAGTCGACGCCGCGCTCGAGGATGTGCGGCAGGCAGGCCAGCGTTTCGACGTTGTTGACGACGGTCGGCTTGCCGAAGGCGCCTTCGATCGCCGGGAAGGGCGGCTTGATGCGCGGCCAGCCGCGTTTGCCCTCGAGGCTCTCGATCAGGCCGGTCTCCTCGCCGCAGACATAGGCCCCGGCCCCGCGGTGGATATAGCACTCCAGGTCGTAGCCGCTGCCGAGGATGTTCTTGCCGAAATAGCCGGCGGCGTAGGCCTCGTCGATCGCCCGCTGGAGCACGTGGAACAGCTCGGTGAATTCGCCGCGCATGTAGATGTAGGCGACGGTCGTCCGCGTCGCGTAGCCGGCGATCAGGATGCCCTCCAGCAGCATGTGGGGGTCGTGCTCCATGAGCACGCGGTTGCAGAACGTCGGCGGCTCGGACTCGTCGGCGTTGACGCACAGGTAGGTCACGTCGCGGTCCTTGGGCAGGAACGTCCACTTGACGCCCGCCGGGAACCCCGCGCCGCCGCGGCCGCGCAGGTTCGCCCCCTTGACCAGCTCGACCAGCTCGTCGGGCGCCATCTTCAGGGCCTGCGCGGCGGCCCGGTAGCCGCCGGCGGCCTTGTAGGTTTCGATCGACGTGCTGTTGGGCACGCCGACGTTTCGCATCAGGATGCGTTCATAGGGCATTGATCAGCCTGCCAAGCAAACGTTCGCGTTTCCGGGTCGGGCTCCGCGCCCGTCATCTTCCTGCGGCACCGGTTTGCGGCCGGGGCCTACGCGCGCGGCGCGTCGTACAGGTCGCTCCGCGGGATATCGAGCCTGTCGCTGTCGGGATCCGCCAGGATCCGGTCCAGGTCTTCCACTTTCACGCACTTGTACTTTTTCTCGTTGACCAGCAGGCACGGCGCGTGGTCGCACGCTGCCAGGCATTCTTCGGTCTGAAGCGAGAACTTGCCGTCGGGCGTGGTTTCGTGCTCGCCGATGCCGAGGCGTTCCTTGAGTGCCGCGAGAATCCGGTTGCTGCCCATCAGCTCGCACGTCAGCGATCGGCAGACGGTGATGACCTTTTCGCCGCGCGGGTGTGTCCAGAACATGGTGTAGAACGTCGCCACGTCCATGACCTGCGACGGCGGCACTTCGAGCAGTTCGGCGATCTCGCGCATGGCCCGCAGCGAGCAGTAGCCGATGGCGTCCTGGGCCACGTGCAGCGCCGGCAGGAGCGCCGCCTGCTTGGTCGGATAGCGATCGAAGAAGGAACGGATCTTCTCCTTGACCGCCTCGGAAAGCCCGGGGCCGAGGTCGTCGTCGGCCACGGCCGTACGATCTATCGCCTGCCACGCCATCCAGTCTCTCCCGCTCTGATGCTTGTGTCTTCCGCTGGCAGCGCGGTACGTCCGCCGTACCTACCTGTCCAACTCGGCCGCGATGATGTTCAGGCTGCCCAGCACCGCGACCACGTCGCTGATCTGGTGTCCCTCGATCAGCACGGGGTACACCTGGTAGTTGATGAAGCTCGGCGGCCGGCAGCGTGCCCGATAGGCGCAGTTGCCGCCGTCGCTGACCAGGTAGAACCCCAGCTCGCCGTTGGGGGCCTCGATCGCGCCGTACGCCTCGCCGGTGGGCGGCCGGAACCCCTTGTTCGTCATGATCTTCTCGAAGTGATGGATCAGGCCCTCGATCGAGAAGTAGATTTCGCGCTTGTCCGGCAGCGTCACGTCCTGCTCGGGGAGCACCATCACCGGCCCGTCGGGCATGCGTTCGATCACCTGCTCGATAATGCGGGCCGACTGGCGCATCTCTTCGAGCCGGACCAGCACGCGTCCCATGACGTCGCCGGTCGTGGCGATGGGCACCTTGAAATCCACCGCCGGCGCGCCGCGGCCGTCCCAGTCGTCCTCGAAGCACAGGTAGGGTTCGTCTTTGCGCAGGTCGCGCCTCACGCCGCTGGCCCGCGCGACCGGCCCGGTCAGCGACCAGTTGATCGCGTCGTCGTGGCTGATGACGCCGATGCCCTGGCAGCGTTCGACGAAGATACGGTTGCGGATCAGCAGCGTTTCGAAGTCCCTGACAGCCGGCGGAAGCACTTCGCGCAGGTAGCGCAGCACCTGGTCGGTCCAGCCGTCGGGGCAGTCGCGCACCACGCCGCCGACGCGGGTATAGCTCACGGTGAACCGCGCGCCACACAGGTCTTCGAGCAGATCGTAGATGCCCTCGCGTTCGTTGAAGCCGTACAGAAACCCCGTCAGCCCGCCGACATCGAGCGCCTGGGCCCCCAGACACAAGAGGTGGTCCTGGATCCGCCCCAGCTCCTGCACGATCGTCCGCAGGGCCTTGCAGCGCGGCGTCGGTTCGATGCCGAAGAGTTTCTCGACCGCGGTGTGCCAGGCGACGTTGTTGCAGATCGGCGAGCAGTAGTTCATGCGGTCGGTGACGACCACGTACTGGTTGAAGTTGAGGTGCTCGCCGAGCTTTTCGAAGCCGCTGTGCAGGTAGCCGATATGGGGGATGCACCGGACGACGCGTTCGCCGTCGAGTTCGAGCTGGAGGTGCAGCGTCCCGTGGGTCGCCGGGTGCTGGGGCCCGAAGTTCAGCGTCCAGCGATCTTCGCCGAAATCGCTGGGTTCCAGTCGCGTCGGCTGGTAGCCGGTCACCATGCTCATGCCCGCTGGTCCTCGCAGATCGGCGGTCGGCCCGCAGCCGGCCGCGCCGTCTTCGCCCCGTGCCGTGCCCGGCGGCCGGGCCTCATCAGGCCGTCTCCCGGTCGATCGGCACAAACGCCTCGCGCTCGCCCCGCCCGCGCAGGGGGTAGTCCTTGCGCAGCGGATGGTCCTCGATCCCGTCCGGACACAGGATCCGCCGCAAGTCGGGGTGCCCGTCGAAGCGGATGCCGAACAGGTCGAACACCTCGCGTTCGGGCCACTCGGCCCCCTTCCAGATCTCCGTCACCGACGGCACGGACGGATCGGGATCGTTGACGAACACCTTGAGCCACAACCTGTGGTTGTGCGTCAGGCTCAGCAGCGCGTAGACCACGCCGAAGCGGTCCGTCGCGTCGGGGTGGTTCAGGTAGTCCACGCAGGTCAGGTCGCAAAGCTGCTCGAAACGGCAGCGCTCGTCGTCGCGCGCGAAGCGGGCGACCTCGAGCAGCCGGTCGGCCGGCACGCGGACCCAGAGCTGCCCGCTGTCGCGGCCGTCGGCGTAGCGTGCCAGCGGCTGGGGCTCCAGCCCCAGCTCCGGGAAACGCTCCTGCAACGACGCCATCGCCTCCGCCACCGCCATCGTCTTATCCTCTTGTTGCTCCCCCCGCCGCGTTTGCTCGCCCGGTGCGGGTCAGATCACCGGGTTGCTCGACCGGTCGGCCAGGCTCCGTTCGCCGAACCCCGGCCCCAGTTCCACGCCCGGCGGCGGCTCGATCACCAGCTGCAAGCCGCGACCGCGCGCGCGGCTGTCGCGCACGCCCTCTTCGCGCACGATCCGCTGGATGGCCATCAGTCCTTCCAGGATCGTCTCGGGACGCGGGGGACAGCCCGGCAGGTAGACATCGACCGGCACGAACTGGTCGATCCCCTGCACGACGGCGTAGGTGTCGAACACGCCGCCGGTGGATGCGCAGGCGCCCATCGAGATCACCCATTTGGGTTCGGTCATCTGCGTGTAGATCCGCTGCAAGACCGGCAGCATCTTCATCACCACGCGGCCGGCGACGATCATCAGGTCGGACTGCCGCGGGCTGAAGCGGCAGGCCTCCGCGCCGAACCGGGCCAGGTCGTAGCGACTGGCGGCCACGGCCATGAACTCGATCCCGCAACAGGCGGTCGCGAAGGGCATGGGCCACAGGCTGTTCTTGCGGGCCCAGTTGATCCCGTGCCGGCGAATCATGTCGAGGGCGTAGTCGAGGCGCGTGGTGGCGATTCCGCCGCGGGTCAGCGCGCCCTGGTCGATCAGTCCCATCGAAAGACCCCCTTGCGCCACTCGTAGACGAATCCGACGGTCAGCAGCAGGAAGAAGACGCCCACGCCGGCGGCGATGAAGGCCGGGGTATAGCCCGCGTCGTTGAGTTGGCCCGCGAGGGCGGCCAGCGACGAGACCGGCGAGGCGGAAGCCGATTCCGCGGCGGCGCGGGCCGCATCCCACTGGGCCACGCCGGCCTTGAGCTTGGGAAACAGCACCGCCCACGGGTACAGGAAGATGATCTCGACGTCGAAGACGAGGAACAGGACGGCGACCAGATAGAACCGGACGTTGAAACGCCGGCGGGCGTCGCCGACCGGGTCCACGCCGGACTCGTAGATGCTGTGTTTGACGGCGCCAAAGCGTTTGGGGCCGATCAGGTGGGTCAGCGCCATGATGATCGCGGCGACGGCGATCACGGCGAAGATCAGAATCACGACGACGTTGTAGCCGTTCGCAGCAGGCACGGTGGCCTCCCTGGTCCTGGCGCCCGTGCTGCCCGCGACAGCACGCACGCCCGACGCAGCGCTCATACAGGCCGGCAGTTTAGGAAGGTCAGGCCGATTACGCAACGCCGCCGGCGCGGTTCGGCGTCCCGATGGGGCTGACCAGGATTCGTGGCAACCGCCTGCTTCGCGGGGCAAGCCCCGCCGCGACAGCCCGGCCACGGCGATGATCGCGCGTTCGTGGCCCCATCGCCACCAGGATCGATCGCACCCGTCCCGATCGTCGGCGTTCGGAAGGCCGGTGGATTCACATGCTGGGCCCACCACGCGGGCCGTCCTGGCCGAGATGGCCGCGCAGGGCGCGCGTTGCGCGCCGAACCCCGGCATCCGCGCGGGCGTGCCGGTGTACCATCGCCTTTTTTCGCGTATAATTCCTCTTTGACGTGCAGTTTCTCGAACATCCGCACCCGGGAGGAGAAGATGCTTCAGTTTTCACTGGTCGCAACCTCGGACCGCGACAGCGTCCGCGCGTCGCGCGTCGGCGTCTCGTCGAGACACGCCGGGCTGGTTCTGCTGTCAGCCGCGATGCTCACCGTCTGGGCCGCGGCGCCGGCCCGCGCCGGCTGGGCGGGTTTGTACAAGTACCTCTACGGCCCCAACGAACTGGTCATGATGGATGTCGGCTCGATCGACTTCTACCCCGAAGACTTCTGGGGCAACTGTCCCTACTGCCCGCCTCCCGGACAGTGCGATCCGTGGTCGGGCGTGAACCTCACGGCGCTGGTCTACGTCGTTCGCCACGGCGATGTCAGCGGAATCGAGCGCGTGGCCCTCGACCCGCTCAAGGTCATCCCCGAACACCAGCTCGTCCAGCCCTCCAGCACGAGCGGTTTCATCGACGAACCGATCGAGATGACCGGTCCCGACGGACCGCTCACGCCCGGCAAGTACGACGTCATCTTCGATGAGTGCGAAGACCACTACTTCGACCCCGACAAGGACGCCATCGTCGCCACCTTCATGGTCGGGTACGTCAACATCGAGTTCATCGACCCCAACCCCCACCTGATGGACGGCGGCGAAATCCTCGGCGACTGGAACGCCCTGGGAACCTACGTGCCCAACCCGGAAATCAACAACCTCGTCGCCGACGGCGTCACCCGGCTGCTGCTGCGCGTGCCCGACCTTCCCGAGGGCGGCGACGTGACCTTCCGCCTGCTCGACGACGCCGGCCAGCCGTCCTCCGAGATCGGCACGCTCAGCGAGGTCGGCAGTACCGACGGGAGCTCCGAGATCACCACCTCGGCCCACGAAATGCCCGACGGCAGCTACACGGCGTTCGCCGTGCTGACCGGGCCGGTCGACTTCGTCCCCGCGGCCGGCGGCGAAAACGCCCCCGCGCGCACGATTCAGGTCGAAGCCGAGTATCAGCCCTCCAGCGGCGGCGAGGTGCCGCCCGGAACCGAGAACGCCGCGCTCTACCGGCCGCCGGTCGTGCTCGTGCACGGGCTGTGGTCCAGCGCCGGCACCTGGGGCTGGGAGATCCAGTCCGACCCGCGGTTCCTGGTGGTCTACGCCGTGGACTACAGCGCTGCGCACGCCGACCACTTCGACAGCAACGTGGACAAGCCGCGCAAGGGCGTCGAGACCGCGGTGCGAACCATGCGCATGATCGGCATCGCCGCGACGCAGGCGGACGTGTTCGGTCACAGCATGGGCGGGATTCTCGCGCGCATGTACGCCGGCAACGTCCACGGCGACTACATCCGCGACGACAACTTCCGCGCCGGCGACATCCACAAGCTCGTCACGGTGGACACGCCGCACTTCGGCTCGCCGCTGGCCGATTACCTGCTCGACGAGGACGGTCACCGCACGCTGATCGGGTGGGCGCTCTCGGGTCTGGGCTGCATGGAATGCGGGGCGGTAAACGACCTCAAGCCCGACTCCCCGGCGATCACCGGCCTGCCGTCGGTTTCGCTGCCCGTTCACGCCATCGTCGGCAAGGGCGGCTCCGACGCTGTCGAAATGGCGATGATCCAGTCCCTGCCGGCCGTCGGACGGATCGTGCTCACCGTGCTGGACTTCTTCGGCATCCTCGGCGACGTGTTTCCGCCCGCGTATCAGCACGACGCGATCGTCGGCCGCCTCAGCCAGGAAGGTGGTTTGGGAACCGGCTCGGCCGCAACCTCCGTCGTGGGGCTCAACCTGGCGCTGCCTTCCTACGGCATCCACACCACCGTACCGCACGAATCCTACGTCTCCGACATCGCCGCCGACCTGCTGGTCGCCGAGACCGACAGCGCGCAGTTCGCCTCCGGCTTCGGCGGCGGCGGACCCCTGCCGAACCCCGCCCCGGCACCTCCCGACTGGAATACCCGCGATGACGCGCTCGCGATCACCAGCCCGGCCCCCGGCACCACGATCCCGCCGGGCCAGCCGCTGACCGTCACCGTCGAGCCGCTCGGCGATTACGTCCCGACCCGCGTGCTGGTCGTCTGCGGCCAGGATGCGGCGGTCGACGAGGAGGCCCCCTTCGAGGTCACGCTCGATATCGCCAGCGAAGCCATCGGCACGCTGACCTTGCAGGCGTACGCATTCGATGCGAACGAGGTACTGGCCCAGGCGGCGCCGGTGGACCTCTCGATCGTTCCGAATGCGACGCTCACCGCGCTGCGCGTCCTGCCCACGATCGTGACGCTCTACGGCTACTCGCCGACCCAGCAGCTCCGCGTGATCGGACAGTTCGACGACGGCGTGGAGCGCGACGTGACCGCCGCCGGCCTCGGCACGACCTACGAGAGCTCGGACACCTGCCGGCTGACGGTCGATGACGACGGGCTGCTCAACGCCCGCCACGTCGGCAACGCCACGGTCCAGGTCGCCAACGGCTCGGCGTCCAGGACGGTCTGGGTCCAGATCGTCGGCGCGCCGGGCGATTTCGACGCCGACGGCGACGTCGATCTGGGCGACCTCTCAACCCTGCTGGCGGCCTATGGCGCCTGTGTCGGCGACGAGACGTTCAACCCCGACGCCGACCTCGACGGCTCCGGCTGCGTCGACCTGGCCGACCTCTCGACGCTGTTGTCGGTCTACGGGACGAACTGCCCGTAGGCCGGACGGGATACGCCGATGCGCCCCCCGGCGGCCAGGACCACAGCGCGGCTTTCGGCCGCGTCCAAAGACACGAAGGGACGGAGAGACTGAGGAACGAAGGGACTGAGGGACGAAGGGACACAGCGACGGCGGCGCCCCGACGGGAGACAATTCGGCATTCGCCATTCGCCATTCGG
>CAYRXN010000389.1:0-3274 GCA_964428275.1 uncultured Planctomycetales bacterium | reverse complement strand
CGATGGCCATCAGCACGCCGCCGATCACGACCGACCAGCGGGCCCCGATGAACTTGTCGGCGATCCAGCCGCCGACGATCGGCGTGGCGTACACCAGCCCGGCGTACCACGCCATCACCTTCGAGGCCTGCTCCTGGTTCCAGAACAGGTAATTGACCATGTACAGGACCAGCAGCGCCTTCATCCCGTAGAAGCTGAACCGCTCCCACATCTCGGTGAAGAACAGCGTGAACAGGCACGTGGGGTGCCCGAGGACTTCGCTCGACCGCTGGTGGTTCGTACCGAAACCCGCCGGCGGCGGAATGGGGCCACTGATCGAATTGGACACGACTGGACTCTCCCTGATCGGCTCGCAATCTCCCGGGCCCGGCGTCGGCGGCCCGACGCCGAAGCGGGACGAGGCGCGGCGATGCGGCCGGCGCCGGCGGGCGGGCCGCGTCCGCGCCTGGGTTCGTCGGCGACGACCACCCGCCACTTTGTTGGACGAAACGTCCGCACAGAATACGGGAATCCCGGCGCCGCGGCCAGATACTTGCCCATGCCGCCGCGCCTTGCCACCGCCGCGCGGCGCCGCAATACTCATGGAGCAAGGGGTTGTGCAGCCAGCCGAGGCCGGTGAGGGATGGTATTCCGAAACTCGACGGACCTGAGCGACGCCCGACTCTACGCGATGCTCCTGCGTCACACGGCGCCGTACCGTCACGATCGGCTGACCGTCGCGGTGCGTTACAGCCGTGGGGCCGATTTCTCAGGCACATGCTACTACCAGGACGCCGTCAT
Organism: uncultured Planctomycetales bacterium; assembly: GCA_964428275.1. GTDB lineage: Bacteria > Planctomycetota > Phycisphaerae > UBA1845 > Fen-1342 > JALSRY01. Next base: position 2,494 of record CAYRXN010000389.1, on the reverse strand, counting down.
CTACGTAAACCTCGGCCGCAAGAACCGTTATCCCTACACGCTCGGTACGAGCATCGCCAAGGCGCGCACCACCCGCGGCGGCTGGCGGCGGGAGATCTACCACCTCACCGTCGCCGATCCCGAACAGCTCGTGCTGTTCGTCTATCTTCACGAGCTCTACCACTACCTGATCAAGATGGCCGGCCGATCCCCCAGGCGTAAGGAGGCCATGTGCGATCGCTTCGCGACTCGCGTGCTGGTCGATGATTACGGGTGCCCCCTTCGCGACGCCCGCGGCCGGCCCGTCCCGCGCGACGCCTGGGACTTCAAGGATCTCGACGCCTTTGTCGCCGCCGCCCCGACCGAGCCCCAGATGAGCCTGCCCCTCTGTGGCGAAATCCCGGTTACGATCCGCGGCCTGCCCGCCCGTCGGGGCGTCCCGCGTCCGGGCGTACCTGGGCGGCGAGGCCGGCAGCGCCCGTGAAGAACACCGCCAACACCCGGATCGGCGTCGCCAGCGTCGCGCTCGCCGTCGGCGTGGCGGTCGGGTTGCGCTCGATCGCTCGTCCGGGTTGGCTCGTCGCCGGTCTGGTCGCCGTCAACATCACGACGTTCGCGCTCTACGGTTATGACAAGCTCGCCGCCCGCCGCCGCTGGTGGCGGGTGCCCGAGGCGCTGCTGCACGGCTGGGCGCTGCTCGGCGGTTCGCCGGCGGCGCTGATCGGTCAACAGGTATTCCGGCACAAGACAATCAAGCAGCGCTTCCGCGTCGTCTTCTGGCTGGTCGTCGCGGTGCAGATCGCGGCACTGCTCGCCTGGTTGCGGCTGCGCCGCGGAGCCTGAGTCCCGGCGCCGCCACGATCGGTCCCTCCGGAGCGTGCTCGATTGGCAGCGAGCCGTGCGGGCGCTGGAAAGGCCGCACGAACGCCGGATCCGGCCGGTGCCGCGGCGGACGTCGCGGCTACTCCGACGCAAACGCCATCAGCGCAGCCAGGTCGATGCCAAGCGCTTTGGCAATACGCTGCATCGTCTTGACCGTGCTGCGCTCGGGGTGTTTCTCGATGCGCGAAATCTGAGACTGGGGAACGCGCAACCTGTGGGCGAGCTGCTTCTGCGTCAGGCCGGCCTGCTTGCGGGCGCGCGCGATCCAGCTTCCGGCAAGCTCCAGCGCCGCATCTGGTGCCTTGATCCATCGGGTTCGTGGATTCTCGAGCTCATCAACCATCTGGCAGGCTTCGATCGCATCCATCAACCGATCGTATTCCTCGATCGGGATAATCACGTGCGTCGGGCGATCATCCTGGACGACGTAGCTGGCGCCCACAGGCGCTGAATGCGTCTTGTGTCTTGCGCGCGCTTGTTTCTGCGTCAGTCGTCGGGGCTTCGTCGCCTTCTTGGCTTTGACAGTCGGCATCTGATCACCTTGACGGTCTGGCCGTCGTAATGGAACACGGCGATCCGCTCCACGCCGACGCCGAACGAGAAACGCCGAAGGAGATATCCGCTGATCTTCTTATCGTGAAACGCCTGCGAGTTCCTCAGCGGATCTTCGCACACCTTCCGCAACTGGCGGAAGAAATCACTGGCGTCGCCCAGCGACAGCGTTCGGAGTTCGGCCTGTACGGCCAAACTGAGCTCCGCATCAACGCGCATCACTCACCTCGTCGGTATCACCGACCGTTACGGGCCACGTTGATGCGGAACGCCCACTTGCTCTCGCAGTTGACTCCCCAACTTCACGACGTTCCGCAAGCTGCGGGGAGCTCGCTGAGCCAGTCAACCCACGAATAGCATATAACACATAAGGCAAATTGTCAAGCCCGCAGATGCTTCATAAGGCATATGAGGTTTCGCACGCCTGCGGCCGCTTCACGACGCGATTCCCGCTCGCGGGGGCAGCCGCGCCCGAACCCCGTCTTCCCGCCTACGCGTTCATGTCGTTCCAGCGCTTGGCCATCTGGCCGAAGATGCCCAGGGCGATCGTGGCCACGACGCCGACCGCGATGATCGGGCCCCAGACGTTGCGGTTCGGGTGGTACTTGTCCCACAGCAGTTGCGTCGCGGTCTGGGCCGCGTGGTTGACCTCGGCCGCGGCGCGGGCGCGGGCCTCGAACGGGTTGAGCCTCAGCAGCCGCGCCGCCTGCTCGGATGCGTTCGACCAGTCTTTCTCGTCCAGCGCTTTTTGAATCAGATCCTGGTTTTCGGCGAGACGTGCGTAGATGTCCTGCTTTTCCTGCTCGCCGAACATCGACACGAACCGTTCCCAGAGGCTCCTGCGCCAGATGCGCTGCTCGACGTACGCCCTGGCTTTCGTGTCGGACTCGATCAGGTCGCGCAGCAGCGAGATGTCGTGCGTCCAGTCGCGCTTGGCGACGGCGATGAACCGGCGGTGGTCGAGCCCGGCCAGGTAACAGAAGGCGTCCGCGGCGCCGCTTTTCGCGAGCGCCGCCGCCAGAGTCGCATCATCGACCCCCATCGCGGCGCTCAGCCCGGCGAACGACTTGGTGCGGCCCAG
>CAYRXN010000388.1:0-3777 GCA_964428275.1 uncultured Planctomycetales bacterium | reverse complement strand
CCTCCCCAGGGCAGCCGTACCCGCGCCGATCCCGGGGGCGTATTGCGTTTTCGGCGGCGCGAAGCGCCAGGCGGTCACGATCAGGAAGCCGACGCAGGCGGCGACCGCGAGCGGGGCGGCGAGGCGCCAGTACACCGTTCGCCGGGCGGGCCGGGAGGTCGCTTGCTCGGCGGCCAGCAGGGCCTTGCACATCCACTCGTCCGCTTTCCGGATCGCGGCCAGCCGCTCGCGAAGCCCGGTGTCCTTGCGCAGGGCATCGGCCAGGGCCTCTTGCCGCGCCGGCTCGAGTTCGCCGTCGTGGTACAGCTCCAGGTCTGCGTCTGTCCACTCGTTCGGCTTCGCGTTCATGGCTCTTCTCCGAGCACCCGGCGGACGCGCCGGCGTGCCAAGTGCAGACTGGCTCGCACGCTCTCGAGTGAACACCCGAGCATGTCTGCGATATCCGCATAATCCAGCCCCTCGATCAGCCGCAGCGTCAGCACGGCCCGTTGCCGGGGCGGCAGCAGTGCCACCGCCGCCCGCACACGTTCGACCTGCTCGCGTTCGTCCGCCCGGTCGCGATCGGTCTTCCAGCGGGTCGCCGAAGCCGCCACGCGAACCAGGTGGGCCATGCGGCGGCGCCAGGAGCGCTGGCTGTCAAGCCACAGGCGAACCAGCGAACGGCGAAGGTACGCGGCGTTGCCGATCTGGCCGGGTGCCCGGGCGAGCACGTTCGCGAGGGCCTGTTGCGTGAGGTCGTCGGCTGCGTGCCCGTCGTGGGTGAGCGTCAGGGCGAATCGGTGCAGCCGGCCGACGGTGTCGGTCCAGTCGGCCGTATCCGGCAAGCCGAGTCGCTCGAGGTGACGCATCGCCGCTCCTTCGTGGTCGTTCACGCCGCTGCTTACGCCGTTCACTATTGCTAAACGCCGCCCACCCGGCTGCATCAAGTGCGAAATGCGAAAAAACCCGATCCTTCGCCGCCTCTGGCCCGATAATCACGGCACAGCAGGGCCAGCCAAGCCGGTGGAGCGCAGCCGTGCCGACTGCTCGGCTTACCCCGAGGCGTGTCATCGCAACCGGTATGTGGGTGGGGGAGCCCCGGACAACGACGCTCCGTCCGCGGTTACACCGTTGCGCCGCGCGAGATTGCTTCAGCTCGCGACGGTTCACCGGACGGTTCCCGGAAAACCCCGCGTTTCCGATTACTCGGGTTTCTTCCGCTTCATTGCAGTGATGCGACGAACTTGGCGACCTTGTTCGCCGTCAGACGTTGCGCATGAAGATCACGTGGGCTGTGCGGAACTCCGGACAACGGGCCGCGCGAAACAGGCAGCGAACCGTCCTATTCCAGGCTTTCCCAGGGCTCCTCGATCTCATATTCCCAGGTGGCCTGGGCCACTGCCTCCTCAAGCGACAGATGGCACGTATCCGCTACGCAACGGCCGTTCGAATCGAGACGAAAGAGGAAATACATCCCGTCCTCTTCTTTGATTTCCAGAGATGCCACATCGGTTGTCCGTAGACCGGGCGTGATATGTTCGGTTCGCCCCTTGATTCGCAACACGCCGACACGCATTCTCTTGTCACCAGCCTGCATCCAGATCCCCTCCGCACAAGTGTTGGTTGGCTTCAACATGTTGGGATCGCGGTGCCCCGGTGCTGTGGATGCCATGTTTCCGGCGGGGACACCGCGCGGGCTAAGTACCCGCGGCGCTTCGTTTGGTTCCGCCTCCCGCGCGTCTTGCTGCCCCGTTGCTCTGTTGCCTTTGCGCCTCGCTTCGCAGCGAATTACGAATGGCGAATTACGCCACGCAGCTTCGTCGCCCCGTTGCCTCGTTGCCTCAATGCTTTGAATCTTGAATCATCTTTACGATCGCGCGCCCCGACGCGGAGGCAGCGTGCCTCTTGCACTCTGCCCTCTAGAACCACCACGCCTCGCCGGCGCTTTCCTTGATCAGCACGCCGCGCAGGTAGGCGACGGCCTTCTCGAAACCTTCCTGGACGCTCATCATGCAGTCTTCGTGTTCGATGCTGATGACGCCGTCGTAGCCCTTCATCTTCAGCATGCTGACAAACGGCTTCCAGAACTCGTCCCCGTGGCCGTAGCCGCAGGTGCGGAAGATCCACGAGCGGTGGTGCACGTCGCCGTAGCTCTTGGCGTCCAGTGTGCCGTTGACGCGCGTATTGGCGGCGTCGATGCCGGTGTCCTTGCCGTGGACGTGGAAGATGCAGCCGGCGTCGCCGAGCACGCGGGCGGCTTCGACCGGGTCGATCCCCTGCCAGAAGAAGTGCGACGGGTCGAGGTTGGCCCCCAGGTTCGACGGGCAGTCCGCGCCGATCGGCGATCCGCACGCGCGGATCTTCAGGATCGTCTCGGGGTTGTAGACGCAAAAGCCCGGGTGGGCCTCGAACGCGATCCTGACGCCTTCCCTGGCGGCTTCCTTGGCCGCCCGGGTCCAGAACGGGATCAGCACGTCGTTCCACTGGTAATCGCGGATCTTCTCGAACTCCGGCGGCCAGGCGCACGTGACCCAGTTCGGCATCTTGTCATCGGGCGAGCCGCCGGGGCAGCCGGAGAACGTGATCACCACGTCGGTCCCCAGCTTGGGTGCCAGGCGAACAGCGGTCTTGTGGGCCCGGCGGTGTTCGCGCTGGACCTTGCGGACCGGGCTGACCGGGTTGCCGTGGACGGCCAGGCCGACGATCTCGAGCCCGCGTTTGGCGCAGTCGTCCTTGATCTTCTGCTGCTTGCGTGGGCTGGCCAGCACCTCCTCGGGGTCGAAGAACGGCTTGCCGGGGTAGGCCCCCACCGGCAGCTCGATCGCCTCGAGCCCGACCTTGTTGCAGTAATCGAGCGCCTGCTCCCATTTCATGCCGCCGAGTCCTGCCGCCATTACGCCGAGTTTCATGGATTGGCTCCTTCTGGTGCAGTCCGGAATTGCCGTGCGACAACGTGCGAATCTATCCCCGCACCCACGCGACAGCAAGCGTGGGCTTGACCCCGCGCCGGTCGGCGTCCATCCTGAGCGGCGTCATGAACGCGCTCGCCTTGCCGGCTCCCGCCAAGCTCAACCTGACGCTGCGCGTCGGACCGCGCCGCCCGGACGGCTTCCACGAAATCGAATCGCTGATCGTGCGCGTCGGGCTGTGCGACACGGTGGCGCTGCGCGGGCGCGACGACGGGCGGATCACCCTTTCCTGCGATGCACCGACCATCCCCACCGATGAGCGCAACCTCGCGCTGCGGGCCGCCCGTCGGCTGGCCGGCGAAGCTCCGGAGCCACCCGCCGGCGTTCACATCACGCTGGCCAAGCGCATCCCCGCCGGGGCCGGGCTGGGCGGCGGCAGTTCCGATGCGGCCACCACGCTGCGCCTGCTCTGCAATCACTGGAAGCTCAACCTCTCGACGGCGCGGCTCGGCGCGCTGGCGGCCGGAATCGGCTCGGATGTCCCGCTGTTTCTCGCAGGTGGCCCGTGCGTGGTGGGCGGGCGCGGCGAGGTCGTCGAGCCGATCGAGACGCCGCTGCACGGTTGGGTGCTGCTGGTTACGCCGCCGATCCACGCGGACACGGCGGCCGTGTACCGGGCCTGGGACGATCTGCGCGCGTCGCCGCCGCGTCCGGCAGCGGCGGAGATTCTCGCACAGGCCGGCGACGCGGAACGCCTCATGCCCCTGCTCTACAACGACCTCGAGGTGGCGGCGCTGCGGGCGGTACCGGGGCTGGCGGATTTCGCGGCGGCGTTGCGGCGGGTTTGCGACGCGGCGCGCATGACCGGATCGGGCTCGACGTTCTTCCG
>CAYRXN010000387.1:0-12921 GCA_964428275.1 uncultured Planctomycetales bacterium | reverse complement strand
ATCGGCACGCCGCCGGCCAAGTACATGGGGCTCAACGAGATCACCGCCATCAACGACGTGTACCGCATCGACCTGCTCGACGGATCGTCCGACGGCACTGCGCTGCTGTTTCGCTACGGCGGGTGGGGCTCCGGCGGCGGCTCGAACAGCGAGCCCCGCTCGATGTGGAGGGCCACCGCGGCCGGCCCGGCGCGCATGCCCGACGAGGAACACCGCTACGTCTGGGAACTCCAGGACGTGCCCAGCCGGCTGATCTCCGCCGACGCGCGCGTGGCGCTCTATCACGTCGAAGACAGCGCCGGCGGTTCGGACACGACGGCACTCTACCTGGTCGACCTGGCCAGCGGAGCCAAAACGCTGATCCTCGACGGCGGCGGCGACAACATCACGCCCACCTCGCTCAACCCCGAAGGAACCCACGCGCTGGTCCACGGCGGCGACCACAACATGGCCCTGGTCGACCTCGCCAGCGGCGCCCACCGGGACACCTATTTCAGCGGCATCACGCTCGACGACTGGCCGCCCAAGGTGAGCGACCTGTGCACGGGGGCGACGCACTACTTCGTCGGCGGTCGCGCGCTGCCCAACGTCGTCTGCACCGAAGCCGTCATCGACCGCGTCGACGTGGCCGACCCGAACTACAGCCAAGCCCCGCGGATCGTCTCCGTCGAGTTCAGTGCCGCGGCCCTGCTCTACGCCGACGATCCGCCCGAGATCACGGTCCGCGTCGTCGTCAGTGATCCGCAGGGAGCCGGCAACATCGACTGGGTCGACCAGACCGACGTCGTCATCGACGGCCTGGCACACCCCGACGGCCTGGGCAAGGCGCCGATCCGCTACCTGACGAAGCTCAAGGACGACGGTACCAAGGGCGACGAACAGGCCGGCGACGGCGTCTTTACCTACAACCGCGTGAAGGTCGAAACGTCGAGCGAGTTCTTCACGCGCTATGCGCTGCCCAAGCAGGTCGCCCTGCGCATCGTCGCGATGGACATCGACGGCAACTACTCGGTCGCCGACGCCAGGCTGCTGATTACGGATGATCCGTCCGCGGTTTCGTCCGATGACGATGCCGGCGACGACGGAGATGCCGGAGAAGACACCGGCGACACGGACACCGGCGACAGTACCGACGAGGACGCGCCGCCGCCGGATGAGCCGGGTGGCGGGGACGCACCCGGCGGTCACGCCGATCAGCCGGACGAACCTTCGGGCAACGACGATGGCGGCTCGAACGCCTCGGACGCCGGGGAGGACGACCAGTCCGACGCCGACGTGCCCGCGGACGTCGACGCGCTCGTACCGACGGGGTGCGGTGCGGGCGCCTGCGGTGTCGGCTCGCTCAGCGCGGCCCCGCTCACGATCCTCGGCTTGTGCGGGGCCAAACTGCGCCGCAAGCACCGCGCGCGCAAGAGGCGCTGACGGGCGAGAACGCCGAAGCCAACAGGCGGGGCAGTGCTCACGTAACCGGCCGACAAGAGGGGTGGGCACTGCCCGCCCCTCTTCCCACGCTTCGTTCCGGCTCCCGCCTGTCCTGGGGTCGTTTGCTCCGGGGCGGCGGTTTCGTCGGCTGCGCAGCGGTACCATCGCCGGGAGCGGTCTTTACCGGCTGCAAAGCGGCTTCCGATTCCCCCAGTGCTTCAGCCAGGCCGGCCGGGCCCTGACCGGCCCCGCCGGCGCGAGAACCACGGCGCCTCCGGTTGACCGGGGCTTGTGCTGACCCGGCGGTGGATCATGCCGGCCAAGCCCCGGTCGGCGAGTGTCTCTCGGTCTCTTCCACGGTCCCTCCGTCGCTTTGGCTGCGGTCGAGGGCCGCGCGGCCCGCTGTCGCGTGTCTTTCCTTGTGGTTGCGAGCGTGCCCGCGGCAGTTGCGTTCGCCTTACGGCGGTCCGCCCGTTCGTGTGCCGGCGGCACACCAGAGCGGGCTGGGCGCGAATTCGAGGTCCTTTTTCCACTTCGCGTCGTCGTAGACGCTGGCGTGTCCGTCGATGTGGGCGACGGTAGCGACGCCGCCGTGGCGCGTCGTGAAGCGCTCGGACGGGTAGCTCGATCCGTCGTTCCAGCCGACGGTTTCATCGTAGCCGCGTTCGAGCCAGGGCGGTTCCCAGAATGTGACGGCATCGGGGCGGTACTTCTCGATCTTGTGCGTGGAGTGGGGGTAGTCGGTGCTGGGGGGGAAGTCTGCCATGGCCCCGTTCATCAGGTAGCTGGTCAGCGTCCAGGAGAAGTTGTCGGCGGTGCGCCCGCCGACACGCCAGTTGAGATCGACGACGTGGCTGGGACAGCGGTAGATGGCTTCGTCTCTCAGGTAGGGCCAGATCAGGCCGATGTTCCTGCCGGCGCGGCGCCGTTCGAGCTTGCGCAGAAAGCGCCGAGCCTTCCCACCATAGAGCCAGCCGGGAACCCCCACCTCCCGGCCGTGTTGCCAGAGGATCCAGTTGGGGAAGGGGATCATGTCCTTGTTCTCGTCGGCGTAGATGCGCGTCGTTGTGATCAGAGCATGCAGGTTGGCGGCGCACTTGACGAAACGGGCCTTCTCTCGCGCCGCACTCAGCGTGGGCAGCAGGATCGAGATGAGCAGGGCGATGATGGCGACTACGACAAGCAACTCGATCAGTGTGAATCCGCGTCTCCGGAGAGTCGAGCGGTCCGTGCGCATGTGCCACACCCTCGTGATGCAGTCCGTGAAGAACGACTCGATCTGAACATCCACCAGCGGTGACGTCCCGCGATGCGAGCCACGTTCGCCCCGGGGCCGCGACCGCTGCCGGCACCTCCATCGTATTGCCGTCCCGTCTGGGTGCCAAGGTCTTTTCGCTGCCCGAGCGGCCAGGGGTGGCGTCAAGAGGTTGGGCAGGTTCGTTTCCCGACAGATGGCCGCGCCGGCCGTCTTGGCCGGGGACGCAAGGCAGGGTGCCCGCCGGGTCTCGTGCCCGGACGTCAGCGGGCATGCGCGTGCGGCTGCGAAACGTGCCCCCGGCCCGGTTCCGGCTGGTCCCTCCGCATCGAGCACGGACTTGTCAACGGGCATGCCCCCGCGATGCAGGGCGTACCTGAGAAAAGTCGGCAGGCATGCTCCCCGGGAGGCAGCCGCCGGGCCGGTTTGCCGGCAAACCGGCTGTTTCCGGTCTGACCAGTGGGATTCCAGGCGGTCCGAACCGACCTGCGCCCTCGGGACGCCACCGTGACCCATACCGCCGATAAGTCACGGCCTGGCCGGACATCACCCAACAGCCACCGGGGGGACTCGAACCCTCAACCTGCGGTTTACAAAACCGCTGCTCTGCCAATTGAGCTACGGTGGCGTCACGCTGTGTGTTAGCACCTTGCGGCGATTTCGGCAAGTCTCGAAATCGGCCGATCGGGTTGATCGCAGGTGGGTCAGCAGGGTCGGCGGGTTTATCTCCTTGGGGCCAGCCGCGCCCACTGTCCATCGTTCTCTCGGCGTGTCTTACGCCTTGGCTGGGCGTTTGGCGAGGGGGCACCCTGGCCTGGTTCCTCGCTGACGATTGCCGGCATGCGCCGCCTGCGGCTGCAAGAAAACGGGATTGGCGTGAATAGTCGATTCGCCCCGGCCGTCGAAAAATGTGGGCCGTCCGCGGCGTTTCCGCAACGGCCGACTGGGATGTGAAACATAGGAGCTTGCCATGAAAAGACTTGCCGCCATTGTGCTGATCGGGGCCGCGTTGTTCGCTCAAACCGGCTGTGACGAGTTGGACTACGCCTACTCGTTCTACGGAGAGCCCGGCTACTACACGGATGATGTCTACTACGAAGACGTGTACTACGAAGACACCTACGACGAATACTGGTACGACGACAGCTACAGCGTGGACGTGTGGTACGACGACTGGTTCGGCTGGCCCTGGTAACCCGGCTGCGCTCGCCCGGCAGACCTCCAAGGTTCCTCCTCCGCTGTCGGGGCGCTGCATCGCGTGCGTGACTCGGTTGGACCGCCCTCGAAACCGCCTTTGCCGATTCCGGAGCCGGCGCTGCCATGAATGGCGCCGGCTTCGTTTCACGTCCTGACGCTTCAATCCGCTCAACGCATGCGGCAGCTACGTCCCCCGCGCGCTGGCAAGCACACGCTCGTACACGCCCAGCACCGCGCCGACTGCGCGGTCAGGCAGCAGCGCCTCGTGGGCCCAGTCGCTTGCGCGCCGCGCCAGCGCGCCGCGCAGCGACGCGTCGCGCCGGAGCCGCTCCAGCGCCTCGGCGAACGGGGCACTCAGGCCATCCACCAGCATCAGCCGCGAGTCGGCCCCCGCCAGCTCGCGCAGCGCCGGAATGTCGCTTCCGACCACCGGCAACCCGAACCACATCGCCTGGAGCACCGTGTTGGGCATGCCTTCGGTCCGCGACGGGAACAGCAGCACGTCGCTCGCCGAAAACAGCCGCGCGAGGTCGTCGCACCACCCGAGCAGCCGAATCCGCGCGGCCGCCGGCGACTTCGCGATGCGGCGTTCGGTTTCCGCCCGCAGCGGACCGTCGCCGGCGAGCAGCAGCCACGTCTCCGGAGCACCCGAAAGCCGCTCGACCGCTTCGATCGCAACCTCCAGCCGCTTGACGGGATCGAAGCGCCCCGCCCAGGCCACGACGAACGCGCCCTCGGGTACTCCCAGGCCGCGGCGCGCCGTTTTCCAGTCGATCCGCGGACCCGGCGGGGCCACCAGCGGCGGCACGACGTGGATCTTCTCCGGCGAAAGCAAGAACGAATCGGCCACGTGCCGCGCCAGCGAGCGACTGTTGACGATGTGGCCCGCGTCGAGATGGGCCGTGAGCCGTTCGAACAGCAGATGCGCGCGGCGCTCGACTTCGATCGTGGCCGTGGACGTGAGCACGGGAATCCGCAGCCAGTCGCCGGCCAAGCGGGCGGCGACGTTCGCGTGCGTCAGCGTCGCGTGAAGCAGGTCGGGCCGCAGCCGGCGCAGGTGCGCCGCCAGCCGCAACAGCGCCCGCACGTCGGCTTGCCCTCGCGCGCCGCACGCAAATGTCCGGATTCCCTCGCGATCGAGCGCGTCCGAGACCGGCCCCGGCGGTGCCAGACACCCGACCGAGACGTCGAGACCCCGCGCGCTCAGGCCGCGCGCCAGCCGCGCCAGCCGCAACGGCGTGCCGCCGCGTTCGAGATCCGTCACCAGCAGCGCTACGCGCACAGCAAGTCCGCCCCGGTCGATCAACGGAACCCCAGCCGATCGCCGTAAACCTGGGCCAGCGCCGCGGGCAGGGCCTCGGCCACGTCCCGCGCCAGAAAACCGATCGGCCCGATCCGCCTGGCGCACAGGTCGCCGGCGGCTCCGTGGCAGTGGGCGGCGACGCACGCCGCCTCGAACGGCCCCAAACCTTGCCCGACCAGCGCGGCGAGCAGGCCCGTGAGCACATCACCCATGCCGCCGGTCGCCATGCCGGGGTTGCCGGTCCCGTTGACGTACGTCTGCCCGGCGGTGCAGACGACGGTGCGGTGCCCCTTGAGGAGCACGACCGCGTCCGTCGCGCGGGCCAGCTCGTGTGCCAGCCGCAGGCGGGCATCGTCGCCCTCGGGACGCAACGCGCTCAACCCCAATGCTTTACGAAGCCTGGCCGCTTCGCCGGGATGGGGAGTGAGCACGGTCACCCGGCCCCGGCGGGCGCCCCAGGCCCCCGGTCCGAGCGTCGCGATGTTGTTGAGGCCGTCCGCGTCGATCACCATCGGCCCGGCGAACGCCGACAACACCCACTGCACCGCCTCGGCCGTCTGGGGACCCTGTCCCAGCCCCGGCCCCAGCGCGAGGACGTCGGCCCATTTGATCGTCTCTTCGAGCGCCGCCGCCAGCCCGTCCGGGCTGAGCAGGCCGGCCTCGCTCTCGGGAAGCGGCACGGTCATCAGGCACGGGTCGCTCGACGCCACGATGACCTGCGCCGACCGCGGCGTCAGCACGCGCACGAGCCCCGCGCCGCCGCGCAGCGCCCCGAGCCCCGCCAGGCACGCCGCCCCGCTCATGCCCCGGCTGCCCGCGACCAGCGCCACGCGCCCGACGGACCCCTTGTGGGCGTCGTCCGGGCGTGGCTCGATGGTGGGCACCGCCTGGGTCGGGGCGGGCGGGGCTGGCCCCACGTCCGGTCCGCCTGCGTTTCCACTCATCTGACTGTCCCCTTTCCGCGCGGTTGACAAGACCGAATCATGCACGTCCCGGCGGCCCGTCCGCGTCGGGGGCCGCCGCCGACCGCTCGGTCGCAAGCCGGTTGATCAACGCCGCCTGGTAGCCGGCCCCGAACCCGTTGTCGATGTTCACGACCGACACACCGGCGGCGCACGAGTTCAGCATCGCCAGCAGGGCCGCGATGCCGCCCAGGCTCGCCCCGTATCCCACGCTGGTGGGAACGGCGACGATGGGCGCGGCCACGAGCCCGCCGACCACGCTCGGAAGCGCTCCTTCCATCCCCGCCACGACCACGAGCACGTTCGCCTGGCGCAGCGTATCGCTCTCGGCCAGCAGCCGGTGCAGGCCGGCGACGCCGACGTCGTAGAGCGTCTTGACGCGCTGGTCCATCAGCTCGGCGGTGATGCGGGCCTCCTCCGCGACGGGCAGGTCCGCGGTCCCCGCCGCCACCACGGCGATCGTTCCGCCGCCGGGGGCCGCCGCCGAGCGGCGCAGGAACGCCACCCGGGCAAGCTCGTTGTAACAGGCGTTTTCGACAGAGGTTACGATTTGCTCGCCGGCTGCTTTCGAGACGCGGGTGGCCAGTACGTTGCCGCCGCGTTCGGCCAGGCGGGTGAAGATCTCGACGATCTGCCCGTCGGTCTTGCCCTGTCCGAAGACCACTTCCGGGAACCCGCAGCGCAGCGGTCGATGGTGGTCGAGCCGGGCGAAGCCGATGTCCTCGTAGGGCAGGCCGCGCAGCCGATCGAGGGCGGCGGCCACGGAAACCTCGCCGCGGACGAGCTGTTCGAGCAGTTTGCGAAGCGTTTCGGGATGCAATAGAGTGCTCCGTGTGCGATCGCAGGCCGGGGCCCCGTCCGCCGCGGTCTGCCACCCGATGATACAATCGATCAGGTGATTGCCAATCGCCGCCAGAATACACGAGAGGTGTTCGATGGGACAAACCAAGCCGAGGGCCCAACTCGAGACCGTCGAGCCGATCGGAACCCGCGTCCTGATCCGCAAGGACGAGGACAAGAAGACGACGAAGGGCGGCATCCAGTTGCCCGGTAATATCGAGATTCCCACCATCACCGGGCGGATCGTGGCCGTTTCGGCCCAGGTCGAGCGGGACGAGGACTACCCCATCCGCCAGTACGACAAGGTGCTGTTCAACCCGAAGAACGCCATTCCGGTCGATTTCGAGGGTGACAATCGCCTGTTCGTGGTGCCGGTGGAGGATGTGGTGGCCGTTTTTCGGCGTCCCGAGGCCTGATAACCCGTTGCGGACGTTTTCTGCTAACTTCCTGATTTCGCAGGGGGTTACGCCGGATCGCCCGATCCTGATTATAAACTGTTTGCTTATCAACACTTGCGTGCCGGACGCTCTGCCCATAGCATCTGGTGGGCACGGTTGAGCGAGCGGCTCCCCACCCCCGGCTCGACACTGATGCCGGCCTGTGTCCGCGGCTGATCAAGTCCGGCTGCGGCCGCCGCTCCCGCTCTCGAACCGACGAACATACACCGTTTGCATGGAGGATAAACGCATGGCCCAAGAGACACTGCCAAAGGAGCGCACCGCCGCCGCCGACCGACGCGTCCGATACGTCCTCGACGTGGACCGCATCCCCAACATCCCTCCCGACCAGCGGGAGGCGCTTCGCCGCGTCGCGAAGGCCTATGTCTTCCGTGCAAACGACTACTACCTGGACCTGATCGACTGGAACGACCCCGACGACCCCATCCGCCAGCTCATCATTCCCCGGGCCGAGGAGCTCAGCGACTGGGGCCGGATCGACGCCAGCAACGAAGCCGCCGTCACCGTCGCCCCCGGCGTTCAGCACAAGTACCCGGATACCGTCCTGCTGCTGTGCAACGAGGTGTGCGGGGCCTACTGCCGCTACTGCTTCCGCAAGCGGCTGTTCATGGACGAGAACGACGAGGTGCGCAAGGACATTTCCGAGGGCATCCGCTATATCGCCGAACACCCGGAAGTCACCAACGTGCTGCTGACCGGCGGCGACCCGCTCATCATGAGCACGCGCCGCCTGCGAGAGATCATCACGCGCCTGCGCGAGATTCCGCACGTCCGCATCATCCGCATCGGCACCAAGATCCCCGCGTTCAATCCCTTCCGCATCCTCCAGGACAAGCCGCTCCAGGACCTGCTGTGCGAATACTCGAGTGCCGATCGGCGGATCTACCTGATGGCCCACTTCGACCACCCGCGGGAGCTCACGCCCGCGGCCCGCGAGGGGCTCGCCAAGTTCATCGACTGCGGCGTGATCTGCGTGAACCAGTGCCCGCTGATCCGCGGGGTCAACGACGATCCGGAAGTGCTCGCCGAGCTGTACCGCGAGCTGTCGTGGGTCGGCTGCACGCCGTACTACCTGTTCCAGGGTCGGCCGACCGCGGGCAACGAGCCCTACGAGGTGCCGATCGTGCGGGGGTGGGAGATCTTCCAGAAAGCGCTCACGCTCGGCTCGGGGCTCGCGCGCCGGCCGCGGTTCGTGATGTCGCACGAGACCGGGAAGATCGAAATCGTCGGCGTGGACGAACGGCGGATCTACATGCGCTACCACCGGGCCCGCGACGCCGCCAACCGGGGGCGGTTCATGATCTTCGAACGGGACGACTCGGCCTACTGGCTCGACCAGTTGCGGCCGGCCCCCGGTTCGTTCGTGCCGGTGGGGGTGGTGTTTCCGGTCGGCGCGCGCCCGGAGCGGATCGTCCGCCGTGCCGGCGGACACCTGCGCGGCCACCGGCCCAAGAGCCCGCACGGCGGAATCCCCTGGCCGACGCGCCCCGAACGCGACGAACCGGGTCTTTGATCCGGGACCGCGGTCCCGACCAGAGTACCCGACGACCGATTGCGAAGGTCTGCGCGTGCTGCGCACCATGACGGGCGCCACGCGCGCAAGCGCCCGGCGGCGCATCGTGTTCAGGAATCGAAAGGATTGACAGGGGCTATTTGCCTGTTGTGGCGGCCACGGCGCGCGTGGCGTCGTGGTCGTAACCCAGGGCCTGCTCGGAAAGCTCGCCGTCGCTTTCCATCGCGGTCCACGGCGGGGTCACGACGGCGCTGACCGGAAGGGCCAGCCAGTTGAGCGTGAAGCGCGAGTAGCAGTAGGCCACCGCGAAGTAGTCTTCCCAGCCGATGTAGTACTTGTTGGTCCCTTCGCGGCCGGCGCCCTTGTCCTCGAACGGGTCCTCGAAGTAGAGCGGCCCGTGGAGCACGGCGCCGGAAGTCTCCGCCGGCGAGGTCTCCTCCCAGCCGCGGTTGCGCTGCTCGGCCGGCTTGACCCTGGCGAGGATGTCGGCGCTGGTGGGGGATTCCCAGGATTCGGTCGCGGCCGGCCCGTCCTCGACCCACTGGTTGGGAATCTGCGCACAACCGGCGAGCAGGGTTGCGCCCAGCAGGGCCGCCGCCGCGGCCGTCAAACCTCTACTCCCGTTTCGATTCGTCCGGTTACGCGCGTCATGCATGGCAGCGCCTCACTCGTCGCCGTGATATTCGATGGCGTAGTTGGTCGGTTCCTTGGTGATCGTAATGTCGTGCGGGTGAGATTCAACCATCCCCGCGGTGCTGGTGCGCACGAAACGCGCGTTCTGGCGGAATTCGGCGATGTCGCGCGCGCCGCAGTAGCCCATGCCCTGGCGCAGCCCGCCGACGAGCTGGTAGACGAATTCGCTCAGCGGGCCGCGGTAGGGCACGCGCCCTTCGACGCCCTCGGGAACCATTTTCTGCGGCTGGTCCGCGGCCTGGCCGTAGCGTTCGGCGCTGCCGCGCACCATGGCCCCCAGCGAGCCCATGCCGCGGTATTCCTTGTAGCGGCGTCCCTTCCAGAGCACGAGCTGGCCCGGCGACTCGTCCATCCCCGCGAACAGCGAGCCGAGCATCACGCTGTGGGCCCCGGCGGCGATCGCCTTGGCCACGTCCCCGCTGTAGCGCACGCCGCCGTCGGCGATGATCGGCACGTCGCCGGCGGCCGAAACCGCCGCGAAGATCGCGGAAATCTGCGGAACGCCCACGCCCGTGACCACCCGGGTCGTACAGATCGAGCCCGGCCCGACCCCCACCTTGACCGCGTCCACGCCCGCTTCGATCAAGTCGCGGACCGCCGCGGCGGTGGCCACGTTGCCCGCGACGATCTGAATGTCGAGCCGCCGCCGCAATTCGCGCACGGTCTCGAGCACCGCGTCGCTGTGGCCGTGCGCCGTGTCGATCACGAGCACGTCCACGTCCGCGGCGATGAGCCGCGCGGCCCGTTCGTAGTCGTGGACGCCGATCGCGGCCCCGACCCGCAGCCGGCCGCGCTCGTCCTTGCAGCGCCGGGGGTACTCGCGTGAGCGTTCGATGTCGCGCATCGTGATCAGCCCGGCGAGCTTGCCCGCCTCGTCCACCAGCAGTAGCTTTTCGACCTTGGCCCGGGTCAGGATCGCCTCCGCGTCGTCGAGCCGCGTGTCGGGCGGGGCACAGACCAGGTTCTCGGCCGTCATGACGTCGGCGATCGTCTGTTCCGATGGCTCGCGGAACTTGAGGTCGCGGCGGGTGAGAATCCCGGCCAGCCGGCCGTCGGCGTGCGTGATCGGGATGCCGCTGACGTTGTGGAGGTCCATCGTCCGGCGGGCGTGTTCGATCGAGTCTTCCGGGCGCAGCGTGACCGGGTCGAGGATGACGCCGCTCTCCGAGCGTTTGACCTTGCGGACCTCGCGGGCCTGTTCCTCGATGCCGAGGTTGCGGTGGATCACCCCGATCCCCCCCTCCTGGGCCAGCGCGATGGCGAGGCTGGACTCGGTCACCGTGTCCATCGGGGCCGAGACGAGGGGGATGTTTATCCGAATGCCGCGGGTAAACTGGGTGGCGACGTCGATCTCACGGGGATGGATCGACGAGCGCGCCGGCTGGAGCAGGACGTCGTCAAAGGTAAAGGCGTCGCCGACGATCTTGGGAGGGTAGTTCTGGCCTGCCATGCAGGCATCTTACGAACGCGGTCGGTGGCGTCAAGAAACGGCCGTCCGCCGGCTTGTGGGAGAACGAACCGCCATGCCTGCGAAACCCGATCACGAGGTGGCCCGCCGAATCGAACGGCTGCGCGCCCGGATCCGCCACCACGATCATCTGTATTACACGCTCGGCGCGCCGGAGATCTCCGACCGCGCGTACGACCGGCTGATGGAGGAGCTGCGCACGCTCGAGGCGGAACATCCCGAGCTGGTCACGCCGGACTCCCCCACGCAGCGGGTGGGCGAGCAGCCGCTCGAGGGGTTCGCGCACGTCCGCCACGCCGTCCCGATGCTCTCGATCGACAACACCTACTCGC
This sequence comes from uncultured Planctomycetales bacterium, assembly GCA_964428275.1. GTDB lineage: Bacteria > Planctomycetota > Phycisphaerae > UBA1845 > Fen-1342 > JALSRY01. The sequence goes on along the minus strand of CAYRXN010000387.1, from coordinate 1,478 downwards.
CGGCGGAGCTGCGCGAGTTCGACGCGCGCGTGCGCAAGGCGCTCGGCGACGCGCCGTTCGACTACGTCGTCGATCCCAAGATCGACGGGGTGGCGGTGGGCCTGCGTTACGAGGACGCCCGGCTCGTGCTCGGTGCCACGCGCGGCGACGGGCAGACCGGCGATGACATCACGCACAACGTCCGGGCGATTCGCAGCATCCCGTTGCGGCTGCTGGGCGAAGACGTGCCGGCGCTGGTCGAGGTCCGCGGCGAGGTCTTCTGGCCGCGAAGCGACTTCGAACAGACCAACCGCCGCCGGCGGGAGTCGGGCGAGGAACCGTTCAAGAACCCGCGCAACGCGACCGCCGGCACGCTCAAGCAGCTCGACGCCCGCGTCGTCGCGCAGCGCGGGCTGGCGTTTTGCGCCCACGGCCACGGCCTGATCGAGCCGTTTCCGCCCGGGGTGACGCTGCACACGGAACTGTTCGACCTGCTGCGCCGGTGGGGGATCCCCACCAGCCGCCACGCCCGCCGATGTGGTGACATCGACGCGGTGATCGCGTTCGTCGGGGAGTGGGAAGTCCGCCGCCAGGAGCTGGACTACGACACCGACGGGCTGGTGGTGAAGGTCAACCAGCTTGCGCTGCGCGAGCGGCTCGGCGCGACGAGCAAGGCCCCACGCTGGTGCATCGCCTTCAAGTACGCCGCCGAACAGGCCGAGAGCCGCCTGGTGTCGGTCGATTTCCAGGTGGGCAAGCTGGGCACGATCACGCCGGTGGCGAACCTGGAGCCGGTCGAGCTCGCCGGCACGACCGTGCGCCGGGCCACGCTGCACAACTTCGACCAGGTGCGGCGGCTCGATCTGCACGTCGGCGACGCGGTGATCGTCGAGAAGGCCGGCGAGATCATCCCGCAGGTCGTCCGCGTGTTGCCCGAGAAGCGCCCGCCCGACGCCCGCCCGATCGAGCCGCCCGCGACGTGCCCCGAGTGCGGCGGCGGCGTCGTGCAGGACGAAGGCGGCGTCTACCTGCGCTGCATCAACCCCGCCTGCCCCGCCCAGGTGCTCGAACGCCTCAAGTTCTTCTGCGGCCGCGATCAGATGGACATCGAGGGGGCCGGCCCCAAACTGCTCGAAGCGCTCTACGAGCACGGCCTGGTGCGCAGTTTCGCCGACCTCTACCGCCTGCGCGACCACCGCGAGAAACTCATCCGGATCGAGCGGCTCGGTCAAAAGAGCGTGGACAACCTGCTCGACGCGATCGAGCGGAGCAAGCAGCAGCCGCTGGCCCGCGTGCTCGCGGCACTCGGCATCCGCCACGTCGGCGCCAACACGGCCGAGCTGATCGCCCGGCGTTTCGGCGCGATCGACGCGCTGGTAGCGGCGAGCCAGGACGATCTGATGGAGATCGACGGCGTCGGGCCGGAGGTCGCCGCGTCGCTGGTCGAATGGCTCGGCAGCGAAGCCGGCCGGCGGACCCTCGCCGAGCTGCGGCAAGCC
>CAYRXN010000386.1:0-16505 GCA_964428275.1 uncultured Planctomycetales bacterium | reverse complement strand
GATGAACAGGGCGTCGGGCACGCCCAGGTCGTCGGGGTTCGCGTCGGGGATGCGCGCGGTCCAGCGAGCCGTGTCGTAGCTGAGGTAGCCGACGGCCCCGCCGCAGAACGGAGCGACCGGCGGGATGTCCGGTTGCGTGCGGATCAGCTTGCGCAGGGCGGCCAGGGGCGCGCCGGTGGCGTGATGCCGGCGACCGTCCAGTTCGAGCTGCAGGCGGTCGCCGCGACAGCAAAAGACCGCCCGCGGCTTGGCCCCGATGAACGAGTAGCGGCCGCGGCCGCCGTGGGCCTCGAGCGATTCGTACAGAAACGCGCGCGGCTCGTCGGCGTAGAGCGCGCGGAACAGATCGACGGGGACCGCCCGGGCGGCCAGTCGGCGATACCAGCACGGCGTGTGCGGAAGCTCGGGCAGCGGCATCGGGGCTACCTCACGCCGACGCGCCTGCGGAACCGCCCGACGAAGCGGTTCGCCGCACCGCGGGCGCGATGATCCGCAGCTCTTCCATCAGCTCGCCGAACATCTCCAGGGTCAGCGCCTGGGCGCCGTCGGAGCGCGCCCGCTTGGGCTCGGCGTGGACCTCGACCATCACGCCGTCGGCGCCCGCGGCGATCGCGGCCCGCGCGAGCGGGATGACCAGGTGCCGCCGCCCGGCCGCGTGGCTGGGGTCCACGATCACCGGCAGGTGGCTGATGCGCTTGAGCTCGGGGACCACGCTCAGGTCGAGCGTGAAACGCGAGTAGTCGCTGAAGGTGCGGATGCCGCGCTCGCAGAGCATCACGTTGCGATTGCCCTCGGCCATGATGTACTCGGCCGCCAGCAGGAACTCCTCCAGCGTCGCGGCCAGGCCGCGCTTGAGCAGCACCGGCTTTCGGCTGCGCCCGACGCGCTTGAGCAGCGGATAGTTCTGCATGTTGCGCGCGCCGATCTGGATCACGTCCACGTACCGTTCGGCCAGGTCGATGTTCTCGATGTCCATCAGCTCGGACACGACGGGCAGGCCGGTCCGGGCCCGGGCCTCGGCCAGGATCTTGAGCCCCTCTTCGCCGAGCCCCTGGAACGTGTAGGGGCTGGTGCGCGGATTGAACGCCCCGCCGCGGAGCATGTGGGCGCCGTGCGCGCGCAGGTGGCGGGCGCCGCTGACGGTCTGCTCGTGGGACTCGACCGAGCACGGACCGGCGATCACGGTGATTTCGGGGCCGCCGATGCGCACGTCCCCCACGCGGATGACGGTGTCCTCGGGCTGCATCTCGCGGCCGGTGAGCTTGTAGGGCCGCGTGACGCGAATGACCTCGATCACGCCGGGCAGGGCGCTGAGCAGCGAGGGATCGACCGGGCCGACGTTGCCCGTGATGCCGATCGCGGTGCGGGACTTGCCCGGGATCGGGTGGGGCGTGAGGTTGAGTTCGGTAATCGCCTGGCAAACCCGATCGACGTCGGCCTGCTCGGCGTCGGCTTTCATCACGACCAACATGGGTGCCGCTCCTTGCTGTGTTGCGCCGCGGGGGCCTGGTCCTCGGCGGTCAGGCCCTGGTGGCTGCCTTCAGGTTCCGCGCGAGCTGGGGCCAGTCCTCCCCGCGGCGGATCGCGTCGATGATCCGGCTGGCGACGACGACGCCGTCGGCCTTGCCGCGCAGCGCCCGAACGTGCTCCGCAGCGCCGATGCCGAACCCGACGACGATCGGCTTGTCGGTGATCCCGCGGATGCGCTCCAGGAACGCCGGCAGGCCCGCCGGCAGATGCCGGCGCGCGCCGGTGGTGCCGGTGAGGCTGACGGCGTAGATGAATCCATCGGTCCGCTCGGCCACGCGGGCGATGCGCTCGTCGGTGCTGGTGGGCGCGACGAGGAAGACGATGCTGATGTCGCGGGCCCGGGCGTCGGCGAGCCACGCGTCGGATTCTTCGAGCGGCAGGTCGGGCACGATCAGGCCCCGGACGCCGGCCGCCTGCATGTCCGCCAGCAGCCTGGCGCGACCATAGGCGAGCAGCGGGTTCAGGTACGACATCATCACCCGCGGAGCGGGGACGTCGAGGTCGCGCAGCGCCGCCAGCGTGGCGGCGAGCGTGACGCCGTTTTCGAGCGCGACCTGCGAGCAGGCCTGGATCGTCGGGCCGTCGGCCATCGGGTCGGAGAACGGCACGCCGACTTCGAGGATGTCGGCGCCGCAATCCGCCAGCGTGCGCAGGTTGGCGATCGAATCGGCCAGCGTCGGGAAACCGGCGGTCTGGTACGGCACGAACGCCAGCTCGGCGCGGGCCCGCAGCGGCTCGAACACGTCGCGGAGCGTCATACCAGTCCCTCCACGATTTCGAGATCCTTGTCGCCCCGGCCCGAGAGGTTCACCACGATGATCGCATCCGGCGGCATCTGCGGCGCGCGTTCGACCGCCTCGGCGACGGCGTGGGCCGACTCGAGCGCCGGGATGATGACCTCCTGTTTGCACAGCAGCTTGAGCGCGTCGAGGGCCGCGCCGTCTTCGGCGAGCGTGTATTGGGCCCGCCCGCTGTCTTTGAGAAAGGCATGTTCCGGTCCGACGCCGGGGTAGTCCAGCCCGGCGGAAACCGAGTGGGTTTCGAGAATCTGGCCGTCTGCGTTCTGGAGCAGGTAGCTGCGCGTGCCGTGCAGCACGCCCAGCGAGCCGCCGACGAGCGTGGCGGCGTGCCTGCCCGAGTCGAGCCCGCACCCGCCGCCCTCGACGCCGACCAGCTGCACGCCGGAGTCGGCGACGAATTCGTGGAAGATGCCGATCGCGTTCGACCCGCCGCCGACGCACGCGATGATGAGGTCCGGCAGCCGGCCGGCCTGCTCGAGGATCTGGCGGCGCGTCTCGCGGCCGATGACGGCCTGGAAATCGCGGACCATCGTGGGGTAGGGGTGCGGCCCGACCACCGAACCGATCACATAATGCGTCGTCTCGACGTTCGTGACCCAGTCGCGGATGGCCTCGTTGATCGCGTCCTTGAGCGTCTGGCTGCCCGACTCGACGCGGACCAGTTCGGCACCGAGCAGGTCCATCCGCAGGGCGTTCATGTGCTGGCGGCGGATGTCTTCGGCGCCCATGTACACGTGGCACTCGACCCCGAGCAGCGCGCAGGCGGTCGCCGTCGCGACGCCGTGCTGGCCGGCACCGGTTTCGGCGATGATGCGGCGTTTGCCCATGCGGGTCGCCAGCAGCACCTGTCCGATGGCGTTGTTGATCTTGTGGGCCCCGGTGTGGGCCAGGTCTTCGCGCTTGAGGTAGATCCGGGCGCCGCCGAGGTGCTGGCTCAGCCGCCGGGCGAAATAGAGCGGCGTCGGCCGGCCGACATAATCGCGCAGCACGTCGTCGAACCGCCGCTGAAAGTCGGCGTCGGTACGGGTGGCCTGGTACGCCCGGGAGAGTTCCTGCAGCGCATAGACCAGCGTCTCGGGCACGAAGCTCCCGCCGAACTCTCCGAAGTATCCGGGTCTAGCTGCCAAGTCGTTCATCCGCTTTCCTGACGGCCTCCACGAAGGCCCGCATCTTGTCGTGGTCCTTGCGTCCCGGCTCGCGCTCGACGCCGGAGCACACGTCCACGGCGTAGGGGCGCGCGGTCCTGATCGCGTCGCCGACGTTTTCGGCGCACAGCCCGCCGGCAAGCATCACCGGCCCGGGCAGTTCACGGGCCAGCGTCCAGTCGAACGGCTGCCCGTCACCCGCGCCGGGGTCGAGCAGGGCCGCCGAGACGCGATAGGCCGCCAGCTGCGCCCGCAGCGTATCGGGCGTGTCGGTCTTGAGAATCCTGAAGCGCTTGACCACCCGGCGCGGCAGCGCGGCGCACTGTCTTGGCGGCTCGTCGCCGTGGAGCTGCAACACGTCGAGCGGTACGCGCGCCAGCACGTCGGCGATCTCGTCGGGCGGCGCGTCGCGGAACACGCCCACGACCGTCGCCAGCGGCGGCACGCTGCGGGCGATCCGCCGGGCCTGCTCCGGCCCGACCCGGCGCGGCGAGGCGGCGAAGACCAGCCCGATGGCGTCGGCGCCGGCGGCCAGCGCCGCGCGGGCGTCGTCCGCGTTCGTGATACCGCATATCTTGATGCGCGTCACGTGGCTTCCATCCATCGCCGCCCGGCGTCCATCATCTCGACGAACGCCGCGTGATCGTCGTGCTCGATCCAGGAAAGGATCGTTTCCAGTTCCCGCCGAAGCGTCTGGTGCAGCTCGCGGGAAAACGGGTTGAGCCGCTGGATCGCGTAGTATAGCTCTGGATTCTCGCGAATCACGGTGGCGGTGGTCACCATTTGCGAATGAAACGTCGTGCTGCCGACGCGGCTGAGCTCGGCCAGCGGCATTTCGCCGGCCATCAGCACGCGCGCGAAGACCAGGTTGATCAGGTGCGAGAAGCCCAGTACGTACGACATGATGCGGTCGTGCCGCTCGAACGAGAGCCGCACCAACGTCGCGGCCGTCTCGGTGAAAAACGCCGCGACCTTCGCGGTCGCCTCGGCGTCGCCGCAATCGCACAGGCAGATGACCTGGTCGGAGAGCGATCGGGCGCCGGCCCCGAACAGCGGATGGATGCTCGTGATGGCGACGCCAGCGCTGCGGGCCCGCTCGATCGCCGGCTTGAGGTGGTCCTTGAGGCTGGCGATGTCGAACACGATCCCGGCGTAGCGCAGACGGGTCAGTTCGTCGATGACCGCCGGCACGACTTCGAGCGGGGCGGCGATCATGGCAAAACCGGTGTCGGCCAGCGCTTCGGGCAGCGCTGAGAAGCTCCGCTGCCCGCGTTGCACATTCCCGGCCGGCGCCTGGGGCCCCGGAGCGCCGGGCGCCGGATCGTACACGTGGACGCGATGGCCCTGGTTGCAGAAGAAATCGACGAACCAGCGGCCCATCGTGCCGCACCCGCCGAGCACGGCGATGTTCTCCGTCGCGCCGGGATAGTCGGAGTACGAGAGCCGCTCCTGTTCGTCGCGGGAGGTCGCGATCAGCACGCGCATCAGCTCGCGGACCGCGTCGGGCGGCAGGCCGCAGCGCCGGGCGCCGGCGGCGGCGCGGTCGAGCACCTGGCGTTCGACGTTCCAGTCGCGCAGCGGGATGCCGGCGGCCTTTTTCTCCTGTCCGATCCGCCGGGCGGTTTCCATTCGGTCGGCGACCAGGGAGAGGATTTGCGCGTCGATTTCGCGGATGCGCGTGCGAAGATCGTCGAGCCGGCTCATGACGTCGCTCCCAGCAGCTCCGCCAGCCGCCGGCCGGGCTCCTCCGCCCGCATCAGCGCTTCGCCGACGAGCATCGCGTCGAAACCCGCCGCCGCCAGCCGCTGCACGTCGCCCCGGTCGTGAATCCCGCTCTCGGCGACCGTCAGGCACGACTCGGGGATGTGCGGCCGCAGCCGCAGCGCCCGCTGGAGATCCACCTCGAAGGTGTCCAGGTCGCGGCTGTTGACGCCGACGATCCGCGCGCCGCCGTCGACGGCCCGCCGTACCTCGGTTTCGTCGTGCGCCTCGACCAGCGCCGCCAGGCCCAGCTTCTCCGCGAGGGCTCCCAGCCGGACGAGCTGCGCGTCGGAGAGGATGCGGACGATCAGCAGGATCGCATCGGCCCCGAGCCGCCGGGCCTCGTGGACCTGGTATTCGTCGATCGTGAAGTCCTTGCGCAACACCGGCACGGCGACCGCATCGCGGGCGCGTCGCAGGTCTTCGTCGCAGCCGCCGAAGAACTCCGTATCGGTCAGCACCGAGATCGCCGCGGCGCCGTGCTGGGCGTAGTCGCGCGCCACGGCGGCGGGATCGAGCCCGGCCCGCAGCGTGCCGCGCGAGGGCGAGCGTCGCTTGATCTCGCAGATGGCGGCCAGGCCGGGCCCGCGCAGCGCCCCCGCGAAATCGCGCAACGGCGGCGCCGGCGCCGCCAGGAGCGTCTCCAGCGGCCGGGCGCGCCGGCGGGTTTCCACCTCGCGCCGTTTCTGGGCCACGATCTGGTCGAGTACGTTCATGCGCACGATTCGCTTCCGTGGGGGCCCGCTCGCCGGGCCGCATTCCATGGTACTTATCGCCACCTGGGCGGCCGGCGAATTAGCGCAGTCTCGAGAAACCGCCGGCCGGCGCGTTCGTTCACGCCGGCTCGCGACCGGCGGATTTCACCAGGGCCGCACGGGGGCGCGGATTGCCCCGGGCTGACGCGAATGGTACACGGCCGGTCCCGGGTTTGCCGAGCGGTGTCGGAGACGGTGGCCGCGCAGGGCGCGTGACGCTTCGCCCGGTCGTTTTCCGCGAACCTGCCGGACGGCGCTGGTACAATGAGTCTGCGGAGAACCGACATACGTCCGACCATGGAGACTCGTTGGCGATGCCCGATTCGGGAACCGAGACGGCGACGGCGGTCGAACAGCGCGTGCGTCGATTGCCGCCGTTCAAGGTGATTCTGCACAATGACGACGTCAACACGTTCGAGCACGTCATCGCGACGATCCTCAAGCTCACGCCGCTGACGCCGCCGCAGGCGATCGCGCGCACGGTGGAGGCCCACGAAACCGGGCAAGCCCTCTTGCTCGTGACCAGCCGCGAGCGGGCCGAGCTCTACGTGGAGCAGTTCGCCTCGTGCAGCCTGACTGTCACGTGCGAGCCGGACGAGTAGACCGGCACGGGGTGAGGGCGGCGCCGCCCGCATGACGTGGGCCGGGGGCTACTTCCCCGACTGTGCCCGCCGAATCGCGCGGACGACCTTGGCGTAGACTTCGCCGGCGCCTGCGACGTGTTCCCAGACGAGCGTTTGTGAATCGCCGTCCGCACCGGCAATGTGAATCGAGCCGACGCGCAAGAGACGCTGAAGCGTGGTCAGTTCCAGGTTGGCGCGGCTGACGCGGGCGAGCATGCATTCGGTGACACGGACGCTGACGACGCCCGCCAGGCGCATCAGCCGCCGGTTGGTCAGCAGGTACACGCGACTGGCCCACTGGAGCGAGGCCACCCCGAGCCGCAACGCGACCACCAGGACGGCCAGGGGGAGGACATAGGCGGAGGCGAACCCGGTCCGGTCGCGCAGCAGGGTCGCGGCCAGCGCCGCGACCACGACCGTTGTGAGGACGAAGCGGATCGAGACGATCAGCACGAACCACGGGGAGGGTTTGATCGACAATTCGACGATTTCGTTCTGATCGAGCAGCGGCAGAGCGCCGGCGACGGGTTCCTCGAGCGCGGCCGCGGGGCCGGCATCGAGGGGCACCGCTTCGAACCGCAGCTCGTCGTCGTTCATTCGATCAGCTCCGGCCGCAACACCCCGATGTGCGGATAGTTGCGGTAATGGTCGTCGAAATCGAGCCCGTAGCCAACGACGAACTTGTCTTCGATGTCGAAACCGACGAAATCGGCCTGAACGTCCGGGGGGGCCTTGTTGGGTTTGCGCAGCAGGACGGCGATGCGGATGCTCGCGGGCTCGCGCTCCGCGAGCATCGCCCGGACCTTCCGCAGTGTACGGCCGCTGTCGAGGATGTCATCGACGATCAGCACGTCCCGGCCGCGGATGTCGCCGGTCAGCTCGATCACGGTTTGTGGTTCGGTGGCTTCGATGGTCCGCCCGGGATAGGCCGAAACCTGTACGAGCGCGATCTTCATCTTGAGCGGCAGCTCACGGATCAGGTCTGCGAGGAAGATGATCGAGCCCGAGAGGATGGGAACGATGGTCAGGCTCGGTTCGCGACCGTCGTAGGCTGCGGCGACCTGCGCGCCGAGCTGCCGTACACGTTCGGCGATCTGGTCGTGGTGCAGCAGGATGCGTTCGATGTCGCGTTCCATGCGGTTCTCTCGGCGGCGCGCGACCCACCGCGGCTCAGGTCGGCAGGTCGAGGACGCGCGCGACATCCAGGCCGCCCGTGTCGAGCACCCGTCGCAGGTCCGCCGCGGACAGGTCGCGTGCCAGCACGTTCATGAACTGCTCGACGGCCTTGAGTCGCTCGCGGGCGATGTGCCGGCTGGTTTCCCAGCGCAGGCAGTCGTTGACGCGGGCTTCCCAATAATGATATTCGTTCTGCCGGGTCCAGTTCGCGATGAGTTGTCGGACGGGGCGTCCCTCGGCCTGGAAGTTGCGGAACTGCCGCAGGACGTAGGTGATCCCGATCTCATCGAGGTTTTCCGCTTCGGCCAGGGCGCGGGCCTCGGGCAGCCGTGTGAAACGGTCGTTGCACTCGCGGATGGCCGCCACGGCCCGCTCGACGACGTGATCCGGCAGCAGCCCTTCGGCGTGCTCCTGCAAGAGCCCGGCGCCGAACTCCCGCTGGATGTCATTCGTGGGTCGGCTGAGGACCTTCCAGTGGTCGATGCTGCCGTCACGGACCTGGGCCGCCCAGCCGGCGTTGAGAAAGAGCCCTCCGGACGCGATTGCCGCCAAGTCCGGAGGGTCGTCGCCGATCTCACGTGCTTCGGGCAGCAATGCCAGCATCTGGGCCATGGTCACGACGCGCTGGGCCTGCTCCCACAGCCACGTGTCCTGCCCGCCGCCTTCCGTGTCGAGAACGAGCAAACGCTGCGCCGCCCGCACGAGCGGTTTCGGCAACGCGTCCAGCGACTCCTTCTCGTTTGGCATGATCGTTCCCACCCAACTGCCCAGCGTCTTTTTGTGATTGTCTGAACGATATTCAGCGCCCCAACAATCGTGGTACCGTACCCAACCCCCCCGGCCGCCGCAAGTGGTGGCATACAGAGGCGCCGACCGCTGCGGTCCGGCCCGTGTTATAGTGGCGCGCATGAGACGGGGTGTTGTTGCGATTGCCGCAGTGTGTGCGATGTTCGCGCCGGCTGACCGGGCCGAAGCCGGCCGGCCACGGATTCGGCCGATCTGGACGCGGAGCGTGGCCGGAAGGATCGAATGGTGTGCCGCGCCACCAAGCGCGCCCGCGGACGGCCTGCTCGTGTTCGACCAGGCAGGACGGCTGGACCTGCTCGATCCGCAAACCGGCCGAAGCCGGCTTGACGCGCCCCTCTCGATGGAGAAAGGCACACGCCTGGTTGGCTGGCGGGCGGAAACCGCCTGCTGCTCGGGGCCGACCACGGTTTCCGCCGTTCGCGTGAGCGCGGCGTCCGGGCTGGACGGGCCGGGGGTGCGCGTCCTCTGGCAGGCAATCGGCGCCTCCACGCCTGCCGGGAGCGATCCCGAGGGCAATGCCCGCCTCGTTGCGGCTGCTCTCTCGCCAGCGGGTGTCCTCGTAGCGCGCAGCGACGGACAGATCGCCGAACTCGGCGCCGACACAGGTACTTACCGATGGTCGGTTCGCGTCGATCCGTTCGAACTGTGTACGCTCAGCGTGCGTGATGATCGGGCCGCGTGTGGGTACTACCGATCGGGCGTGTTCCATGTCGCCTGTGTCAGTCTCGATCCGCCGCGCCCGCGCGTCACGGTGACGAAACTGCCTGGTCCCGCACCATTGTGGTCGGCGTTGAGTCCGGCGGGTGTCGTGGTCGCCTGGGGCGATCGCTGGGCCGTCGTGCCGGCCCGGGGGACGCCGCGGAGCTATGCGCTGCCTGCCGGCATTCGCGCGACCGCGGCGACGGTGGGGCTGGTCGAACTGGCACGCCGGTCCGACACGGGCGCGTCCGGCGGCGGATCCGTTCTGCGTTTTCTCGTTTCCAGCGGTGAGCACCTCGTCGCGTTCGACCCCGCCACGGGTCGCCTGGTGGGCCGCAGCGCGACCGCTCCACGGAGCCCGGCAGCGCAGCTTTCAGCCGATCGTCTGGTTATCCGGACTGACGCGGCGATCCGTTCTTCCGCTCGGTTGTGGGCGCTGCATCGGCCACCACATTGGAAGGCGGTGGCTTGGGGAGACGGCGAGGTGATCGAAGCGATCGCGGTCCCCGGCGATTCCGCCCCGCGGATCGCGCCGGCACTGCTGCTGTGCGTTCGACTGGGGGTGGGCGGCGGTGTCGGCGAGTCTTCGCTGGGCGTCGTGTGGGTAGGGCCTGCGGATCGGACGGGCTCGGCTGCACCGCCGATCACCGGCCTGTCCGGTGCCGCCGCGCAGCCGCGACAGGTGATCCGGGCAGGCAAGATGCTGGTAGTTGTTGAAGATCGGCGCCTGTTGGCGTACACCGTTCCGCGCCGGACGTGGTGAGTCAGACAGGCGAGGTGGCCGGCCGCCGCGGGCGGTCGAATGATGGACCGTGATGGAGGATTCGGTGACCAGAAAGGTGCAGTTCCGGCTCGTGGATGCGTTCGCAGAGCGACCGCTGACCGGTAACCCGGCGGGCGTCGTGCTCGATGCGGACAGCCTGACCGAAGCCGACATGCAGGCCGTCGCGCGCGAGGTGAACGCCAGCGAGACCGCGTTCATCCTGGGAGCGAACGATTTGCACGCGGCGCCGCGGCTGCGCTGGTTCACGCCGGCTGCGGAAGTCGGCTTTTGCGGACACGCCACGCTGGCGGCGGCGCATGCGTGGTCGGAGGTGCTCGGGCTGCGCGCGATGTTGGGCAAACCCGACGCGCGCGTGACATTTCGTACCGCGGCCGGCGAGCTGACGCTGACGCCGGAAATCGTCTCGGAGGAGCGTGGCAACCTCGTGTGGTGGCTTGACATGCCCGACCCCGACCTCAAGCCGGACCACTCCAATCCGATGAAAATGCTCGAGCTCCTCGGGCTTGCGGCCGACGCACTCGATGCCGGGGTGCCCGTCATGCGCACGCGCGACAACGACATCATCCTGCTGGTCAGGTCGTGGCGGGCGCTCGTCGAGGCCCGGCCCGATTTTCAACGACTCGCGCGGTTCTCCGAGAAGCACAACATTCGCGGATTGTGCGTCGCCACGCTCGAAACGCTCAGCGACTTCGTACATGTCGTCTCGCGTTTCTTCGCGCCGTCGTGCGGCGTCGATGAAGACCCCGTGACCGGGAGCGTTCACGGGCCGCTCGCCGTACTGCTGACGGTCAACGATCTGGTGCCATCGGCGGGAGGAAGGGCGGCGATCAACTGCCTCCAGGGCCAGCCCGCCGGCCGCACCGGCATCGTCCGAGCGCTCGTCACGCGCGGTTCCGGCGGCTACCGCGTCTCCATCGGCGGCGCGTGCCACACGACGATTTGTGGGGAGCTGTTCCTGCCGCCGGCCTGAGACCGGCGGCGGCGCGAGAACTCCGCTCAGCGCTCCTCCGCGGCAGTAGCGATGATTCGCGGGAGGATGTTGCGGTCGTCGAGCTTCCACCGCGGCACCTTGCGGCCGTTGATGAAGATCGTCGGCACGCTGGTTGCACCCAATCGGCGACCCGCCCGCGCGTCTTTTACCACCGCTCGTCGTACTTCCGGTGCGTTCATCTCCGCCAGCAGTGCTTCGGCGTCGAGCCCGGCTGCGCTGGCCGCGGCGCGCACCGCGGCGTTGCCCGAGGCGTCCTGGTGGGCGAACATCCAGCGATGCACTGCCCAGTAGGCTTCCGCGCCGCCCAGGCGTCCGGCGGCTTCCGCCGCATAAGCGACGCGGCAGGCCTCGGGGTACTTCGTCGCCTTGCGCACCGCCGGGTTGCAGTCCTTGTTGAACGGGAAGTAGTGGTATTCGTAGCGCACGTCGCCGCGCTTGGCGCGCAGCTCGCGGATCAGCTTGTCGGCCTCGGCTGAGCCGGGGTGGCGCATGTCGGCCCAGACGGAGATGCGCACGCGAGCATCGGCCGGACCGAGCGCCCGATACGCCGGCGCGGGCGGGATGCGCAGTCGCCGACCTTCGCGCCAGTCGCCGATGAGCTTCTCCAGTGCGGGGGCGGGGTGGTCGGCCTTCGCGGTGCGCGCCGGCGGGTGGCTGGCGGCGACGGCGGCGATGGCCCGCGGAATCGCCTGAGGGGCTTCCCAGCCGCGCAACTCCACGCCGTTGATATAGATGGTCGGCGTGAACCATACGCCCAGGCGGATGCCCTCGTCCACGTCGCGTTTGATTCGCTCGAGCGTCTCGTCGCCGGTCATGGTGCGTTCAAACTCGGCAATGTCGTAGCCTTGGGTCCGCAGCTCGTCGCGAAGCCGGGCGCGGGTAAACGCACCTCCTTGCGCGAAGAGCCACTCGTGCATTGCCCAGAATGCTTCGTGGCCACGAAGGATGCCGGCGGCCTCAGCCGCCCGGGCCGCCCAGCAGGCGTTCGGGTGCATGGTGCGTTTCACGCGCCGGTTGCAGTCGGCGCACATGGGGAAGTGCTTGATCGACAGCGCCATGTCGTCGCGCTGGCGTGTGATGCGCAGCAACTCCCCTTCGATCCGTCGGCATTCCTTGCACTGATAATCCGAGAAGACCACCACGCGAATCGCCGCTTTCTCAGGACCGAGGCGGTAGCGGCCGACGAATCCCGCCGCGTCGGTCGCCGGCGCGGTTGTCGGTGGCGCGGCCTGGGCCGGGGCATCGACCACGGGCGCCTGGACGGGCGGCGCCGGTTGCGAGGTGGCCGCGGTCATGCGTTCCAATGACCCCGCCAGGTTCGCTTCCGCCCGTGCCGTCGCGGCTCGCCGCTCGCGCTGCTGGATGGCACCCACCAGTCCCGTGACGACGACGAACGTCACGACCCCGGCCGTGAGCACACGGCGGGAGCCCCACGCGACCAGGGGGCGCCGTTCGATGAGCAGCCAGAAAAGCAGGTTGGCGATGTGCGTGGCCAGGCAGTACTTGCACAGGTACCCGCCGACGATCATCACCACGATCAAGCCCGCCGACGCGACGGCTCCGATCCGTACGAGATTGCGCAGGATGGGCGCGACGCGGCCCCGGACCGCCAGCCACGCCGCCAGGAGCGCCGCGAACCAGGCCAGGCCTGCGAAAGCCACCGGCCACCCGACGCCCGGCAGCGTGCCCCACGCGCTGGCCGCGGCCTTGGCGCACGGGCTGCCCTCGCCACAGCCGGGCAGGCGGATCCCGGTCAGATGGTCGAAGGACAGCGCCGCCGCGCCGAGCACGCACACCGTCAGCAATACGCTGCCGGTGACGAATACCGGTCCGGTGGTGCCGGAACCGGCCGGGGGCTTGTCCTTTTTGGCTCGACTGCCCGTTGCCCGTTGATTTCGCTGTCTGCTTCCCATAGCGTTCCACGCTGGCGAGCAATCCGTGCGCGCAGTGCCCACGCGACAAGCGCGACCCCATCGCCTTCGCATGCCCAGTATATCGTGCGAACCGTCGGCGTCGTCGCGCCGCGGGTGTCGGCGCACAACCCCCGGACGACCATGCCGCACGATCTGACTGCGTACATCGGGCCTGCCGCGGGCGTGGCTACCTCGCTGCTGTGGACGACCACGTCGTTGTTCTTCACCGCGGCCGGACGCCGCATCGGCCCCACGACCGTCAACGGTACGCGCATCGCGCTGGCGATCGTGTTGCTGGGTCTCACGCACCGCCTGTTGTCAGGCGTCTGGCTGCCCGATGCGCCCGCGCGGGCGGTCCTGTTGCTGGCGGCCTCGGGCGTTGTCGGGCTGACGATTGGAGACCAGGCGCTGTTCACTTCGTTTCTGCACGTCGGGCCGCGCGTCGCGATGCTGCTGATGACGACCGCGCCGCTGTTCGCCGCCCTGTTTGGCTATATCGCACTGGGCGAGGTGTTGGCCGGCGGCGCGTGGGTGGGGATGGCCATGGTCATCGGCGGGGTCGCGTGGGTGGTGCTCGAGCGTCCGCCGGCGCGCCAGGCCGCCGCCGGTGACTTTCCCGCCCGCCGGGGGTTGGGCCTGACCCTGGCCACGCTGGCGGCGGCGTGCCAGGCGGGCGGGCTCTTGCTCAGCAAGCAGGGCATGGGCCACGGCTGGCTGCCGGCCGACCAGCGGCTCGATCCCCAGACGGCTACGCTGATTCGCATGGTGTTCGCCGGTGCGGGAATCGCCCCTGTGCTCGTGTTCCACGGATTGCGGCAGCGCCGGCGAGCGGCCCGCGGCGTACACCCACACCGGTCTGGATCGCGCCGGGCGGGGTTCCTGTTCGCCGCGGCCGGAGCCGTGGTCGGGCCGTTCCTGGGCGTCTGGATGTCGCTCGTGGCCAGCGACCGGGCCCCGCTGGGCATCGCACAAACGCTTTGCTCGCTGCCCCCGATCTTCATTCTTCCGTTCGCGGCCACGATCCACAAGGAGCACATCGGCCTGCGCGCGATCGGCGGAGCGGTGATTGCGGTCGCGGGCGCCGCGCTGCTGTTTTTCCAAAGTTCCTGACGGGCGCCGGCCATTGACCAGCGGGTGGTGGCCGCACGGCGCGCGCCTCGCGCTCTCGCCCGCGAGGGCGGGTGTGGCGCCGAGCTTGCAGCGCCGCCGACGCGCGGATAAGGTGCGCCGAGCAAGCGAATGCGCAAGCGGACGGCTCTCCCGGCGCGGTGGGGGGGCCGCTTCGGGAGCAGAAAACCACGACTGCGGCCCCGGCGTCGGCGCGGCGCACGCGCCGGAGGCCGCGCGGCCAACCTTGGCTACCGGATGAGCGAAAACCCCTTTCTGACAACCGGGTCGGGTCGGCGGACCGCGGCGCAGAAGCGCCTCGACCGGGCGGTTTCCAAACAGCAGGCCCGGGCGGCCTTCTGGCGGATGCTGCGCGCCGTACGCCCCCACCGGCGGCGGATGGCCCTGGGCATCGTGCTCGGGATGGGGGTCGCGATGACCTACGCCGCCAGTCTCGGTGGGATGCTGCCGGTGCTCAAGGTCGTGGTGGAGAAGGACAACCTGCACAACTGGTTGATGCAACGGGCGGCCGCCAGCGACGCCTGGTACGCCCCGTTGCTCGAACGGGCGGCGGATGTGTTTCCCACCGCCGACACGGCGGAAGCCCGGCTGCACGCGTTGCTGATCCTGCTGGGCACGCTGATCACGGTCAACCTGCTGGGCAACCTGTGCCGCGTGTTTTCGCAGTATTGCGTGCTCTACGCCGCCCATCGCGTGGTGATGGACCTGCGCCGGCAGATGTATCGCAAGTCGCTGCACGTACCGCTGGACTCGATCGCCGGCGACGTGTCGGCCCGCATTTCGCAGTTTCTCTCCGACGTGCGCGAGGTGTTCCTGGGCATCGGCACGCTGTTCGGCAAGTTCGCCCGCGAGCCGTTCAAGGCGGTGTGCGTGCTCGCGGTGGCGCTGTGGATCGACGCCCGGCTGACGCTGGTGGTGCTCGCGATCGCGCCCGTCGCGGTGGGGGCGTTGTGGTACTTCGGCCGGCGGATCCGCAAAGCGACCGTGCGCCTGCTGCAGGGCTACGGGCAGATGCTGGGCAGCCTCGAAGAGACGCTCCAGGGGCTCGACGTCGTCAAGGGACACACCCGCGAGAGCCACGAACGCAAACGCATGTGGCAGCTCGAACGGCGCATGATGAAGCACCAGCTTCGGCTGATCTGGATCGAGGCGCTGACCTCGCCGCTGATGGAGGTGGCCGGCGTGGTGATCGCCTCGCTGGCGATCGTCTGGCTCGCGGGGCAGGTGTTCGAGGGGCACATGGACCCGGCGCACTTCATGACGATGGTCGTGCTGCTGGCGGCCCTGCTCGACCCGGTTCGCAAGATCGCGAACGTGTACAACATGATCCAGCGCAGCGGTGCGGCGGCCACGCGGATCTACGGCTTTCTCGACCAGCCGGAAGAACGCTCGCCGGCCCAGCCGCGCGAGTTGCCGCCGGGCGGGCCGCGGGCCGTGGCGCTGCGAGACGTGGTGTTTCGCTACACCCCGCAACAGAAGCCGCCCGCCCTGGACGGCGTATCGCTGGAGGTGCGCCCCGGCGAGTGCCTGGGGATCGTCGGCCCCAACGGCAGCGGGAAGTCCACGCTGGTCAAGCTGCTTCCGCGTCTGATCGAGCCGCAGCGCGGGCAGATTCTGATCGACGGGATCGACGCGCGCGAGATCAGCCTGCGCAATCTTCGGCAGGAAATCGCGATCGTTTCGCAGCGGCCGGTCGTCTTCGCCCGCACGGTGCGCGAGAACATCGCCTACGGTCGGCCCGACGCCACGCTCGAGGAGGTCCGCGCCGCGGCCCGCAAGGCGTTCGCCGACGAGTTCATCGAGCAATGGCCGGACAAGTACGACACCGTGCTCGGCGAATTCGGCACGAGCATCTCCGGCGGCCAGCGCCAGCGGATCGCGATCGCCCGGGCTTTCCTGCGAAAGTCCTCGATCCTGATCTTCGACGAGGCCACCAGCGAGGTCGATGCCGACAGCGAACGCAAGATCCACGCGGCGCTCGACGAGCTGCGCGTCGGCAAGACCACGTTCCTCATCGCCCACCGACACACGGTGATGGACATGGCCGAGCGGATCGTGGTGATGGACGCCGGGCGCATCGTGGATGTGGGAACGCAGGCGGAGTTGCTCGAGCGCTGCCCGCTGTTCGTCGCGCTCTACCAGACCCCCGGTGGGTAATGGTGAATGGCGAGTGCCGAATGGCGAATGGCGAATGGCGAATGCCGAGTGCCGAATGGCGAATGCCGAATGGCGAATTGTTTTCCGCCGGCGCGTTGCCTCTGTCCCTCCGTCCCTCAATCCCTTAATCCCTTAATTCCTGTTCCCTCCTCGCCTCCGTCCCTATGTCCCTTCGTCCCTCAGTCCCTCAATCCCTTAATCCCTTGATCCCTTAATCCCTGTTCCCTCCTCGCCTT
>CAYRXN010000385.1:0-10149 GCA_964428275.1 uncultured Planctomycetales bacterium | reverse complement strand
GGCGCGGGTGACGCTGCACGTGGGGCTGGGGACGTTCACGCCGGTTGCGGTCGAAGACCTGGCGGACCACCGGATGCACGCGGAGTACTTCGAGGCGTCGGAAGCGGCACTCGCACGACTCCACCAAACGCGCCAGGCGGGCGGGCGGATCGTCGCGGTCGGCACGACGACGGTGCGGGTGCTGGAATCGCTCCCGGTGCGGCTCGGGGAGGCAGCGCCGCCGGGTCCGATCCGGGCGTGGTCGGAGCTGTTCATCTATCCGCCCTACCGGTACCGCAACGTGGACGTGCTGGTGACGAACTTCCACCTGCCGCACAGCAGCCTGATCGCGCTGGTGATGGCGTTCGCAGGGATCGAGCCGATCCGCCGGGCGTACGCCGCCGCGGTCGCGGAGCGTTATCGGTTCTTCAGCTTCGGCGACGCGATGCTGATCGTGTAGAAGCGGCATCGCACGGGCAGAGAACCGGCGACGATACGTACCTGCCGCGCCACTGCCGGCCGCCCGTGCCGGGGGGGCCGCGCTGGCGAACCGGCCCTTTGTCTTGCGCCCGCTTGAACTGGCGTGCAACCGCGCGCCGCGCGCCCGGTACAATGCGGCGGTCAAGCATTTCGAGTGTCCGAGGGTCGCTCGGACAGCAGGCTACTGGAGGTGACATGATGACGAGACGAATGTGGTGCGCGCCGGGCGCGCTGATGGTGGCCTTGTGGCTGGGATGGGCGGGTTCGTCCGCCGCCGCCCAACAGGGCGAGCAGGTGCGAAGGCAGCATTCGGGCCGTCCATCGCGCGCTGCGCCGGACGCCCCCAAGCGGGAACGTGGCCGATCTTCGCACGCGGTGGCCGGGCGGCAGCGGAAGGAGGTGCCCCCGGCGATGTCGCCCGCCCCCACCGTTCGGCTCGATACAGTGGTCTACCGGCTGGCGTTGTCTGCGGACAAGGCCGTGGCTCTGGACAGCGCGAAACTCGGACGGCAGACGACACTGGCGGACTTTGAGAAACGGCTGCGTTCGCTGGGCGACGCCAGGCTGTTGTACCGGATCGACCAGACGGTCAATCTGCGCGACCAGGCGCGCATCTATGCGCAGGCCGACCAGCCCTTGGCGCCGGCCGCGGCCTCGTCCGGCGGCAAGCGGCGTGTGCCCAGCGGACGGAGAACCACGGGGATCGAGTTGTCGGTCGGCGGTGACTGGGCAGCCGGAGCGGCCGGACGGCTGGCCATGTTGTCGCTGCGTGTGGATGTTGCGACCGTGGAGACGGTTTCCGTTGGCCAGGCCTCGTCGTCTCCGCTCTTCCGGGACGTGAGGCAGAACTACATGGCGCCCACCCGATACGAGCAACCGATCGTGCTCGTCAGCCTGGACGGCAACTGCGGCGACGCGCAGGGCCGTTGCGTGGCCTTCATCACCCGCGTCGTGCTGCACGCGCCCGAGACCTTCCAGAACCGCCGGTGAGCCCGGCCCCGCATCGTGAACGCGAGCGACGCGACGCGCGCGGTGTGCGTTGCGGAACGTCGCTCGCGTTCCGCGTGGCGCCCGGCTCCACGGCCCCCGCGTGGCGCCGCTCCGCTCTTGGACAAGCCGCGCCGGGGTTTTATAATCGTCAAACGTTCGAAGGGAGCCAATGCAGCATCGGGCCTGCTGCGCTGCCGGCATCGATCGATGCCCTCTACTTGCGACTGGGAACACGATGACGAAGTCCGGGACCCCCTCCGCGGGGCGCGCTGGTCGGCGCAATCCGCTCGTGCGTCTGCTGTCGAGCATCCGGTTCGGCATGACGCTTCTGTTTCTGATCCTCGCATACGCCTCGGTCATGTCGGCGTTGCCGCAGGTGCGCGGCGCGATCGAGATGACCGAGATGCAGGTGTTTCAGCACTGGTTGTTCTCGGGGCTGGTCGCGGTCTTCTGCCTTTCGCTGGCGGTGGTCACCTGGGTGCGGATCCGCTGGAATCTCGTCAACGCCGGCGTGCTCATGGTGCACGGCGGCCTGCTGCTGTTGGCGCTGGGCGGCTACTGGTACTTCGGCACCAAGACCGAAGGCGACGTGCTGCTCCGGTCGCCGCGGATCGAGCTGCGCAGCGCCGACGGCCGGCCGCTGCCCGGAGCCGCCCTGTTGCCCGAACAAGGCCGCACGTGGTCGCAGCGGATGCCAGCCTTGGGCGGGCAGGTGGAAGTGTCCGTCACGAAGGTGGTCGGCGGCGCCGCCGAACCCGTGCGGGCCGCCGACGTGCGGGTCAGGCTGGGCGACGCGCCGCCGCAGACCGTGCATCTCGATGCGAAGTCGGCGCCCGTGGCGACCGTTGGCCGCCTCCAGGTGGCCCTGCGCACTTTTGAGCCGGAGGATCGGTTCTACGACGATACGGTGCCGGCGCTGTACTACCGCAAGGTCGGCGAGGCGCGTCGCGCGTTTCGTTCCGCACGGATCAGGGGCCTGCCGATCTTCCGCGAGCGGTATCTGGGCAAGCAGGTGCTGCACGACAGCCACGGGGCGCCCTTCCCCTCGCGGCGGACCCGGCCCGCGGTTCGGCTCGCGGGGCTGACGATTCCCACCGGCTGGTTCGAGCCCTGGCACCTGCCGATCCGGCTCGATGTGCCCGACCTGCCGTTCGACGTCGAGATCACCGGCTACGTGCCCTACATCGCCGGCACGCAGGACGTGGTGCGCCCCGGCGGCGACAGGGAAAACCCGGCGATCGAGCTGCACCTGAGCGCGGGCCACGACGAGCTGACGCAGTGGCTGCTGGCGGCGAGCCCGGCGCGCTCGCTGCTGGGCACGATCGAGTTCAAGTGGGTACGGAGCAAAGCGGAGCTCGATGCGCTGCTGCGACCGCTGGCGGGAACCCACGAACTGACGATCGAGCTGCGCGATCCGCCGTTGCGCAAGACCATCGCGATCGAGTCCGGGCAGACGATCGAGCTCGCCGAGGCGGGATACACGTTGAAGGTCGCCCGGTTGGCGCCGTCGTGGCCGCTGATGACGCCGGGGTTCGAGGGGGCCCGGTCGCCGATGGCGTCGATCGACGTGCAGGCCCGCGAGAAGAAGTACAACCGGACCGTGATCCAGCGCTTCCCGCAGCTCTCGCAGGATATCGACGAAAACGGCAAGCGGCACCGCGAAGGGCCGTACGACGCGAACCTGACGCTGCGCTACCGCACCGCGGCCCAGGGGTGGAACCTCATCGTCGCCGGCCCGGACATCGAGCCGATGCTGGCCGCGTTCGAACCGGACGGAACGGTCAAGACGACCCGGCTCGAGGTGGGGCAGGCCCAGCCGATCAGGTTGGGCAACACGAACGTGGCGCTGACCCTCAAGACGCTGGTTCCCCACGGCAGGCTCGTCTCCGAGCCGGTGCTCGAACCGCTGGAAACCCGCCGGCCCAGCGTGCCGGCGCACAGCCGGTCGGCGATTCGCCTCCGCCTGCGCGGGCGGGGTTCCCGGCAGGGGTGGACGGATGAGCGCTGGGTTTTGTTCAGCTCCTACCCGTATGTGGACGCGCGTCCGATTCACGTGCACGTGCCCGGCGAGGCGTCGGCCTGGGAGCTGGTCTACTCGCGCGAGCAACATCCGCTCGAGGGACAACTGGTCGCCGGCAAGCTCTCGGTCCGGCTGTTCCCCGGCCGGCGGGCGGTCCAGTCGTGGCGCAGCGACTTTTTCGCCCGGGCGGCCGGCGAACCGGCCCTGCACCCCGCGGCGGTCTACACCAACCAGACCTGCCGGGTCGGGCGGTGGTCGCTGTTCCAGAGCGGGGCCGCACCGGACAACTGGAGCTACACGATTCTCGGTGTGGGCAACCGCAACGGCATCTGGCCGATGACGCTCGGATGCGTGCTGATCACCGTCGGCTGCCTGTACGCGTTCTACGTCAAGCCGGTGCTCAAACGCCGGCGGGCCGCGCGGCGACGCGCGACGCCGCGGGAAAGCGAAGTGGCCGCCAGCGGCGGCGCGGCGACGCCCAGCGTGCCGGCGCCCCCCGAACTCGTGGAGGTGGAGTGATGAGCCCGGTCTACCCGCTGTTGACTGATCCGCAGGTCGTGAAGACCGCTCCCGTTCCGAGGGCCGCGGGCGCCTTGCCCGTGGCGATACCGAAACGACGGGACAGCCGGGCCGGACGCCCGGGCCGCCCCGTGTTCGTTGCCCGTGCCGCCGCGCTGGTGGCGGCGGGGCTGGTGCTGGCGGCGGGCGGGTGCCGGAAGGCCGAGCCGCTGCCGGTTTCGAAACAGGCCGCGGCGCTCGATGCGCAGATCGATTGGCGCAACGCCCGGCTGATCGCGGTCCAGGACGGCAATCGGTACAAGACGCTCGATTCGCTGGCGCGCGAGTCGATGGCGGCGCTGACGGGCTCCGAGCACCTGCCGGGGCTTTCGCCGCTGGCGTCGCTGTTCGAGCTGCTGTTTCGCCACGACGCGTACGTCGATACGCCGATCGTGAAGATCCGCGGCAAGGCGATGCGGGCCGATCTGTCCACCCGGCTGAGCCAGGCGCAGCGAGCGCGGATCATGGACTCCGGCATGATGACGCCCAACGAGCTGCGCGACCCGAGTGTCCAGCAGCGTCTCCGCGAGCTTGAGCCGCGGAACATCATGGTGCGGGCGGTCCAGAAGGTGCGCCGGGCCGAGACGATCGCGTGGTTTCTCGACCAGTTGGTGCGGATCGTCCCGACATACGACCCGGCCGGCGTGGCGCCGTGGCACACGCCGCGGCGGATGCTGGCCAGCGCCTCGAACGACTTCCTCGAGCAGGCGGGCGTTTCGCGGGCGGCGATCATCCGGCAGGTGGGCGAGCCGGTACCGGGCGTCTCGCCGGACGAGGCCGCCGCGGTCTTTGCGCCGTGGTTGACGCTTGCGGACGCCTGGCAACGGGGCGACGCGGCCGCCGTGCAAACCCGGCTCGATCAACTGGCCGCGGTGCTTCCGACGATGGCGGCGCCGGGCACCTACCCGAGCCGGTCCCAGCGGGACGCCGAGGCCCGCTACTACGCGATGGGCAAGCTGACGTGGGGGTGGGCACTGTATTTCGTGGGGATGCTCGCGAGCGTGATGGCGCTGGTGACGCGCTGGCGAACGCCGTGGATCGCGGCGCTGGTGTTCCTGCTGGCCGGGCTGGGCGTACACGCCTACGGGATCGGGCTGCGGTGGTACATCGTCGGGCGCATTCCCGTCGCCAACATGTTCGAGGCGGTCGTCTTCTCGGCGTGGGTCGGCATCGTCGTGGCGTTGGTCGCCGAGCTGTGGTCCCGCCGCAGTATCTTCCTGCTCGCGGCCAACGCGACCGGGTTCCTGTCGCTCGTGGTGGGCCAGTTCGTGATTCCCGGCGGCGGATCGATCACGTTCATCATGGGCATCCTCGACGACCTCATGCTGCGCATCCACACCGTGCTCATCATCGCGTCGTATGCCCTGATCTTCCTCGCCGCGATCATCGCGATCGTCTACCTCGTGGGATACGCGGCCTGGCGGCATCGCGGCGGGGGAGACGGAGGGGAAGCCGCCCCGGTCCCGCGCGGCCCCCATCGGCCGGCAGCCGGCACCGCGGCCGGCGAAGCGCCCCCGCCGGCAGCCTCTGCCGCAGGCGGGCGCGGAGCGTTGTGCCGGGAAACCGGCGGTGCGCCCGCGTACCGGTTGCAGTCGTCCGGTCCGGCGGCGGGCGGCGCGGTGGCGGTGGTCGTGGAGCGCCGGCCCCTGATGGCGGGCGCGGCGCCGGGCGACGAAGGCCGCGCGGCCGGGCTGCCGGAGTGGCTCAACTACATCGACTGGTGCCACCTGATCATTCTGAACCTCGCGTTCGTGATGTTGTTCGTGGGCATCATTCTCGGAGCGGTCTGGGCGGACTACTCGTGGGGCCGGCCGTGGGGTTGGGACCCCAAGGAGGTCTTCGCCATGAACACCTGGATCGTGTACGCTATCCTGATCCACATGCGGTTTGTGGTGAGGCGCCGCGGGCTCTGGACGGCGTGGCTGTCCATCGCGGGATGCCTGATGATGGCGTTCAACTGGTGTTTCGTGAACTTCTTTATCGTCGGCCTGCACAGCTACGCCTAGCACAGCGGCCGGCGGCCGGAGACGACTTCCCATGAAACGTGCATTCGTCCTGACGAGCGTGGCCCTGCTGGTCAGCGGCCTGGCGGCCCTGGCGGGCTGCGAGCAGAAATCGCAGACGTCGGTTCCCGCGCCGGCCCCGTCCGCGGACAAACCGGCTCCGGCGGCCGGGCCGCACGACTCGGCCGCGCCGGCCAGCGCCCCCGCGGTGACGGCCAGCGACCTGGAGCAGGCCGGAGAAGCGCTCAAGAAGCGCATCGAGCCGCAGGCGCCGGCGCTTCCGCCGGGCCATCCGCCGCTGGACGCGAAGTCGCCCGCGGCGGCGCCGCCCCCGGCGCAGGCCCAGCTTCCGCCGGGTCATCCGCCGATGGGTGACAGTGGCAAGGTGCTGCAATACGAGGTTCCCGAGGCCTGGAAGGCCGAAACGCCGGCCAGCCGGATGCGCAAGGCGCAGTTCGCGCTGCCGGCCGAGGGCGAGCAAAAGGCCGAGCTGATCGTCTACTACTTCGGCAAGGGCCAGGGCGGTCCGATCGCCGACAACCTCTCGCGCTGGAAGCAGATGTTCGTTGACGACGAGGGCAAGCCGGTGGGCGAAGACGCGGTCAGGCAGGAGAAGTTCAAGGCCAACGGCCTCGACGTGACCGTGCTCGATGTCACCGGCGTCTACCAGGCGTCGATGATGCCCGGCGTGACGCCCGCGACGGCGACGCACGGCAACTACCGGATGCTGGCGGCGATCGTCGAGACGCCCGACGGCCCGTGGTTCTTCAAGGCCGTGGGCCCGGCCGACGCGATCGGCGCCCAGCGCGAGAACTTCATGAAGTTCATGCACTCGGTGAAGTACTGACGGCCGCCGGCCGGTTGGCCGATAGAATCGAACATGATGGCGGGCCACGATGCGTGGTGTGGCGTGTCACCGGGAGTACGGTAGCGTGCGATCGCTGATGATCATTGCGGTTTGTGCGGGAATCGGGGCGGCGTTGGGGTATTCTCAGATCCTCTGTCCCAACGGGCAATGCGCGTTGACCGGGTCGTGGCAGGGCGGCGCGCTGCTCGGCGGCGTAATCGGCATGATGTTCAGCGGCGGCGGGTGAGCGTCGGTATCTTCCACATCGGGCAGTTGTCCGATCAAACCGCCGCAACAGGCCGACCCCCCCGACGAAGAACCGCGTTCCTGAGAGATTGCCACCGCCGCGTGGCCCGTGCGGACACACGGCCACGCGGCCGGCCCCGGCGTTGACCGGTCCCAATCCGCCGATTGCCCCCAGGACGCGCCCGGTAGGACTCGAACCTACGACCTGCGATTTAGAAGACCGCTGCTCTATCCAGCTGAGCTACGGGCGCCGTGTCGAACCAGGCTCAGGTGCTGTGGCTCTCCCGCGTGCCGACGGCGACGCCGGGCGAGCGGGCTTGTCGCGGATGCCGATCGCAGGTGACCAGGATTCGGGGCAACCGCCTGTTGCGCGGGGCGGCCCCGCCCTGACAGCCCGGCAACGGCGATGATCGCACGTTCGTGGGCCCATTGCCACCGAGATCAGTCACACCCGATCGCGGACCGCCGCGTGCGATTCCAGCCGGAAAGCGGCCGGCCGCGCCCCCCGCCCGGAGAGCCCGCGGGCGCTGGCGGAAAAGGGTGAGTGATGGGATTCGAACCCACGACCCCCAGGACCACAACCTGGTGCTCTAACCAGCTGAGCTACACTCACCATCGAATGGCGACGTATTCTAGCACGGAAAAACAGCTTTGCCAGTGGCAAGCAAACAGCGGCAAGACGCAGGCGGAACTGTGGGGGAGCATGGAACGAACCTCGCCTCGACCCGTCTCGCTCGAACGCACTGCCGAGGGGGCCCGGAACCTCTTGGCGTCGCGCATGGAGCCCGCGCCGCCCGCGGCGGAAACCCACACCGGGTGCCCCCGTCCGCACATGAACCGGACCGTGGTCAGCCGGCGATCACCCCCGAACAACACGCGCTAACCGGCAGCGCGGCCGGCTTCGCGCAGCATGCGCCAACCGAGTTCGCGGAATTGCGACGAACGCCCCATGACGCCGACGATCAGCCGCATGTCCTCGTCGTCGAGCAACCAGTCGATCCGCAAGCCCGTGCGCTCGACCATCCGGCAGTGCGCTTCGTAGCGGATACGCAAAACGTGCTGGCGGAAAAGCCAGTTGTCGATCCGGTCGGCGATTTCGAGCGCCTTGTTGTTGAGAATCGCCAGCGCGCGCGACATGGCCGGTCCTTCCAGGTGCCGCAACGCGAGCCGCGCCCCCGTCACACACCACCAGCCGCAGCTTTCCAGCCAATCCCCCAGTTCGAACCGCGGGTCATCCAGCGTGGTCGGCAGCGAGGCGATGATCTCCGCGACCGCGTCCTCGGCATCGCGCCGGCCCAGTTCGACCTCCGCCTCCACGATCCCGGCACGGCACGTTGCCGCGATAGCCTTCAACTCGCGGCAACCATATATATCCGCAATGCGCAGATGCATTTCACGGGAAATGCGCATTGCCTCCAGAGCCCGTACAGCGTTCCGCTCGCGTAGCTCCGATTCGATGTCGATAAGGCGACCAAAAGCACGACCGCGCAAGTAATGCGAGAAAGCCTCAATCATGTGCTCGCGAAGCGATTCGGCGGGGTGCTCCCGATACCAAAGAGATGCTCGCTCCGCGATGCCCAACGCCGGGTAGTGGTATTCCGCGTCAATCAAGCTGTCCGCATAGTTGACTTGGAACATGAGGGAATCGTCGGGAAGCCTCATAGCAAAAGCAAGCAGTCGGCGTCCCACCGCGATTGCGTCGTCTACACGCCCCTCACAACTCAGGCCGTTGGCCTCTTTCCCCAAGGCCATCGCCCGCTCGGTCGGCGTGCGCGCGATCGCCTGGAGCCGACGAGCGAGCATGATGGTTTCGCGATATCTGCCGTGTCGAAAAGCCTCTCGGGTGGCGTCGAGCAGTTCGTCAAAATCACCGCCGGAAGGCTGACTCGCCGGTCCGTCCGTTTCGCCGCCGGAGAACCCTCGCCAAACGTACTCGATCACCGCGGAAAGCGGCCAGCCGAGCACCTCGGCGAGCGAGGTAAGAAAGTCGAGCTTGGGACTTGCCGAATCGGGATACAGACGCGAAGCGTCGCGACCGAGGGCGCGGGCGAGGCGCGCCCGCGACCATTGGTGCGAACCTCGCGCCAGATCGATCAGTTCGTGCAATCGCTGCCGTCGGCGCCGGGGCTCATCCGCCATGCAACTCTCCCCGACTCAGCCGAACACCCCGGACCCAACCGGCGCCCCCTTCTGCACGCCGCCCCCCGGTTCACGCGCGGGCGTCCAGACCCGTTCAGGCCGCGTTTCTCGAAAATCGCGGCGGAGCTCAGCGCCGCCGGCGAAGCGCAAGCGTTGCGCCCGCGGCCAGCAACACGAGCGAGGCCGGCTCGGGGATGCCGGCGAAACCGCCGCCGGCGGGGACCGGAACCACGCCGCTGGCCTCTCCGGCAAAGCCGGCATAACCCAACCGACCGGCCAGACGTTCGCCGCGCGGCAGTACGATCCCATCGACCCAGGCGCCCGCCGGATCGGCCCAACCGTAGCCATCGTAGCCACCCGGCTCCCACAGGCCAGCACCATTAGCGCCACGATCAGGAGCTTCCTGTGGTGGAACCGAACGGTCAACGTTCCCGCCCCAGTCGAGTTCAAAGTCGTTGATCTGGAAAGGTGGCGGCACGTCAATCCCTCCACTGTTACCGTCTTGGGCGAATGCCGAGAAGCACGAACCGCCCACGATTACCGCCGCCACGATGAGCATTGCCTTGCGATACAGGTTGCATCCCAAGCATTCAGTTGTTTGCATCGCACACCACCTGTGCCTTTTTCAGTATCCGCCAGCCCATTGCCCTGAACGCGGGGAAGCGCCCAATAACACCTGACACGATACGTAGATTCTCTTCGTCTAATGAGAACTCCAGCTTGAGCCCTGTCTCGTCGCACAGCTTTTCATGCGCTGCGTATTGCATGCGCATCGCTCGCTCGCGAAACTCCCAGTTATCCAAACGGTTCCCAACCTCAAGGGCCTTCTCTGAGCACACTGCTACTGTGTGCTGGAGAAGACTGCCATGCAGATGCCGCACGGCAAG
>CAYRXN010000384.1:0-4451 GCA_964428275.1 uncultured Planctomycetales bacterium | reverse complement strand
GCGATCGCGTCGAACATCGCCTCGACGCGGGCCGCCTTGTCAGACCGCGCGTGGGGATTGCGCAGCGCGTCGCGGTCCCACGCGGCGGCGTCCCGGGATGGGGGATCGTCACGGACCATCATGCTCCTCGGCGGCAAGACGCGCCGCAGATCACCGGGAAGTGTAATGGGAGAAGGAACAATGGCGAATGGCGGACCGCCGGGCGGGGCCGCGGTTCCGCCGGTTCGCCGGCGACCGCCAGGCTGGCCGGCGGGCGGTCCGCCTTGCCCACGCCGGGGGCGTCGCCTAGTATCAGCCGATTGAAATCGTAAGTGTCCGCGCGAATCAGGGCCCGTTCGAATCGAGGTTCGGAATGCTGGAGAAACCACGATGGCCGGCAGTCGCCGCCCTGCTTGGCATCGCGGCCGCGGCGGCCGCGGAAACCATCCACCTGACCGGCGGCCAGACGATCCAGGCGCAGGTACTGCGTGAATACTCGGATCACGTCGTCGTGGACCTGGGCTTCAATCTGCTCTCGATCCCCCGCCAGGCGATCACCGGAATCGACGCCGACGAGACGCAGACGGCAACCGCGACCGTACACCAGACCGACGACCTGTACAGCCACGCCAAGCTGCCGCCGCGCAGCGTGAAGGAGCTGGCCGCGCGTTTCGGCGAGGGAGTCGTGCTGGTCTCATCGCCGAGCGGACTGGGCAGCGGTTTCTTCATCAGCCAGCAGGGACACGTCCTGACGAACTTCCATGTCATCGAGAACGAAACGCGGCTCGCGGTCGTGGTGTTCCGCAAGATCGGCAACGAATTCAAGCGGCAGAAGTTCGAAGATGTGGACATCATCGCCACCAACCCCTTCATCGACCTGGCCCTGCTCAAGGTGAACCTGCCGAAGGACTACAAGCCGGTCATCGTCTACCTGGCGACAGAGGACAACCTGCGTGACGGTGACCGGGTGTTCGCAATCGGCAACCCGCTCGGACTGGAGCGCAGCGTCTCCCAGGGAATCGTCAGCCGGCGCAACCGCGCGGAAGAAGGGCTTGTGTACATCCAGACGACGGCCCAGATCAACCCCGGCAACTCGGGCGGCCCGCTGTTCAACATGCGCGGCGAAGTCGTCGGCGTGACAAACATGAAGATCCTCGGCGGGGAGGGGCTGGGCTTTGCCATTCCGATCCGCTACGCGATCGACTTTCTCAGGAACCGCGACGCCTTCGCCTACAACAGCGAAAGTTCGTCGGCGGGCTATCGCTATCTGCAACCGCCCGCGCGTCGCAAGCCCGGCAAGCCGCCCCTGCTCGAGCACTGAACGCAGCGGCCGCAGGCTGAGATCCCGGAGGTCTTCCCCATGAACACCCGTCGCAACCGCCTTGTTGCACTGACCCTGATCGCCCTCGGGGCCCCCGCGCTCGCCGCTCCCGCCGAGGCGACCGATCCGGCCGCATGGGCCCCGGCCGACGCCCTGGCCTTCATCGGCGTCGACGACGTGGCGAAACTCACGGCGCAGATCAAGCGCAGCAATTTCTACAAGCTGATGCACGACCCGGACCTCAAGGATCTGCCGGGCCAGGCCTCGATACCACAGAAGTTCACCGAGGAGTTCCGCAAACGCCTCGCCGGATCGCTCGACATCAAGCCCGACAAGCTGCACAACCCCTTCGCGGGCCCGCTCGTGGCTTATCTCGTCCGGTCGCCCGAGAGCGAGAACGAAGACATCGAGGGAGTCGTGGTTGCGGGAATCGGCAACACGGCGCTGATGAAGGAGTACTACCAGAAGGCAACCCGCAAGTTCCGCGCCGCCGCAGACAACCACGAGAAGATCGACTTCCACGATTACACCATCGACGTGTTCACCACCGAGAGCCGCGCCGATGACGAGAACGGAGACGAGGAGGACGAGCAGGACACGCCGGCACTGGACCCCACCACGCCCGAGGAAAACCTGACGGCGATGATGGACGAGGTGTTCGGCAAGCTCTTTTCCGCCGAGTCGATGCCCGAGAAGCTGGCGCTGTGCCTGACGGAGGACCGCCTCATCGTGGCCCCCGCGCCGCGCATGATCAAGGCCGTGTTGCGGCGCAAGGTCGGCGAGGGCCGGACGCTGCTGGAAACCGACAACTACAAGGCGCTGCTGCACGCCTTCAAGCCGCTGGGCTCGATCCGCTTTCTGGTCAACCTCGGCATGTTCATGGACATGATGGAATCCGAAGACGGCGAGAAAGCCAAACAGACCATCAACCTCCTGGGGCTGCGCTCGATGCGGGCGGTGATCGGCCATCTCGAATATGGAGCGAAGGCATACGAATCGAAACTCGAAGCCGAATTGCTCATGAGCGGGCCGCGCACCGGGCTTGCCAGGATCCTCAGCATGAAGAACACGCCGTTGGCGCCCCCCTCCCTCGCTTCAGCCGACGACTTCATGTACTGGCGCTTCAACCTCGATATCGCCGGCCTGGTCGACGAGATCGAGCGGATGGTGCGCCAGGATGATCCTGACGCCGCCGACGAGTTCCACCAAACACTGGAATCGGTCCCGTTCGGCGAAGGCCAGACGCTGAACTTGCGGAAAGAGGTATTCGCGAACCTGCGCCCCCCGCTCGTGCTGACGGTCGGTTTCAAGCAGCCCTACGGCCCGGAGTCGCCGCGATTCCTGTTCTCACTGGGCGTGAAGGACAAGGACGCGATGGACCGCTTCCTGGCGCGCCTCGGCGAAGTCGCGGCCGGGATGCTGGTCGAGCGCGAAACGCGCGGCGTCGTCGTCTACGACGCTTCCTTCGGCGGATTTTCGCTCACCGCAAACAACGATGCCGTGATCCTGGGCACGACCGCCGCAGTCGACCGGGCCCTCCAACCCGGCCGAAAGAGCGAAAACCTGGCAACCCGGGCGGCCTTCCGCAAGCTCACGGAGCTCGCACCGGCGGAGGCCTGGGGCGTGGTATACATCGATTCGCGGCGGATGTACGAAGGGGCACTCGAACTGGCCCGGAACAAGGACGCGCTGATGGCGGCCCAGTTCTCCAATCCCGCCGCCATGATGACCGCGCAGCTCGTCGAGAGCCTGACGGCCGGCATCAAGCCCGACGAGATCGACCGTGCCAAGGCACTCCTGAAGTATCAGGCATCGACGATCCTCACGATCGCCACGACGCCCGACGGGCTGCGGCTGACCAACATCCAGCTTCGGCCCGCCGCGGGCGAATAGCACGCGCACACGTCAGCGACGCGCAGACTCGACAGACGGCGCCGGCCAGCCCGCCAGCACGCGCTCCACGGCGCGCTGCACGAACGCCCGCATGTCGGAAATCGTCGCGTGCCGCGCGAGCCGGTTGATGTAGGCGTTGGCCCGCCTGGCGAACCGCTCGTTCTCCAGCTCCGTGCGAATCTCGTCCTGCACCTCCTCGAACGTGGACCGCTCGGCGTGTTCGATCTTGCCGCACCCGACGATGTACCAGCCCGTCTCGGTCTTGATCGGCTGGCTGTGCTGGCCTTCGTGGTACGAGAAGATGCGCTGGCTGAGCGCCTCGTACGGCGGGCGCAGCGGCAGACCGATCTGGCCCCACGAGCCCCCCTCCCTGGCGTGAATCCCCGCCGAGAACTCGCGGGCCACTTCCGCAAAGCTGCGTCGGGCCAGCGCGTCGTAGGCCTGCCGGATGCGCCGCTTGGCCGCCAGGCGGGCGCGGGCCTTCTGGCTGCGCGGAGCGCGGTCCCACGACATGCCCTCGGGAAGAAACTTCGCAAACGGCGCGGCGATCAGCAGGAACTCCCGCGTTTCCTCTTTGGTGTACTTGGGCAGGTTCTCGCGGTAATAGGCCAGCAGCTCGTCACGCCGGATGTGAATCTGCGGGGCGAACGTGTCGTGGCTGTAGCTCTGGGCCAGCAGCCGCCGTTTCTGCATCTCGCGGTACTGCTCCAGCGTCAGCCCGTAGCGGTGGAGGTGCTGTTCGAAGCGTGCCTGACTGTCGCCGAAGTCGCGCGAAACCCGCTCGGCGACGCGCTGCTCGATCATCTTGTCGAGCACCTTCTTTTTCTGCTCGTCGAGCTGGGAGATCGCCTTTTCGTAGATCAGCAGCGTGCCGACCTCGTTGCGCACGTGGGCCGCGATGCGGCGCTGCAACTCGCGGGCGAACTTGGCCGGCGGCAACTTCTCGCGCGCCTCGGCGACCCAGCCGTGCAGCGGATAGAGCGCCTGGGCCATCGTCAGCGACATCCCGTTGACCATCAGCACGTCGCTCTGGATGGAGTTCCTCGTCGGCCGGGCCGCGGGGGACCGCGGTGCGCGAGGCGGTTCGGGGCGTGCCCGCTTTTCCGCTTCGACCGTCGGCGTCGCCATGGGCACGACCTTGCCCTGCTCGATGGCGTGGGCCCGCTCGGAAGCCAACTCGGCGCGTGTCTTGAGCTGCGGCCGGCGCGCGTCCGGCGGCGGATCCTCCGGCTGGGTCTGCCGCTTGTCGCCGAACCGG
>CAYRXN010000383.1:0-6016 GCA_964428275.1 uncultured Planctomycetales bacterium | reverse complement strand
GCCGGCACCGGAGGGGGGAACTCAGCCGCGGGCCTTCTCGTAGTATTGCGCGACCTTGTCCCAGTCGACGACGTTCCACCAGGCCTTGATGTAGTCCGGCCGGCGGTTCTGGTACTTCAGGTAGTAAGCGTGCTCCCACACGTCGAGCCCGAGGATCGGCGTATGGCCGGCCATCAGCGGCGAATCCTGGTTGGCCGTGCTGCCGACGTGGAGCGTGCCGTCCCGGTCGATCCCCAGCCAGGCCCAGCCGCTGCCGAAACGGGTGACCGCCGCGTTGGCGAAGGCGTCCTGGAACTTGTCGAACGAGCCGAACACCTTGTCGATCTCGGCGGCCAGCGCGCCGGTCGGCTCGCCACCCTTGCCCGGTCCCATGATCTGCCAGAACATCGTGTGATTCGCGTGTCCACCGCCGTTGTTGATGACCGCCTGGCGGATGCCGTCGGGCACGCTTTCGATCTCACGCAGAAGCTGCTCGATCGGCCTGGCCGCCAGATCGGCGTGACCTTCCAGCGCGGCGTTGACCTTGCTGACGTAACCCTGATGGTGCTTGGTGTGGTGAATCTCCATCGTGCGCGCGTCGATGTGCGGCTCCAGCGCATCGTACGCATACGGCAGGGGGGGTAGCTCGTAGGCCATCGGCTA
Organism: uncultured Planctomycetales bacterium; assembly: GCA_964428275.1. Classification (GTDB taxonomy): domain Bacteria; phylum Planctomycetota; class Phycisphaerae; order UBA1845; family Fen-1342; genus JALSRY01. The sequence goes on along the minus strand of CAYRXN010000383.1, from coordinate 5,374 downwards.
TGACTCCTTAGCGGGGGGAAACCAAAAATCGGCGCACCAGAAGCGCGCCCACACATCGCATCTCTCAACATTGACCCCGTCGGCCCGGGGGCTTGATGCCACGCACGATTGTCCGCCGCCCGGCTCGACCCGTCAACCGGCCAGCGGTCCGCGCCCGCACCCGCCGGCCTCCCAAAACACTTCGCACACAAGGCTTGTCCGCGCGGCGCCGCCTCGATAGCATGTCGTGTACCAGTTGCTTCGCGGAGAACCGTGCATGAAGAAACTCCGAAGGAAACGTTTCCTGCGTGTTATTCCGAGCCTGCTGCTGCTGCTCGGCCTGTTGGCGAGCCCCGCGCTGGCCAAGAAGCCCGATGTCGAGCGCCAACCGCCGTACGACATCGCCGGGCTTCCGCACCACCGCATCTGGGTCCCCTGGGTCTTCGCCTTCATCTTTACCGGCGGACTGCTCGCGATCGCCTTCAAGAACCCGCACCGCTCCGTCGGCGAGCGCGATTGACCGGAAACGCCCGCACCGGCCGGCGCCGAGCCGACCCATTCGGAAAGGCAGTGCCGATGAACAAGAACACCTGGCTGGCTGTCCTCGTGTGCCTCAACCTCGTTCTGCTGACCGGCATCGTGCTGGTCTCCACCTCGCCACCCACGGCCCTGGCGCAATCCACCAGCCTCGCCCACGATTACATGCTCGTTGCCGGCGAAATACAGGACCAGTACGACGGGCTCTACATCATCGACGTGCGCAACCGGATGCTTCACGCCTTGTACTACGACCGCGGACGGCGCGCCTTGCGATATGCGGGCTCGCGCGATCTTGAACAGGATTTCCGCCACAACCGAGGCTAGATGCGATGCACACTCAACGACCGAACCTCGACGGACGCAGCCTCGCGATCGCCGTACTCAGCATCACGGCGTGCATCCTGTTCGTCGGGCTGCTGCTGATCGGCAACCAGCCGGCACCAGCATACGCCATCGGACAGTCCGATCGCGGCGGCGACTACATCATGTTGACCATGCAGCTCAGCAACTCGCAAGAAGGCGTGGTGATCGTTGACGCGGCGACGCGACAAATGTCACTCTACGCCCTCAACGGCTCCAACAAGCGACTTCAGATCGTCCATCCAAACATCAACCTCGCGGAATTGCCCGTCCCCAAACCGGCCGGCAATCCATAACGTCACCCGGCGGCATACCATGCCAGCGACCACGAAGGCTTCTCACCGCTGGCCGCCGAAACCGTAAACGCAACATAATATAGATTATCGGACGTTATCGGTAACGAAGCGTTGCCCGCCCTTCGGCGTTGGGTGTGGTCAGTATTCGTGGCAACCGCCTGTTGCGGGGCAAACTCCGCCCCTACAGCCCAGCGACGGCGATGAGCGCCCATTCGTCGAGCCATTGCCACCAGGATCAGTCACACCCTTCGGCGCCGGCCTTGGGCGTTTTCGTGGCGAGGAATCCGCGGTGGCCTCCCATGCGGTGGCATTGATCGCGCCGGTGGCGCCGGGTTCCTCACATCGGACGTATGATGGGTCGCCGCGACGTGTCGCGCTGCGGATCAGGGTTCGTCAAGCGATGCCAGCGCTTTGCGCGGATCGGTCCGGAAAGCGTCGGCCGCGAACGCGCGTTGCCGGCCGGTGGTCAGGTTCTTGACCGCGACCTCGCCGGCGTTTGGCAGTTCCCGTCCCACGATGACCGCGAACCGGGCGCCGCGAGCCGAGGCCTGTTTGAACTGTTTGCCGACGCCGGCGCGTTTGTAGGAGAAATCGACGCGCAGACCGGCGCGGCGCAGATCGCCGACGATCGCGAGCGCTTGCGGGAAAAGCGCGCGCTCGGCGTCGATGACGAAGATGTCGAGTACGTCGGCGGGCGCGGGCAGCTTGCCGAGCTCGCGCAGGAACTCGAGCACGGGCGCGTCGCCCATGCCGAAACCGACGCCGGGAACGCGCGGCCCGTCGAGCAGGCCGGTCAGGTTGTCGTAGCGACCGCCGCCGAGCAGGGCCCGCAACCCCCCCGCCCGGGCGTGGGCTTCGAAAACGCTCCCGGTGTAGTACGCCAGGCCGCGCACGGTCTTGAGATCGAAGACGCACATCGGCGTGATTCCGAAATCGTCGAGCCGCTGCCACAGCAGGCGGTGCTGCTCGGCGGCGGCCTGTCCTTCGGGAGCGCTTGCGGCGGCCAGGGCCAGGCAGTCGTCCAGCGAGGATTCTTCCAGGAAAGACCTTAATGTTCCTGCGGAAACAACCGATCCATAAGCATCGTCCCACAATTCACTAAAGGCCGCTTCGGGCAGGCGATCGGCCCGGTCGATCAGCGCGAAGGCCCGCTCGCTGTCGTCCGGGACGATCCCCAGGCTGGCCAGCGCCGCCGTGGCGACCTCGCGGCTGTTGATGCGGATCACGACCTCCGCCGGGCCAACGCCGATCTCGCGGAAAAACGCCGCGGCGCAGGCAATCACCTCCGCGTCGGCCAGCGGGTCTTCGACGCCCAGTACGTCGATGTTCCACTGGAAGAACTCCCGCAGGCGGCCGCGCTGCGGCTTCTCGGCCCGGCACATGCGCGGAATGCTGAACCACTTGATCGGCCGCGAGAGCGTGTTGGCCCGCGCGGCGACCATCCGCGCCAGCGTCGGCGTCATTTCGGGACGGATGGCGAAGTTGCGGCCGCCGCGATCGGTCAGGGTGAAGAGCTCGGAGACGATCCCCGCGCCGCTCTTGAGCGTGTACAGGTCGAGGTACTCGAAGATCGGGCCTTCGTACTCGCAAAAACCCCAACCCCGTGAAACCCGCCGCCACGCGTCGAACAGCCAGTTCTGGACGCGCATCTCCTCGGGATAGAAATCGCGCATGCCCGGTGGTGACTGAATCTTCACGACGGATCCTCCAGCATCGGCAGGGGCACGCCGGCGGCGTCGGTGGTGCGGCCTTCGGGACGGACCGGCCGCCCCCCCCGCCGCACCCGCGGGCCGCCCCGCGCCGCGCCACGGGTATCGCCGTTGCGCCGCCCCCCTGCCGTGCCCTTGCCCCTGCGCTTGCCGCGGCCGAAGTGTTCGCGCACGTACTCGTCGAGGTGTTCGGGAAAGAGAAAATGATGTTCCCAGCCGTACTTGCCCGAGTGGTAATCGCAGTTGTCCGACGAGTACTCGCGGCAGATGCGCGGGCGTGTCTCGTAAGCGCCGCAACGGAAGTCGGGTTGCAGGTGTCGGCAGTCGGTCGCGAAGTAGATGTACCACTCGCCATCCTCGACGAACACGGAGACGTTGCGGTGCATCAGGTACCAGCGGATGTCGTCGAAGTCCGCGCGCGTGTCGGGGGTCTCGATCGGCAGCGCGATGTATCGGCAGCACATGCCGCTGCAATGTTCGCACAGGTTTCCGGACATCGTTTCCACCACCTCGATCGCAGGGTCGCATAAGCGTATCCGTTGAACCGCGCGGTGGCAAAGGCGTCGATCTGGCGTTGTGGGCGCCGCCGGGGTACATTGCCGGCGCAGCGGGCGGTGCGTCGTGGCCGGCCGCCGCCGAACCGCTCAGAGGCTCAACGCGAAAGGACTCAGGCGTGGCAAGTACTTCGATCCCGATGCCCTATCGTGAGCGCGTCCAGCGCATTCGCCAGGAGATGGAGCGCCGCCGACTCGACGGCTATCTGGTTCAGAACCGCATGGACCAGTACTGGCTCACCGGCTTCACCGGCGAGGACGGTTTCGTGCTGCTCACCCGCCGCGCGGTCGTCCTGTTGACCGACGGCCGTTTCGACGAGGCCGCCGACGTCGAGTGCCCCTGGGCCAAGAAGGTGCTGCGCAAGCAACGCACCCCCGAGCGCAACGCGAAGGAACTCGCGAAATACAAACTGAAACGCGTGGGCTTCGACCCCGGCCATTTCACGGTCGCCGAGCACCAGGGGCTGCGCAAGGCGGTTCGCCCCACCACGCTGGTGCCCGCCGCGGGCCTGATCCTCGACCGGCGCATCACCAAGGACGAGGGCGAAGTCGCGGCGATCCGCCAGGCGATCCGCGTGGCCGAGAAGGCGTTTCAGAAGGTGCAGCGCTGGATCAAGCCGGGACTGACCGAGCGCGACATCGCCGCCCGCCTGGGCTACGAGATGCAGAAGCTCGGCGCCCAGGAAGTTTCGTTCCCCACGATCGTCGCGTGCGGCGCGAACGGTTCGCTGCCCCACTACGAGCCCGGCGACGGCGTCGTGCGCAAGAACGAGGGCGTGCTGATCGACTGGGGCGCCCGTGTCGGCTGGTACGTCAGCGACTTGACCCGTATGGTGTGGCCCGGTAGCATCCCGCGCGAAATCGCGACGATCCAGCGGATCGTCAGGCAGGCCCACGACGCCGGCGTCGCCGCCGTGCGGCCCGGTGTGCGGGCGACCGACGTGGACCGTGCCGCCCGGCGCGTCATCGAGAAGGCCGGATTCGGCCGGCATTTCGACCACGCAACCGGCCACGGCATCGGCCTCGACGTGCACGAGGCGCCCCGCGTGGGCAAGGGTACAAACACGGAACTCCTGCCCGGCATGGTGATTACCATCGAGCCGGGCATTTATCTCCCGGGCAAGGGCGGCGTTCGGATCGAAAGCGACGTGCTGGTCACCGAGACGGGCTACGAGGTGCTCTCGACGCTGCCCTATTGAGGCTGCCGGGCGTCGTGGGGGCTGGCCTCCGGGGCGGTTCCCGAACCCGTCGGCACCCCGGGCGCAGGTGCGGCTCCCCCCGGAAACACGAGGCAATCGATGGCTTCCGAAGACAAACGCTGCGACGACAAACGCGTGGATATCAAACACATCAAGAACCTCGTCGCGTTGATGGTCGAAAACGATCTCAGCCGGATCGAAATAGCCGAAGGCGACACGAAGATCCTCATCAAGCGTGGCGGCAAGACGGTCGTGCAGACCGTGGCCGCCCCGTCGCCGCCACCACCGCCCGCCGCGGCGGCGCCCGCGGCGGCGCCCGCCCCCGCACCGGCACCGGCGGCAGCTTCCAACGAGCTGCTGATCCGTTCGCCGATGGTCGGCACGTTCTACGCGGCGCCCGACCCCGAGTCGCCCCCCTACGTCAAAGTCGGCGACGTGGTTCAGCCCGACACGGTCGTCTGCCTGGTCGAGGCGATGAAGGTGTTCAACGAAATCAAGGCCGAGGTCGCGGGCCGGATCACGAAGGTGCTCGTCAACAACGCGGAAGCGGTCGAGTACGACCAGCCGCTGTTTGCCGTGGCGCCGGCCTGATCCGCGTTCCGACCCCTGCGGGGCTCCCATGTTCAGTCGCATTCTGATAGCCAATCGCGGAGAAATCGCGCTGCGCGTCATTCGCGCCTGCCGCGATATGGGCATCGACGCCATCGCCGTCTACAGCAAGGCCGACGAGGGGGCGG
>CAYRXN010000382.1:0-10278 GCA_964428275.1 uncultured Planctomycetales bacterium | reverse complement strand
CTCGGCCGGGCATCGTGGCTGGCCCGGGCGCTGGAGTACCAGTATCGCGCCGCCGGCATGAACGTCAGCCTCAAGAAGGGGCGCTACGGCAACGCGACGCTGTCGCGCTTCCCCATCGGCCGGCAGCGCAACATCGACCTGACCATCCGCTGGCACAAGCGGCGCGGCGCGCAGCATACGCGCCTGCACGTACCGTGCGGCGCGCAGCCGCTGCGACTCGACGTGTTCAACATTCACCTGGGGCTCTCGGCGACCGAGCGGATCGAGCAGCTCGAGCGTCTGCTGGCCTCCGGTGATATCACGCACCTGCCGCCGGAGGCCCCGGTGATCATCGCCGGCGACATGAACGACTGGCGCGGCGTGCTCAAGCGGCGCTGCTTCGCGCCGGCGGGGTTCGTGTGCGCCACGAACCGCCGGGCCGGTTCGCGCTGGTCGATCAAGTCGTTCCCGAGCTATGCCCCCACCGGCGGCCTCGACAAGGTCTTCTACCGCGGACCGTTGCGCGTGATCCGCGCGTTTCGCAGCCGTCTCAAGCTCGCCCGGGTGGCCAGCGATCACTTGCCGATCATCGTCGATTTCGAGCTGGAACCGCCTGCGTAGGGGGCTGCGGATGCACAGCCGGCGCGGCTGGCCCCACGCCGGGGGTTCAACCTTCGGCGGTTGTCTCGGCCCCCCGGCGGCGCTTCCGCGAGCGGCAGGAAGTTCCGCGCCCCGTCGAGGCACTGCATCTCGCTCGTGGCTTTCGATCGTCGAAACCCGCGGCAGAGCTGTCAAGGTGGTTTCGCCTGGCGTGCTGATTCAGCGCGCGGAGGTATAATTGCCGCCATGCGTATACTGGTCACGAACGACGACGGCATTCTCGCTCCCGGGATCGAAGCCCTCTACCGCGCTCTGGCGGATTTCGGCGACATCACGGTGGTCGCGCCCGAGACGTCGCAATCGGCGGTCGGCCACGCCATCAGCGTTCTGACGCCGATGGCCGCCCATCGCGTGCGCGTGCGCAACACGTTCGAGGGGTGGAGTATCGACGGGCGCCCGGCGGACTGCGTGAAACTGGCGATGCTCGAACTGCTCGACGAGCCGCCGGACTACGTGGTCAGCGGGATCAACGCGGGCGTGAACACGGGGATCAACATCCTCTACAGCGGTACGGTCGCCGGGGCGGCGGAGGGTTCGTTCTTCGGCATCCCGTCGATGGCGGTTTCGCTTGAGTTGTCGGAACATCTGGACTTCGAACGAGCCGGCAAGATCGCGCACGACGTGTTCGAGCGGTTCGTGCGCGCGAACCCTCCGGCCGGCACCTGCCTGAACGTCAACATCCCCTCGCTGGATTCGGGCTGGCCACGAGGCGTGCGGGTTTGCCCGCAGGGCGTGGTGCCGATGAAGGACAAGTATCACAAGCAGGTCGATCCGCTGGGACGGCCGATCTACTGGCTCGATGGTACGATGCCCTCGGCCGACCGCTATCCCGACACCGACCTGGCGGCGATCACCGAACGTTACGTCGCCGTCACGCCGCTGAAGTTCGAGGTTACCGACCGCGAATTGCTGCCGCGGGTCGCCGAGTGGGGCTGGCCGGAGCGGTTCGATTGAGCGGGAGATTCACGCGCCAGACGATGGGGGGGACTTCCGATAACGTGGCGAGACGGCCACGTAAGGGCGGCCGAGCAGGCGCTTGAAGAGCACCACCTCACCCATGTCGTTTCCCTCGATGCGGTGGCCGACGTACTGGAGCGTGTATCCCGCGATCAGCAGCGCCGCCGGCCGATACCACAGGTCCCAACGCCACTGGCAGAGCTGTACACCCGCGAGGACGACCGCGGCGATCGTGAGCGGGATGCCCACGATGTGGAGTCCCAGGGACACGGGGTTCTGATGGCGTTCGAGCCAGTTCGAGAGCCAGCGGGGGCGTGGCGTGGTCATGCGGGCGATGGTAACGGCAACCCGCCAGCGGGCAACAATTGCGCCCCGATCGGCAGGCGCGCGAGGTCACGCGCCGATAACTAGCGTGATGGAGACTCGTGATGATCCTGACTCTGGACGGCGAACGTGTGGACGAGCCCGTGTCGGCGGACGAAACGTTGCAGGCGGTGATCGACCGATTGCAGGGGAGCCGGCTGGGCGAGAATCTGGTGGTGTCCGTTGTCTGCGACGGCAAGCCGCTGGTCGACGAGGAACTGACGCGGAGGCTGGCGCAGCCGCTGGGTGACACGCGGCAGGTTGACCTCGGTTCGGCGAACCGCTACGCGCTGGTGGCGACCGCGCTGCGTGAGATCGCCCAACAGCTCGCCGATGCGGGGCAGCACCAATCGCGGTCTGCCGAGAACTTCCAGGAGGGGAAGATCGCGGAAGCGATGACGGGTTTCACGACGTTTCTCGACGCGTGGCAGATGTGCCAGCGGGCGCTTCTGGAGTGCTCGAATCTGCTCGGGGAAGACCTGACGGCGATCGAGTGCGACGGCCGGCCGGTGCGCGAACACCTCGACAGCCTCGCCGACCGGTTGCGCGAACTGCGCGGGGCGTTCGAGGCTCGCGATGCCGTGCTGCTGGCTGACATGATCCGGTACGAACTTCCCGAGACGTGCGCAAGCTGGCAGACCATCCTGGGGCAACTGGCCGAGACGATCGCCGCCCGCGTGTCGCCCCCGGCGGCATCCTCCTGACGCGGCTTGCAAGCCGGGGGGCACACCCGACCACGTGAACCGGCGACCGGGCAGGCTCCCCCTGCGGGAAGGGCGTGCGCCGGCCGTTTCGTTTTTCTGCACCTTCCACACGTCCACCGTTTTCGATGACGCGGCCTCCCGCCGGCGACCATGTGCGGGCGCGGAGCGAATCGGATACCATGCCGGCGCGCCCAGTGGCGTACGCCGGCGTGTCGCTGGCGCCGGCGGGGACGATACGCGGCCGCATGATGGTCGGCCGGTCGGGGCATCGACAGACGGAGGCGATGTGACCACGCACGGACAGCTCAAGATCGAGACGTTCATCGAGCCGTCGTTCCAGGAGAACGGTTTTCTGTTGTGGTGCGAAGAAGGCGGGGACTGCTGGATTGTCGATCCCGGGCTTCCGTCGCCCCAGACGCTTCAGTTTCTCGATGCGATTGCGCAGCATCGGCTCACCCCGCGTGCCTTCGTCATCACGCATGGGCACGCCGACCACATCGCGGGGATCGTGCCACTGCGTTCGAAGCTGGGGGACGTTCCCATCGTGTGCCCGCAGGGGGAGGAAGAACTGCTGGTCAGTGCCGAGGAAAACCTTTCGGCGGGCCTGGGCGTCCCGATCGCGGCGCCGCCCGCGGACCAGGTCGTGGCTCCGGGCGAAGTGATCGCGCTGGATGACCTCTCGTGGGAGGTGCTCGACGTCTCCGGACACTCGCCCGGCGGGGCGGCGTACTACTGTGCGCAGGCCGGCGTGGCCATCGTCGGCGACACGTTGTTCGCAGAGGGCATCGGCCGGTACGACTTCCACTACAGCTCGCGCGAGCGCTTGCTGGCCAATATCCGTGAACACCTGCTTACCCTGCCGGATGAAACCGTGATCTATCCGGGGCACGGGCCATCGGTCACGCTCGCGGAGATCCTCGAACGCAATCTCACGTTGCGGCAGGAGCTGGGCTGATGGTGCGATTGCTGCTGTGCTGCGGACTGGCGGCGATGACCGTGGCGGGCGGCTGCGCGCGGCGCGACGTGACGATTGCCCAGACGCTGCCGCAGGAAAGCTACGCAACCCCCTGGATTCTCGAAGGCCGCGTCTGGAGCGGGACGTTCGACGAGGCGTTGCCGGCACTCGGAGAAGACGGACCGGCCTGGCGGGCGTTTTCACCCGTGCGGGTCTGGCTGGCGGTCTACCATCACGACACGCACCCGCTGGACCAGATCGTCGTGCGCGTGTTCGCGTTTGATTCGGCGCGACAGGCCCGTCAGGCGTACGACTTCGTTCGGCCCGGTGAGCCGACGCAGATCGAGGTCGGCGATGCGGGGTGCTGGACCGACGATGGCGTGCTGGTGCTCTGGGGCAAAGCGGTTGTCGAGGTCTTCAGCCGTGGGGTCAGCGGCATTGCGACCCCCGAGCAGGCCATGTACGTGCTCGCCCTGATCGAGAAACGCATGCCGCGCGAGCTGCCGGCCAACCCCCACTGACGCGTCAGGGGCAGCCCGAGTGCAAGCGATGGTTGGCAACCGGATCCCATGCGAGCGACCTCGCCGACCGGGCCGTGCGGCGGCTGCGGTGCCGCGCGGCAGCGAAACCTCATCGCGTGGTCACGGCGCAACCCCGTGCCGCCGGACGCTCACACTGTTCTGCACGCTCGCCGGGCTGCTGCTGACGGGATGCACGTCGCGGGCGGCGCCGCCCGCCACGCAGCCGACCGGTGGTATGGCGCGACCCGCATCGCAACCGGGCGACCCGGCGTCGCCCCGACCCGTTGGCGGTGATCTGGTCTTGCGTGACTGGGTTTTGCACCCGGTGGTGGTGGCGGCGGAGCGTGACGCCGGCCCGGCGCGGATCGTCTCCGCCGCCCCGAACATCACCGAGATCTGCTGCGCTCTGGGACTGCGCGGCCGCCTCGTGGGTCGCACGCGCTATTGCAGTTATCCGCCAGACATCGTCGCGGTCCCGTCGATCGGCGCGCTCAACGACGTGAACGTCGAGGTGCTGCTGGGGTTGCGCCCGGATCTGATCCTGGTCGCCGGACGCAGCCGTATGCAGACCGATCGCCTGCGGGCACTGGGGTTGCGGTTCGAGTCGGTCCCGGACGCCCGGTTGGATGACCTTTTTTCGGCGATCCGGAAAATCGGAAGCCTGACCGGCCGCGACCAAAGCGCGGCTCGGCTGTGTGCGGGGATTCGGGCCGACCTGATCGCGGTGGAACGTCGCTGCCGCGACGACGGTTCGCCGCGCGTCCTGCTGCTGACGGGGACGCTGGCCGATCCGCCGCGGCCGCCGTATGTCGCGGGCGCGGGTTCCTTCTATGACGACTTGTTGCGGCGGGCAGGCTGCCGGAATGTGGTGGGGGGGCGGCAGGCGGCATTCGGTCCGCTGTCGCTCGAGTTCATCATCCGGGCCGACCCTGACGTCATCATCGAACTGGACGCAGATGGCAAAGCCCGGCCTCGCGGCGATGCGGACGCGCTGCGGGCCTGGTCACGACTCGGCCGGCTGCGCGCGGTGAGCAGCGGCCGGGTGCACGTACTCTCGGGGCCCCAGCACTTCCTCCTGGGGCCGCGCATCGCGTTGACCTACCAGGCAATCTGCCGGGCCGTCAGGGCGCCTGCCGGCGTCTCCACGCCGAACCCCTGACGTGCTCCGGTCGCCATGGACGTGTCACCATCTGGCAGGGCCACGCGTTGCCGGGCCGTGCGGTGGGTGATCGGCCGGCGCCGAGGGGCTATGTCATGATCGCCCGCAGGATCAGCAGGTAGCCGCTGGCCAGGGCGAGCTGCGTCACCGCGAACGCCATCCCGACCTTCACGAACTCCAGGAACGAGATCGCCATCCCGTTCTTCTTCATGATCGTGACCGCCACGACCGTGCTGGCCGAGCCGATCGGCGTGAAGTTCCCGCCCAGGTTGGTTCCGAATACGACGGCCCACCACTGGTCGGGCGGGACCGCGGCCACCGCGGCCGGCGTCGGGCCGAAGGTCTTGGCCAGCATGGCCGCCAGCGGGATGTTGGCCGTGACCGACGAGAACAGCGCCGTCAGCCACATCAGCCCCACGCTGCCGGCCCGGGCGGTCAGCCCGTCGAGCATGTGACCGATGTGCAGCAAGACCCCGGCCTTTTCCATCACGCCGATGATCGTGAACAGTCCGACGAAGAAGAACACCAGTGACCATTCGACGTTCGAGAGGTCGTGTTCGACGTCCTTGGCGTGCAGCAGCATCATGATCACCGCGGCCCCCAGCGCCACGATCTCGATGCCGAAATCACGCAGAATCGGTATCTGCCCGTGCAAGGCGAACAGCAGGATGACCGCGACGATCGCGACACTGGACGTGTAGAAGAACCGCCGATCGCCGACCGTCTCCCACTCGTCGAACGCCAGCACCAGTTCGTGGTTGTGCTTGCGCATCGCCGGGTCGCGCAGCGGCGTGACCGCCGACCCGAACGTCCAGCGGGCCACCAGCAGGCTCGCGCCGATCGCGAGAATCGTGTACGGCACCGAGACGATCAGGAACGTCAGGTAGCTGATGCCGGCCGTCTTGCCGATGATGATGTTCGGAATGCTGCTGATGAGCGTGAGCAGCCCGCCGACGTTGGTCATGATCCCTTCGGTGATCAGGAACGGCTTGGGGTCGAGCTCGAGCTTGCGGCAACTGACGATCGTCAGCGAGCCGATGATGATCATCGCGGTGATGTTGTCCAGGAACGCGCTGAACACCGCGGTGAGGATCGAGAACAGAATCAGCAGGCGGAACGGATCGCCCCGGCTGACCTTGAGCACCCGCACGCTGATCCAGGTGAACACCCCGCTGCGGGCGGCGATTTCGATGAAGACCGTCGCTCCGATGACGATCCCGATCACCTCCCACTCGATCATGCGGATGTAGACCGGCAGGCCGTGGCCCGCTTCGTGGGGGAAATAGCCCCACGCGTCGGCCAGCATCAGACACAGCCCCGCCGACAGCAGCACGAGCACCGTCTTCTGGATCCGCTCGGCCGCCAGCAGGCCGAGCGTGAGCACCAGAATCGCGGCGAAGACCGCCGTTTGCCAGCCGGGGACGGCGGCCGCTGCGGAGGTGGGGGTGGAAGCCAGCAGCGTGATCGCGTGCATCGTGTTCATGGGGTCCTCAAACCGCCTGCGCGCACAGGGCCGGGCTGGGGGTCACTGGTCCGAGCCGCGCTGCTGTCGGCGGCGCGATTCGCGCGGCGGCACGCCGAACACGGTTCCCTCCGCGGTCATGCGGTCCGGTGCGCCGGCGGCCGCCTGCTGCTCGTGGTGACAGCAGATCAGCTCGACGGCTTCGTCCACGTCGTCGGTGATGCTGAACAGGTCGAGATCGCCGGGCGAGATCGCCGCCCGCTGGCCGAGCATCACGTCGCGCAGCCAGGCCTGGAGCGGCTCCCAGAACGACCGCCCCATCAGCACGACCTTCATCGGCGGCGTCTTGCCGGTCTGGATCAGCGTCATCGACTCGAAGAACTCGTCCATCGTGCCGTAGCCGCCCGGGAAGCACACGAACGCGGAGGCGTACTTCACGAACATCACCTTGCGGGCGAAGAAATAGTGGAAGTCGATCGAGACGTTCTGGTAGGGGTTGGGCAACTGCTCGCGCGGCAGCGCGATGTTGAGGCCGACGCTCTTGCCGCCGGCTTCGAACGCGCCCTTGTTGGCGGCCTCCATGATCCCCGGTCCGCCGCCGGTGATGACCGCGAACTTGCACTCGGCCAGTCGCCGGGCCACCTCGACGGCCATCTCGTAGAACGGGTCGTCCGGCGGCGTGCGGGCCGAACCGAAGACCGAGACGGCGGGGCCGACCTGGGACATCGTTTCGACGCCCTCGACGAACTCCGCGATGATCTTGAAGATCCGCCAGGTTTCCTCGGCGGCCGTGCGAAACGTGAACTCGCCATCGGGCATGGCCGAATCACTCCTCAAAAAGCCCTCGGGGTGCCGCCTGAGCGTCGCCGCGTCACCGCAGACGATGATTATTCCCGCAAGCGCCCGCGGCCACAACTCCCCCGTTGCCGGTTTACCCCCCCCGGCGTTGAGATCCCGCGGCTGTGAACCGCGCAAGAGTGAAAGCGGCGGCGCGCGGAAGCGGTCGGCCGGATTTCTACGGTTTGGGGGCTGCCGGGCGCGGCCAGAAAACGTAGTCGTTCGTGTCCGCTCGGCGGTCATGGATGCCACCATCGTCCGTGCCGTTGCCGCCGAGCGAGTACAGCACGAAGTCATCACCACCGCGACGGTAGACGAAGCGGTGCCCGGTATACGGATCGATTACGACCGGTGATCCGTCGAATACGGCAAGAGAGTCGGGATACGTCCCATGCTGTTGGCGGTAGGCCTTGAGGCGCGCGACCAGCAGGGTTCCCCGCCGCGCGGTTTCACCACGGGTGGCGAGGTGCTTGCAGCGAGACACCGATGGCAGCATGGTCGCGAGGACGGGGTTCTGCGCGCGAAGCGCCGGCGCCGAGATGTCCGCTTCCAGGTCGTCGAGTGCCCTGGTTGCCTGCGGATAGGGCAGGACAGCGGCCTGCGTCAGCCGGTCGTAGTATTCGTCGACCTGCTCGAGGATCGGCTCGAATCCGACCGAGCCCATCGTGGCTGCCAGCGTCAGCTCAGCCACCGGATCGCCTTGCGTGGGTTCCAGCGCTCCGGTGAGCAGCTCGATGCCCTCGAGCGAGACGTCGTACCTGCCGGTTTCGGGGTTCCACTCGTAGCAGCGCTGGATGACGTCGTAAGCCATGGCGCGCTCGGCCTGGAGCGCGTCGGCCAGCGGTCGGCACGGTCGGTACTTCTCCGCGAGCAGGTCAACCACCCGCTCGTAATCGATTTCGTCATCGCGGGAGGCGAAAGCGTCCAGCAGGGCGTCGGCGGTCAGTTCCTGAACGGCGGTTCCCACGAGGTTCTCGATCAGCGTCGGCCCCGAGCTGGACTGGGCGCCCACCGCCAGCATGTCGGCGTAGATCTCCAACGCCCCTTCCACATCGCCCTGCTGCTGGCGAAGCCTCCCCGCGATGATCGCCGTCTGCACCAGTTCTCGTGTTTTTCCCAGGCTCGGCAGCAGGACGCCCAGGACCGTGCCATCTTCGCTCGGCAGGAGATCCCCGCGATAATCGAGCCCGACAGCGGCGCGCAGGTTCGCCAGGGCCGCCCGGTTGGCTTCGAGGCAGGCGGCGACTTCCGGGGAGGCCAGCGCATCGGGGTCGCCCCGCAGCGCCTGGCGCCAGAGCTCGTCGTCGCCTTCCCACTCGACGTGCGCATCAAACGCTGCCCTGTAGAGCGGGGCCGCACCGGGGCCCTCGGTTTCGGTCTGTTGCAGCATCCACCCCAGGTAGTTCACCGGATGCGCCGGATCGGGCCGGGGGACGCTGACCGCCGGTGCGGAGGAGGCGGCCGGAACGGTCGCATCGGGATCGCCGGCTTGCCTGCCGCCTCTGCCGGGACTGGCTTGAGGGAGTCCCGACGAAACACCTGCAACCGCTGCCAGCCACCTGAGGCGTGCGAGCGCCTGTTCTACGGCAGCGTCGGCCGGTTGCGTGGCTGGGGAAGTCGGGGGGGCAGATGCGGCTGGGGCCGAGGCCGCTGGCCCCGAAGTCGGTTGCTCCAGGAGCGCAAGAATCTCGGGTGGAATGCCGGCGGACGTATCGCCGCTCGTCGCGGTCGCGTCGTCGGGCACGATCCGCAGGCGTTGGAGATCAACGCGAATGGTGCGCCGCCACTTGAGTCTGATCACGAACTGCGCGCGCGGATCGTCGAAAGCAAGTGTCGCGCCCGCCAGCCAGCGAACTGCCCGCCCGCGGATGCGCACGTGCTTCCAGTCGTTCCCGCGGAGCAGCTCGCGCAACCCGAATTCGCGGACTGGCTTGCCCGCGTGGTCGTAGATGACCAGCGCATGGGCCGTGCCGCCGCGCCGAAACTCGTCAAGCGTGACAACGAAACGGCCGTCGTTTCGCACGAATACATACCGGGGCGCGATCCGGTTCACCAGTGGGCCACGCCAGACCGTTCGCCTGCGCTGGTGCGGCACACCGCGTTCGAAGAGGACCGCCTGGCATGTCCCGGTCGAACGCCGGGTGGTTCGCCCCGGGCGGATTCGAAGCACGTAGCGACCGTTTTCCGATCGCGCTTCCCGCGGCGGCCGGGAGCGCTGAGCAGACGCGTGCCGGTTGGACAGCGCCAACGCCAGGGCGACTGCGGCAACCGTCAGGCATGTCCTCATGGCGGGCTTCTCCGCGGGTGGGCAAGCGCCGGGCCGGCCGGCCTCCGAACGCGATTCGGATTCGCTCCAAGGCATGGTATGCCCAGTTGTCTGGTCTGGACAAGGAGTCCTTTGCGCGATCCCCTGCGAGTGTCGGCGATCATCGTGGCAAGACAAGGCGCGCTTCGAACGCCGCCGGAAGACGGTGCGGTGGTTCTCGGGCTCAGCGCCCCACCAGCCGGGCCGTGTGCAGGGCGATCATTCGGGCCTCATCCGTGCGCAGCACCCAGACCTGTGGATGGTGGCCCGGCGGCGACAGTCGCGACTCGCCGCGCCGGTTCGCGTCCCCGTCGATCCGCACACCGAGCCAGGCGGCCGCGCGGCAGACGCGCGCGCGGATCTCCGGCGAGCTCTC
>CAYRXN010000381.1:0-9107 GCA_964428275.1 uncultured Planctomycetales bacterium | reverse complement strand
TTTCCCCCAACAGCTTGACCGCAGGAGCAATGGTGATGGCAATCACGGCGGAGATGGTAAAGGCCCTTCGCGAGAAAACCGGCCTGCCCATGATGGAGTGCAAGAAGGCGCTCATCGAGGCGGGTGGCGACGAAGCCAAGGCGATCGAGATTCTCAAAGAGAAGGGCGCTGCGAAGATGCAGAAGATGGCGCATCGCGAAGCCGCCGAAGGCTGCGTGGTGTGCTGGCGCGATCCGCAGACCGGCCAGGCCGGCATCGTCGAGCTGCGCTGCGAGACGGCCCCGGTCGCCTCGAACGACGAGTTCCTGGCCCTGGCCCGGCAGATCGCGCACCGGGCCGCGCTGTGCGCGAATCCGACGGTCGAGACGATCCGCGACGAGCCGCTGATCGACGACCCGTCCAAGACGATCGGCGCGCTGATGGACGAGGTCTTCAACCGCATCCGCGAGAACATGAAGATCGCCCGCGTCGCCCGCCTCGAAGGCCACACCGGTCACTACGTCCACCACACCGGCAAGGTCGGCGTGCTGGTCGAGATGAGCGAAGCCTGCGACGACGCCGTCAAGGCCGATATCTGCATGCACGTGGCGGCGATGAACCCGCCGTGCCTGAGCCGCGAGCAGGCCGATCCCAAGGAGGTCGAGCAGCAGCGGGCGCGTTTCGCCGAGGAGGCCAAGGGCAAGCCCGAGCCGATCGTCGAGAAGATCGTCGGCGGCAAGATGGGCCGGTGGTTCTCCGAGTTCGTGCTGCTCGAGCAGCCGTTCGTCAAGGACGACAAGAAATCGGTCGGCGAGTACCTCAAGACCATCTCGCCCAACCTGACGATCAAGAACTTCGTGCGTTTCGAAGTCGGCGCCTGCTGATCGGCGCGCGGCGGGTATCCCGTGCGTCGTGCCACCCCGACCGTCCGACTGCTCCGAGCCCGCCGCCGCTGGCGCGTGGGCTCGTTTCTCGTTTACCGCACGCTCGGCCCGGCCCAGCGGCCGTTTCGGCGCCGCCGACCGCGCGCGGTATCATGCCCGGCGCCGGCATCCCCGGTTCGCGCGGTCCGACCGTGTGGTGCGATGCTTGATTCGAGATGAAACCACCCGAGTACGTCACCGAACAGCGCCGCCTGAACGCCCTGTGTCGCCGCTGGCGCCAGGCGGGGCGCTGCGCCTTCGATACCGAGTTCATCCGCGACGATACGTTCGAGGCCACGCTGTGCCTCGTCCAGGCGACCACCGACGGCGAGATCGCGCTGATCGACCCCACCGCGGGGCTCGATCTGGCGCCGTTCTGGTCGCTCGTGACCGATCCGGACGTGCTGACGATCGTCCACGCCGGGAAAGAGGACTTCGAGGTCTGTCTGACCCACACCGGCAAGCCGCCGCGGAACGTCTTCGACGTGCAGATCGCGGCGGGCTTCGTCGGTTTGGGGTATCCGCTGAGCCTGGCGCGGCTGGTTCACGCGGCGCTGGGACGGCGGATCGCGAAGGGGCAGACGCTGACCGACTGGCTGCGGCGGCCGCTGACGGACGAGCAGCTCCACTACGCGGCCGAGGACGTCGCCCACCTGCCGGAGCTGCACCGCGTCTTGTCCGGACGGCTGCGCGACAACGGGCGGGCGGCGTGGGCCGCCGAGGAGTTCGCGGCCTACGAGCAGCCCACGCTGTACCGCAAGCCGATCGAGCAGCGGCTCTACAAGGTGAAGGGGTCGAAGCGGCTCGACGGGCTCGGATTGCTCGTGCTCGAACGGCTGATCGAATGGCGCGAGCAGTGGGCCCGCGCCCGCAACCGGCCGATCCGCTCGATGATGCGGGACGACGTGCTGCTGTCGATCGCCAAGCGCCGTCCGACGCAGCCGCGCGAACTGGAAATCCTGCGCGGGTTCCCCCACACGCGCAAGTCACGCGTGACCCAGCAGGTACTCGAAGTCGTGCGCGAGGCGCTGCGCATCCCGCCGGAGCAGTGGCCCAAGCCGCACGAGGTTCGTGAGGCCGGGCCGATGCAGAAAGCGACGCTGAGCATCCTGGCGGGATTCGTGCGGGCGGTCTGCCACGAGGAACAACTCGCCCACGATCTGGTCGGCAGCACGCAGCGGCTGACCGAACTGCTCGACTACCTTCAGGGACGCAGCCCGGCGCCACCAGCCCTGCTGCGCGGCTGGCGCGAGGCGTTCATCGGCCGGCGGCTGGTTGCTCTGCTTGAAGGGCGGGCGGCGCTGCGGCTGGTCGGCTGGCCCGACCGCCTGCGGCTCGACGTGATCGCCCGCAAGCCGCGCGGCAAGCCCTCCCGTCCCGCCGTGCGGAAAGCCAAGGCGTAGGGCGGCGTCTGCTCCGCCGCTCAAACCCGGACGATCGCGGTTCCAAAAGCGAACACCTCGACGCTGACGCCGGGGCTGCGCCGACCGGCGCTGCGGATGTTCGACGTTTCGTAGCGGACGTTCCAGATTTCCGTAGCCCCGAGCTGGCGCGCCTGTTCGAGCATGCGCAACGTCGCCTCCCGGCGGGCCCGCTCCATCAGCGTTTCGTAGGCGCGCACTTCGCCGCCGATGATGTTGCGAAGGCTCGCGACGAAACCCTTGAAGTAGTCCGTCGCGATGACGGCGTCGCCGGCCACGAACGAGGCCAGCCGCACCGTTTCGGGGTGGCTGACCCGCTTGACGTTCACGATGCCCACGCCCAGTTCGGCGAACTCCCGCTCGCGGCGGGCCAGCGATGCGAAGTGCCGGCGTTCGCGGTACGTGCCGACCGTGAATCCCAGCACGAGCAGCACGATGACCGGAACGATCTGTCCCCAGAAGACATCGGGCGGCATGTCTAGACCCCTCCTCCGGCCGGGCCGGCCCCGGCGCCGCCGGCGGGCGTGATGACCACCGCCGTGCCGTAGGCGTAGAGCTCCGCGGCGCCTTGTGTGACGGCGCTGGTGGTGAAGCGCACGTTGACGATCGCGTTGGCCTGGAGTTGCTGGGCCTGGGCGATCATGCGTTCGATGGCCTGCCGGCGGGCTTCGGTGAGCAGCTCGGTGTAGCCCTTGAGTTCACCACCGACAAGGTTCTTGAAACTGGCGGCGATATCGCGCCCGACGTGCTTGGCGCGAATCGTATTGCCCTGCACGAGCCCCTTGACTTCCGTGATGGCATAGCCCGGGACCGTTTCGGTGTTGACCAGAACCATGAGACCTCCTTTGCACATGAGGCGGACACCGCGCCAACGACTTGCAGGGGCCGCTCCCGCTGCGCAGGGCGGCCGCCGTTGAGTCTATACCTGCGGCACCGGTTTTCAACCGGTGGCAGGCGGTGCCTGCCCCGCCCTCCCGGACGGGACGCCCGCGCCGCGCGCTTCAGCGTTTCGCACGTCGTTCAAGGGGCGCCTCCCCGAGCGCCGGGTTCGCCCTGTCGCGTGTCCGCCCGCGAAGGCGCGCCGCGAAACCACCGGGGCGCCGGTTCTGTCCGCAGCGCCGCTACTCCGCTTCCTTCTTCTTATAGTGCGAAGTCTGCAATGTGACCTTGAAGGTCTTTTTCTTGCCGTCGCGTACGACTACGACATCCACCGTCTGTCCGGGTTTGAATTCGCTCAGCGCCCGCATATATGCGTAGATATCCCGAATATCCTGCTCACCGATCTTGACGATCCGGTCGCCGTCCTTGATCCCGGCCTTGTCGGCGGGGCCACCCTTGATCACCGTGTCGATCGGCATGCCCGGTTCGTCGCTGCCCGACATGTCGGGGATCACCCGCAGACTGACGCGCATACTGTTGCGCGCCGGCGGCGCGGGGGCATCGCTGGGGCCCGCGGCCTTCGCGGCGGGCTTCTTGGCGGTTCCGTGGCCGTTGCCGGCGCTTGGGGCATTCTCCTCGACCGCCGGCTTGGGGGCTTCCGGAGCGGGCTCGGCCAGGTCCTGCGAGGGGTCGCGGTAGGTCGGGCCTTCGCGCATGTTCGCCAGATCGACGATGATCGGACACCACATCGTCAGGATCTTCGCGGCCCCCGCGGCGTCGATCAGCTGCCAGTCGTCCTCGGGCTGATGGTATTGCTTGTGGATGCCGGTAAAGGCGAACATCGCGGGGATGTGCTTGCGCAGGAACGGCGAATGATCGCTGCCGCCGGCCATGCCCTTGGGCGTCTTGTACTTGAGTCCGAGCAGCTTGGCGTATTTGCCCACCAGGTCGGGGAACTCCTCGGCCGAGTTCGTGCCGAAGACCGTGTACTTGTTCAGCCGCAGGCGGCCGATCATGTCGAAGTTGATCATCGCGCGGATGTCTTCGAGCGGAATGGTCGGATGCTCGACAAAGTACTTGCTGCCCAGCAGCCCCATCTCCTCGGCGTCGAACGAGATGAACAGGATGTTGCGGTGGTGCCGGGGTCCGTGGCCCAGCGCGCGGGCCAGCTCGAGCAACGCCGCGCTGCCGCTGGCGTTGTCGTCGGCGCCGTTGTGGATCATCGGTGTCATGTCGTCGCGCTGGAACTGCCGCGGCACGACGCCGAGATGGTCGCGGTGGGCGCCGATGACGATGGTTTCCTTCGTGGTGCCGTCGCCGGGAAGCAGGGCGAGGATGTTGCTGGCCGGGAGCATGTTGCGCTCCAGGCCGGTGTTGATCTTCACGCGCAGTCCGAGATCCCTGGCGAAGCCCTTGCGCTGCTTGTCGATCCGCTCCTCCAGCGCCTTGAGGTCGGGCAGCCCGGCCCGTTTGAGCAGCGCCTCGGCTACCGCACGCTTGATGTGGATCATCGGCAACTGGTAGGTCTGCTGCGAATTGAGCACGTTGAAGGCGTACAGGTCGTCCCGGCCGGGGTTGCGATTCGGCGGATTGACCACGAGCAGGGCCTTGGCGCCGTGCTTGGCCGCGACGTTGACCTTGCGCACAAACAGGGCGTGGCGCGAGGGGGTGCTGCCGCCGAAGTCGGCATCCGGATCGTTGGCCTTCGGCTCGTAGCGCAATACGAGCAGCACCTTGCCCTTGGCGTCGAAGTTCGCGTAGTCGTTGTAGCCGAACTTGGGGGCCTGGATGCCGTAGCCCGCGAAGGCGAGCGGTCCGTCGATATCGCCGTATTCCGAGAAGGGAAAGGGAATCCAGTCGTCGCGGACCTGCCACTTCTGCTGCTCGCCGTCGATCTCGAAATACGCCTCCGACTCGACGATCTTCTTGCCCCGGCGGACCTCGAACGGCTGGTACCAGCTGCCGTCGCCCCCCGCGGGCCGGCAGCCGGCGGCCTGGTAATGCTCGATGATGTACTCGGCGGCGAGTCGGCTGCCTTCGCTGCCCGGCGCCCTTCCCTCGAGCTCATCGCTGGCCAGATACTTGACGTGGGCGATGTAGGCGTCCGCCGCGAATTGTTGGAGCTGCGGTTTCGCGGCGGGGGCCGCCGTGGGGGCCGCCGCGGGGGCCGCCGTCTGGGCGACCGCGGCCGCCGCCATCCACATCGCAAACACACACGACCAGGTTCGAACGTTTTTCATGCTCTTATCCCTGCGAGAAGAAACGGGGGGACTCACCGGCTCGTAGCTTACCGCGCGCCGCCGTCGCTGCCCATCAGGGCGGCGGCCTCGCGGAAGAATCGCCGCGACTGCCGATCGGTCGCCCACGGCGGATGCTGCACCAGCGTTTGCAGCCGGGCGAACACCTGGCGGGCCTCGTCGACGCGGCCCAGGCGGGCATACGCCATCGCCAGGAAGGCCAGGTCGGCGGGGTGCCCGTCGTTGAGCTTGTCCGAATGCGTGAGCGTCGCGACGGCCTGCTCGAAGAGGCCGGCGCGGTACTGCGCGACGCCGAGCGTGTTGAGAAACGCGCCGTTCTCGGGTCGCAGCCGGCACGCCCGCCGGGCGGCTTCGACCGCCCGGGCGTAGAGTTCCGGCAGATAGTGCGGGTTCTTGGCGACGTCCCACGCCGCCCGACTCAGGAAACGCGGGTTGTCGCCGCCCGCGAGGGCGCGTTCGAGCCGGTCGCGCACGAGCGCGGCTTGCCGCTCGGGCGTGCCGAGCCGGTCGAACAGGTCTTCGAGCTTCGCGAAGGTCTCGCAGGCGCGCGGGTGATCGGGGCCGAGCTGGGCCGTCCAGATCGCCAGGGCCTGCTCGTAGAGCGGGCGTGCTTCCGCGAGGTGGCCCTCGGCGGCCAGCCGGTCGGCCAGTTCGCCGAGCCGAACGGCCAGCTCGGGATGGTGGTCGCCACGCCGCCGGCGGGCGTCGGCGAGTCGGCGGCGAAGCGTCTCGATCGAGGCGGCCGGGGCGGGCGGGCTGCGCGTGCCCAGTTGTGCGCGGAGGATCGCCGCCAGTTCGAGGTTCCCCTGTCGTTCGGCGAAATCGGCCAGCAGCGCCACCGTCGCCCGCGTCGCGGGGGCCTCGCGTCCCAGCGCCGCCGTGCGGATCGCCAGCGCGGCCCGCAGGTGCTGCTCGGCCTGTTCGTCGCGGCCGAGGTTCTCCATGACCCGCGACAGGCTCACGTGCAGGTCGGCGACCGCGGGGTCGCGATCGCCGAGCGCCGCCCTGGTCAGTTCCAGCGCCCGATCGAGCTGGGCCAGCGCCTCGTCGTTTTCGCCCAGGCTGCCGTAGAAGTTGCCCAGCGTGTGCCGGATCGTCGCCTCGGCCAGCGGGGCGTCGGCGAAGCGGTCCTCGATCCGCGCCGCGGCGGCGTCGAGGATGTTGGTCAGATCGACGTCGCGCCCCGAGCGCTCGGGGTCCAGCGAGCCGAACACGTCGTCGTTGAGAAAGTGGATGGCCGCCCGGGCGGTGTCACGCTGGCGCACCGCCTGGTGCCAGAACGAGAGCGCCAGCAGCAGTCCCGGCGTCAGCAGCGCCACGAGCAACGCCAGCGCCGCCACCGGCGTCTGGCGGAAATAGCGCCGGGTCTGCTTCCAGAGCACGTACGCGGGCGAGTCGGCCTTGGCTTCGATCGGCTCGCCGGCGAGGTAGCGGCGGATGTCGCGGGCGAGCTCGCCGGCACTCTGGTAGCGCCGGGCGCGCTCCTTGGCCAGTGCCTTGAGCACGATCGTCTCCACCTCGTTGTCGATGGGGCACTCGCCGCGGAGCCGCCCGCCGCTGCGCGGGCCGACGCCGGTTCCGCGCAGCCAGGCCCGGCTCGGCGGCGCGGGCGCCGCGTCGCATATGTGGCGCAACACGTCGGTGATGGGCCCGTCGACCGGGTAGGGATGACGGCCGGTGAGCAACTGGTAGAGGATGACGCCGAGGGCGTAGACGTCGGTGCGGATGTCGGTCTCGTCCGACTCGCCGCCGACCTGCTCGGGTGCCATGTAGGGCAGCGTGCCGATGATCTCGCGGCTGAGGGAGATGCGCGTGTCGGCGGGTGCCACCAGCGGCTTGGCCAGGCCGAAATCGAGCACCCGAGGGACGCCGTCGCCATCGACGAGGATGTTCGTGGGTTTGAGGTCGCGGTGAAGCACGCCCTTCTGGTGGGCGTACTGCACGGCGTCGCAAACGGTGGCGAGCAGGCGCAGCGTTTCGTGCAGGTTCAGGCGGTGCATGCGCACGTAACGGTCGAGCGGTACGCCGGAAACGTAGTCCATGACGTAGTAGCGCGCCCCGTCCCGCGTCGTGCCCGAGTGGAAGATCGAGATGATGTTCGGGTGGCGCAACTGGGCGACCAGCTCGATCTCGCGTTTGAACCGCCGCCGAACGGCGTGGGAAGCGCGCGAGCCGTCGAGCAGCACCTTGATCGCGACGTTGCGCCGGGGCGACTGCTGGAGCGCTTCGTAGACCACGCCCTGCCCGCCCCGGCTGAGCTCGCGCAGGATCGTGTAGCCTTCGATCTCGACCGTGGCCCGCTCGCCGCGGTCGCGGGGCGGGACGGCGGGCGCCTCGGCCGCGTCGAGCGTGCCGGAACGGCCGGTGCCGAGCCCGTCGCTGCGCACGCGCATGAACGCCTCGCCGGCGGCGCGGTTGTGCTCCAGCAGGGACTCGACTTCGGCCCGCAGCGCAGCGTCGTCCCCGCAGGCGCGTGCCAGGAACGAAGGCCACCGCTCGGGCGGAAGATCGAGCGCCTCGACGAAGAGCTGCTGCAGGCGCTGGAGCCGATCGGGTGTCATGCGTTCTCCCCGTCGGCGGGTCCGCCGTCGCCGCCGAGCTCGCGGTGGAGCCAGGCCCGGGCGAACTGCCAGTCGTAGTGAACCGTCCGCACCGAGACGCCCAGCGCGAGCGCGGTCTCGCGGATGCTCAGCCCGGCGAAGTAGCGCAGCATGACGATTTCGGCCTGGCGGGGGGCCTCGCGTTCCAGTTTGCGCAGGGCCTCGTCGATGGCGAGCACCTCGGCCGGGTCATCGCCGGGGGTGGGCGGGTCGCCGGTGAGGCTGCGGGTGGGGCGACCGTCGCCCCGCTTGGCCCGTTTGCGCCGCCGGGCGTCATCGACGCGAATGCGGCGCATCGCGCGGGCGGCTGCGGCGAAAAAGTGCCGGCGGTTGTCCCACTCGACCGGTCCGCGGCCGGTGAGTCGCAGGAACGCTTCGTGTACCAGCGCGGTGGAGTCCAGCGCGCGGTGGGGCGACTCGGCGGCGAGCTGCGCCCGCGCCAGCCGGCGGAGCTCGTCGTAGACCACGGCCCACAGCCGATCGGCGGCCCCTTCCTCGCCGGCGGAGGCCGCCGCCAGCAACTGCGTGATCGGACCCGGATCAGAAGATGCCACCTTGCTCACCCGATGGACGTGCCTGCGTTGTCAGCATCATTATTCTAGCGTGAGCCGGCGGTGACGGTGATGCAGTGAAAAGCTGATCACGGCGGTGTGGCACCGGTTTGTCACCGGTGGAGTCGGCACGCGATGGGGCCCCGGGGCGCGGGAAACGCCGCCGCGGTGCCGCCCGTGTGGCCCGGTTCCTTATCCGTTGGCTTCCGCGCGGCCTTCGTTCCTGATCTGATGGCGGAGTTTGAACAGCTCCTTGAACGCCCGCAGGATCACGCGGATATTGGCGCCGGTTTGTTCGCCGGCGGTGCGGGGCAGGTGGCGCACGCCGGTCTGGCCGATGGACAGGCCCATGTTGCGGGCCTTGGCCAGCATCTCGGTGTCGATCAGGGCGCCCATGCTGTGCATCTCGATCGCATCGATGAACGGCTTGGGGTAGAACTTGAACGCGCCGTCGATGTCCTTGAGCCCGATGCGGAACAGCAGGTTCACCAGCGTC
>CAYRXN010000380.1:0-19919 GCA_964428275.1 uncultured Planctomycetales bacterium | reverse complement strand
CGTCGTTGTCGGTGGCGCCGACGGCGATCGTCTCGGGCCAGCGGGCGGGGTAGAAGATCGCCGCGCCCGGTGTGTTGCCCGTGGCGACGCACAGGACCATCCCCGCGTCGTGGCCGTAGATGATCGCGTCGTGGAAAAAGCTCGACCCCGTGGTGAAGCCCAGGCTCATCGAA
This sequence comes from uncultured Planctomycetales bacterium, assembly GCA_964428275.1. GTDB lineage: Bacteria > Planctomycetota > Phycisphaerae > UBA1845 > Fen-1342 > JALSRY01. Next base: position 19,746 of record CAYRXN010000380.1, on the reverse strand, counting down.
CCGACCTTCGCGCCGTGGTCCGCGGCCCAGATTACGCCGTTGCCGCAGTCCTCTTCCGTTCCGTTGCCGAACGCGTTCAGTACCTTGACGGGCATGATCCGCGCCCCCCAGCTCACGCCGCAGATGCCTTCGTTGTTGTCGCCGATCGCGGCGGCGATGCCGGCGCAGTGCGTTCCGTGCGAGATGTACCAGCTGTCGTCGGCGTTATCGTTGCCGGCCTGCACGTTCCAGCCGGCGACGAGTTTGGCGGCGAGGTCCGGGTGGCTGTAGCTCACGCCGCTGTCGATGATCGCGATGGTCACGTCGTCGCCGCCGGTCTCCAGGTCCCACGCCTCGGGGGCGTCGATGTCGGCATCGGCCGTGCCGGGATCGCCGTTGACGGTCTGGCCGGTGTTGTTGAGGCCCCACTGTTCGCCGAAAGACGGGTCGTTGGGGGTGGTCTGGAGTATGCCGCCGACGCCGTCCAGCTCGGCAAGCTCGATCGGGTCGCCGAAGCCGGCCAGGCGGGCCACAAGCGCCGGCGTGTCCGTCCCGGCCGGCACGTGGAGTGTGTAGTAGCGGTCCAGGCCGAGCCGCCGGGCGAGCTCGGTGTTCTTGGGCGCCGGATGGGCCGTGGGCGTGATCGCCTCGACCTGCCAGGCCGCCAGCACGTCGGCCAGCGCGGCGGCGGCCGATCCATCCTGCTTTCCTTCGGACGCCAGCGTCACCCGGCCGTCGGCGCGCCGCGCCGGCCGCACGCCCGGCAAGACCCGCACGATCACGTGGTTCGACGCCCAGCCGCCGAACACGTCGGGCGCCCGGACCGGCACGCGGGCTTCTCCGGCCGCTGCGAGCAGCGGAAGCACCAGGACACCAACTGCGGCCACGCCGGCCGCCCTCATCCTTATTGCGCACAACATCACTGCGTACCTCCCACCTCAAGAAAGAAATGAACCTGTAAGCCGCCCGCCCTCTGGGCGACCTTACTTCCACGCTACCAACCGGCAGGGGAAAGTCAACCATGAATTGACGAGTGCGACGAACGGTGCGCCCGAGGCCGGTGGTACGATGACGCCCGCGCGGCCCGGCACGCATTCGAGGCGACTGCCGCAGCGCTGGGGAAGGGGCACGCGACCAGTCGAAGGCCGGTGTCCGGGGGGCGTTACGGGCAGTTCTCGAAAGGCGGGAAGGCTACTGCATCCGCGCGGCTCGATCGGCGCTGTGCAGGAGGTGTTTCGATCCGTATCGTGCCGGGTGCTTGGGCACCGTGATTTCGCATTCGAGATAGTGGCGGCCGAACTGCTTGCACCGGGCTCGCGACGGAATGAACAGATCAACGGTGTTGTAACGGAACCGCCGGGCGGTGCGGTCCGTGACGACGAACGTGCGGTCGAGCGCGGGGATGTAGATCAGCGAGCCGAACGGAATGTCGGCGGGGGCGGCACACTGCCCGAGGCCCGAAGGGACTCCCGCGGCCGTGGTGCCGCGATCGCAGTACGCCGTGACGCGGTATACCCGTCGGAGTACAACGCCGTCGCTGTCTGCGGACTCGCCCGCCTGGTCCGCGTCGGCGATCACCGCGAGGGGCACATCGGAACCGTGCATCGCCGGCTCGCCGGGAACGAAGGTCGGCGCAAGCGACACGGGCACAGCCTCGTACGATGCGCCCTGCTCTCCGAAGAAACCTGCCAGTACGACGAGACTACACACGAGGCGCGTGGAAAACGCGTACATGTACTGTCGTCTCCATGTCCCCCCACCCCATGGCCCGCGCGGCCATGCCCCCCTTTGATCTCCATTCCCGAACTCCGCTCGGCGTTGCACACGCCCTGTGCACCGTGAGCCGGGCGGAGTTGGAACATCTTAGGCGGCGACAGACGAATGTCCAGAGTTTTTTTCGTGCGCGCTTCCGGGATTGTCCCTGTGTCCGGCGCGGGTTTATCGGTCGTGTCTGGGGCTGCGCCGGCGAGTCAGTCTGTGGTTCGCGGTGCGCCGGTGTCCCGGTGGATCAACCCGTCCTTGAGTTCCACCGAGCGCCGGCAGCGGGCGGCGACTTCCTTGTCGTGTGTGACCATGATGACGGTCATGCCGGAGTCGTTGAGCTCCTCCAGCAGTGCGAGGATGGCCTTGCCGGTTTGGCTGTCGAGGTTGCCGGTGGGTTCGTCGCCCAGCAGCATGACGGGATCGTTCACGAGGGCGCGGGCAATCGCGACGCGCTGCTGTTGCCCACCGGAGAGCTCGTTGGGCCGATGGTGTCCGCGATCGGCCAGGCCCACGCGTTCGATGGCGGCGGCGGCCCGGGCATGCCGTTCGGCGGCGGGTACGCCCTGATAGAACATCGGCGTTTCCAGGTTCTCGAGGACGGTTTGCGAGGCGATCAGGTTGAAGCTCTGGAAGATGAACCCGATACGTTCGCCGCGCACGTCCGAGAGGGTGTCGTCGTCCAGCGTGGAGACATCTTCGCCGTAGAGCCAGTAGGTACCCGACGTGACGCGGTCGAGGCATCCCAGGATGTTCATGAGCGTGCTCTTGCCGCTGCCCGATGCACCGACGATTGCGACGTATTCCCCCTGTCGAACCGACAGCGAGATGCCGCGCAGGGCGTGGACCTCGATATTGGCGCCGGGGCTGCGGTAGGTCTTGGTCACGTCGTGCAGACGAATGACCTCCGGTCCTTCAGTGGGTGGTTGCACGGGTACGCGGGCTTTCGTGTTCGGTCGGGGGCTCGCCGGGCTCAGCCGTCGATTCTAACCGCGTTGCCGTCAAAGCACAGCCCACTTCGTCCGGGTTCTTACGTTCCCCGGAAGGTGGCCCCGTGGCGGCCCCGCGGTCGTTACCGGCGCCGCACGGCGGCCAGCACGCCCAGGCCCAGCAGCAGCGCGCCGGTTGGCTCGGGAACCGTGACCACCAGCGAGATGCCATCGTTGTAGAAGTGGCAGTCCGGGTCGATCCCGATCCCGATGCGCTCGTCGGCCAGGTAGTCGTTGAGCGCGGCGACCTCGTCGTCGGAGAATCCGTAGATCAGGTCCTGTCCGGTGCTGGGCAAGTTGACATACGTGACCAGCGGCGTCTGGGTGCCCTGATAGAGCGTGTCGAAGTAGTCTTCGTCGGCCTGGTCGTCGTAGTAGACGTCGGTAACGCCCGCTTCGGCCCAGTCCAGGAGATGCGTGTACAGGACGTTGTCACCGTCATCCCAGTTGGCGATGTTCTCGAAACGCAACTCGGCCGCAAGCACGGACTCGCCGGCTTCCAGATCCACGTCGATGCCCCATTCGTAGACCGAATGGTGATCGAGATCGTGCATGTCTGCCGGATCGGGAGTGAAGACCAGCGTGCGAACATCGGCACGCGCCAGGGCCGCGGCCGCCAGTACCAACAGTGATGCAACAAATCCGCGCATGCGCATGGTTCACCTCTTTGCGACTGTCTGGACCTTCTCCGGGAGTCGCGCCCGCAGAGGTCAATACAAACCTGCTGTCTGGAACTTCTTTCCCCTGCCTGGTGCTGACTGCACCCTGCCTGAAATGACCCTAGCCATTCCGTGCATGAGAATCAATGCCAAATAGTGTCTACAGAAGTGATAACCAGCGGACATTCATCGGCACCGATAACATATGTATAGACAAAGCTGCTGCGCGGGTCGTTCCGCGCATTCTCGGACTGGCCGCCCTGGCGCCCGGCAGCCGCTGGGAGGGCCGCTTGTGGAAAGGTGGCCGGGACGGGCCGCGGTTCGTGGGCGCGTCGTCCGCGGGTCGCGCCGGGGGGCTCTCCGGTTGCGTGGGGCGGCGCCTGGCAGCAGGGATCCCGCCGGCGCGTGCGCCTGTCGCGGCGGTCGCAGGCTGCCTGGGCGCATCGGGTTCCCGGCGGTGGTCCGGCCGGCCGGCGATGCGGCAGGTTCCCGGGTGGCGCGGCGGCGGGCCTCGGCGGATGGAGGGCGCTGGCCGGGCCCGGGATCTTTTTTTCAAGTTGCGTTTGATAGTGGCGAATACGGGTGCCTAGGATTGAGCGGTCAGGCCGAGACAGTCGGCGGGGCCGATTCCGCCGTTCCCGTGTGGGAGGCGGTGATTCAGTACGAGGAGAGTCTTGCCACGTTGGTTCCGGTGCGCGGAGGGTGCGCGCGTTCGTCGTGCATGGCGGGCCGGGTTCGAAGTCAACTCGTGGTAACCCGGGCGAGCGCTGCGTCTTCGTATCGCGGGGACGCGGACCATCCCCAGGAGGGAAAACATGAGAAGCCGTTACCTGTTGACAGGTGCATTGCTGCTGGGCCTTGTGGCTGCGGCGTCCGCAGACATGTTGCTGTGGGACAACTACCCCGGCGGCATCGACGCCCTGGCCCAGAACGGGGCAGTCAACATGAGCTCCGAACGCAACACCCAGGTGGTGGAGTCCACGTGGGTGATTGATGATTTCATTATCGACAACGGCGGAGGTGGCAGTCCGACCCCTGACGGCATCGACACGGTTCTCACGCGTCTTGACTGGGTCGGCGCCCGGCAGCTCGGTACGGACTACGGTACGGCCGACGTCATCTTCCTGGATGAGAATTTCAATACTCTGCTCGAGCTGACGGATCTCGACTACGACATCGTGCAGGAGCGCGATTACCTCGATCCGTTCGCCCGCCTCTACGAGGGCGAAATCACCTTCGGCAGCCCGATCTCGATGGCCATGCTCGGTGAGAGCCACGTCTACATCGGCGTGCGGCTGGTGGGCTCCGGTTTTCTCGAGGGCCGCAACCACATCGTGGCCAGCTCGGTCGATGATACGCTGTACGGGCAGACCGAGGGCTACGTGCAGGGCGCCATCTTCGGCGCACCGCCTCCCGCCTGGCGACCGGCCAGCGACGTCTGGTACGGCGTTCCCGACGGCAGCACGCCCAACATCAACTTCGAATTCGCGTTCCAGGTCTACGGCGAGCAGATTCCCGAACCGGCTTCGCTCGGACTGCTGCTCGCAGGTGGCCTGTTGGTTCTGCGGCGTCGCTAGGGAAACAAGTCTCAAGACAGGAACGTTCCGCCGCCTCCTCTTGCGGGGCGGCGAGAACGCGACGACTGAAAGAAGCGATCGGTTTACCTCGGTCCCGCGGCTTACGCCGGGCTCCCCCAATCCGACTGAATCTCGATTCAGTTGGGCGGCAATGCGGGATGAGGTCTAAACCGATCGTCTTCTATGCGCCTCTTTCGCTGCCCGGTCCGCCGGGGCCCGCAGGCCAACGACATCCGTCGTGCCACCCGCGCCCGTTGCGCATCCGCCATACAACCGGCGACGTCGCCCCACGGCCTTGGCTGGGCGGCTATAATTACGCCGACGGGCCGCGGAGGCGGCGGCACGCTCACACAGAGAGAGCGCCGAGCGCGGCGCGGGGGAGCGCCCGACGCCGCCGGCCGCGCGCGACGGCATGGTCGCGCCGGGCGGAGGGATGGCCGCTTCGTGGCCCCACACGGTTTGATGTTCGCTGGACGATCCTCGGGGCCCCCCGGGGGTCGATGTGAAGGACGGCGGGATGACGACAGCGACGGCTCCGGTCGTAAACGGCGCAAAACCGATGAGCGCGTGGGTGCGTCTGCGCGAGCTCTTCGCGCGCTGGCAGACCATCCGCTATCTCACGACCAGCGCCCTCAAGGCCGGCCATCGCGACAAGGTGCTCGGGCATCTCTGGAACATCCTCGATCCGATGATGTTCATGCTCGTCTATTACTTTGTCTTCGGCGTGCTGTTCGGACTCGCCGGCGGCGGGCGGTCCACCACGTTCATGCTCTACATCCTGCTGGGGGTGCTGACGTTCAACTTCTTCAGCGCCACCGCCAACCAGGCGACCGTTTGTATCCGCGGCAACCGCGGTCTGATCCACGAGATCAACTTCCCCAAAGGCGTCTTCCCGATCTCGGTGACGCTGGCCCGCTTCTACGATTTCGTCTGGGGGCTGGTGGTGTTCTTCGTGTTCATGCTCGTGGGCGGCATTTGGCCGACCGCGAACTACGCCTGGCTGCCGGTGTTGCTGGGGCTGCTGCTGATGTTGACGATGGGAACGGCGTTCCTGGTCGCCTACCTTGGCGCGTTTTTCGCCGACATGGCCAACATCGTCAACGTGTTCATGCGGCTGCTGTTCTACTGTTCGCCCGTGTTCTACTTCATTCGCGACATCACCGTGCGCGAATCGCACAACGGCGCGATCAAGCTCGTGCATTACAAGGCGATGTTCCACAACGAGCTCGGCCGGTTCATCTACATGCTCAACCCGTTTTCGTGTCTGCTCGAGTGTTTTCGCGATGCGATGCTCTGGGGGCGCATGCCGGACCCGGTCCTGCTGGGCTACTCGGCGGTCACGTCGGTGCTGATCTGCGTCGCCGGGTTCCTGCTGTTCATTCGAGGCGAGGGCAAGTTTGCCAAGTACATCTGAACAATCCGTGGAAACCCTGCCGGCGGAACAGACGGCGCCGGTCCGCTTCGATCCGGCCGCGCCGCCGGTCATCGTGGCGCGCGACGTGTGGGTGGGTTTCCTGATCCGCTACCACCGGGCGGAAGTCACGCTGCGCGAGACGTTTGTGCGGCTGCTCGACCGGTTCCGCCGTAACGGCAGCGGCGACGGCCGCTGGAGCCAGCGGTTCTGGGCGCTCAAGGGGATCAGTCTGGAGGTGCGTCCGGGCGAGGTGGTGGGGATCGTGGGGCGCAACGGCTCGGGCAAGTCCACACTGCTGCGCACGCTCGCCGGCATCCTCACCGCGGACCAGGGGCTTGTCGCCGTCCACGGCAAGGTCGGCTGCCTGATGAGCTTCGGCGTGGGGTTCAAGCCCAACCTCAGCGGCCGCGAAAACGTCTTCATCAACGGATCGATCCTGGGGCTGGGCCGGCGCGAGGTCGCCGAGCGGCTCGACAAGATCATCGACTTCGCCGGACTGCGCGAGTTCATCGACGCGCCCGTGCGGACCTACTCGGCGGGCATGAAGGGGCGGCTGGGGTTCTCGATCGCGATTCACATCGACCCGGACATCCTGCTGCTGGACGAGGTGCTCACCGTCGGCGATGCCGCGTTCCGGGCCAAGGCCGGCTCGATCCTCGATCGCTTCAAGAACAGCGGCAAGACGGTCGTGATCGCCAGCCACAGCATGCCGCTGATCCGCAAGAGCTGCACGCGGGCCGTCTGGCTCAACCGGGGAGAGATCATCATGGATGGCGAGCCGGACGCCGTCTGCGACGCCTACGAACAGGAGTGCGGCAAGTAGATGCTCGCCGATTCCGGGCCACCTGCGACCGCGCCGCCGGCCGATGCGCCGCTCGTCACGCTGGCGGCGGTCACGTGGGATTTCGCCCTGGTCGGGCGGACACGCATGCTCGCCGAGGCGTGGCTGCGCCGGCGCCACCCGCACGTGTTTGCCCAGGTGCCTTCGATGCGCACCGCACTCGAGCGGCTCGTCGCCCCGCTGCGCGGCCGGCCCGCCGTGCCGGTGGTCCGGCCCTGGCCGGCGTACCCGGCCCGCTGGTGGCCCTACGTCAGCAAGGCCCGCTACCTGCGGCTCGTCCGCCGCCGCGCGGCCGAGCTGCGCCGCCAACTCGACAGGCATACCGACCTGCGGGCCGCGACGGCGATCGTCGTGTCCCCCGTCTGGTCGCCGTGGCTGGCGTTTCTGCCGTTTCGGCACGTGGTCTACGACTGCATCGACGACGCGGCGGTCCACGTTCCGCGGCCGGAACTCGCCCCGGTGGTCCGCACGTGGGAACGCGAGCTGCTGGACCGGACCTCCGGCGTCGTCGTGACCGCGACCCCTCTGGCCGAGTCGATCCGCGCGCTTCGTCCGGAGATGCCCCTGGCCACGATCCGCAACGGCGTCGATGTCGAGCGTTTCCGCGGCGCCGCCCAGCGGCTGCCCAGGCCCGCCGACCTGCCCGACGGCAGGCGGCCGATCGTCGGGTTCGTCGGGGCGCTCTACGACTGGATCGACTGGGGCTTGATCCGTCAGGTGGCCGAGCGGATGCCCGAGTGCGACTTCGTCCTGGTCGGACCGCACGACGGGCGGGGGCAGCCCCGGTCCCTGGCGGGGCTGCGCAACGTGTACATGCCGGGCCGCAAGCCGTACGATCAGGTGCCCGCCTACGTGCAGGCCTTCGACGTGTGCTGGGTACCGTTCGACCAGAGCCGGGTCAGCCGGGCGGCCAACCCGGTCAAGATCTACGAGTACCTTGCGCTGGGCAAGCCGGTCGTGACGACGCCGGTGGCCGATACGGACTCGTTTGGAAACCTGGTCCGCGTGGGGCAGGACGCCGGCGATATCGTCGGGCATCTGCAAGCGGCGGTCGCAGAACGCGACCGCGCCGCGCACGATGCCCGCGATTCGGCAGTTGCAGCGGCACGGGTGGCCTTTGCGCGCGACAACTCCTGGGACGCCCGGGCGGCGGCGTTCGTAGACTTCGTCCACGCGCTGCGCTAGGGACAAGGCGAAGCCCCACGACGGCAGCGCGGGCGAACAGGTGAGATGCGATGGCTGGCCGCAAGCACATTCTGGTGGTTCTGGGCACCCGGCCCGAGGCGATCAAGCTCGCCCCGGTGGTGTTCGCCCTGCGCGAACGGCCCGACGACGCTTGCGTCACGTTGTGTTCGACCGGGCAGCATCGCTCGATGCTGGACGAAACGCTCGCGGCGTTCGAGCTGCGCCCGGATCACGAACTGGGCGTCATGCGGCCCGGCCAGCACCCCACCGACCTGCTCAGCCGGCTGCTGGCCGCTCTGCGACCGCTGCTTGCCGAGCTCCGCCCCGACACCGTCGTCGTCCAGGGGGACACGACCACGGTGATGGCGGCGGCGCTGGCCGGCTATCTCGACCACGTGCGCGTCGCCCACGTCGAGGCCGGCCTGCGCACCGGCGACAAACGGGCCCCGTTTCCCGAGGAGGTCAACCGGCGCGTGACCGGTGTTCTGGCCGACGACCACTTCGTTCCGACGCCCGGCGCCCGCGAGAACCTGCTGGCCGAAGGCGTCCCGCGGCAGCGGATCTTCCTTACCGGCAACACGATCGTGGACGCCTTGCGGTGGATGCGCCGCCGCGTCGCCGACGTCCCGCCACCGGCGCGGCTGGTCCCCCCCGGGCGGCGGCTGGTGCTCGTAACGGCCCATCGGCGGGAGAGCTTCGGCGGGCCGCTGCGCGACTTGTGCCTGGCGCTGCGCGATCTGGCCGGGCGATTCGACGACGTGCAGCTCGTCTACCCCGTCCACCTCAACCCGCGCGTGCGCGGTCCGGTACACGAGATCCTCGGCGACGTGCCGCGCGTTTCGCTGACCGAGCCGCTGCCCTACGGCGATTTTGTCGGACTGCTCGTGCGTGCCTCGCTGGTGCTCACCGATTCGGGCGGCATCCAGGAAGAGGCGCCCTCGCTCGGAACGCCCACGCTGGTCCTGCGCGAGAAGACCGAGCGCCCGGAAGCGCTGCGCACCGGCGTCGTCCGGCTCGTCGGAACTTCTCGCGCGCGGATCGTGGCCGAAGCGGCCCGGATCCTGGCCGACGGGGCCGCGCGCCCGACCACGCCCCGTCCGCTGGCGGTGTACGGCGACGGCCGCGCCGCCAGGCGAATCGCCGAGGTCCTGATCGACGGGCGCATGACCACGCCTCCGTTCGAGCCGGAGGCGTGAAGGGCGAGGAGGGGGGCTCCCTGCGACAGATGTCGTTTTGACGCAGATGGTTACGGTTGTTCGACTGCTGCGGCTTCGAGCGTGCCGTCCTCGGTGCCGTTGGTGGTCATGGCCCTGGCCGGTGCGATGCCGGTTGAATCTTCGCTGGACGTTTCGGTCGTGTTCCGAACGGTATCGTCGGCGGTGGTGCCGCGAAGCGTGCCGGTGGCGCGCGGCAGCGACTCCATGGCCCGCCGGCGGGCGCGGGCCTTGGTCTCCGCCAGCGCCACGCGCACTTCTGCGAAGGCTTTCTTGACGTTGGCCAGCGCCGCTTCGGCGTTGCGGTTCATGCTGCGCAGGGAGGTGAGCTCGCACTCGTAGAACTGCTGCTGTTCGATGAGCCGCGTGTTCTCGCGTTCCATGTGCGTGAGCTGTGCCTGGAGGTTCTTCTTCTCCGTGCGGAGCGATTCGAGTTTTTGCTGGAGGTCTTCGAGCGTGCGGTGCAGTTCTTCGTTGCGGACCTCGGCGTTGCGCAGGTTCATATCGAGCTGCTTGCGGGCCGCGCGGGTTTCCTCGAGCGTCAGTTGGGATTCCTGGAGCCGGCTCTGGAGCGTGTTGCGCTCTTCGATGGTCTCGCGGTGCGTGCGTTCGAGCTGTTCGAACCGGGCTGTCGCGTTCTTGAGGTCGGTCCGCAAACCGTCGCGTTCCTTGCGCACGGACCAGAGCTCCTCGAGCTGCTTGTTGGCCGCCTTCAGTTCGCTGCTCAGCCGGGCGGTTTCCTTTTCGGAGCGCGAGAGTTGTTCGGCCAGCCGCTGGGCGCGGGTGTTCGCGTCGGCGATCTCCTCTTCCAGCAGCGTGACCTCCTGGCGAACCTGCTCGAGGGCCTCGACGCGTGTCTGAAGTGTAACCGCCTGCCATTCAAGCTCTTGTACACGCTGGCGGGCAAGCTGGTTCTGTTCGTGCGCCTCGGCCAACTCGCGCTCCAGTCCCTCGCGCGTCTCCTCGTAGCGGTCGAGCTGGTCTTCCAGCTCGTGAATCACGGCGAGCACATCGTCGCGTTCATCCATGAACGTGTCGGGCATCGCCCGGCTGAAGTTGCGTTCCGGTGTCGTCGTCGTCGTGTCCATGCCGGTGATTTCTCGTCCGGTGGTCGTGTTGACGCCGGGCCGCTTCGCGGCGATCTGCTCGTTGCCCGCTCTGGACACGCGACCATTACCGCCCGGCTGCGCCGGCGCCTCGTCCGTCGCTGGGGACGGCTTGTTATCGGGCGTTTGGGGCGAATGGCTCTCGGACTGGCGCTGATCGTTTCGCGTCGCGTTCTTGTCACGTGGCATGGTCGAATCCTGTGAATTCGTGAGTACCTGGCTGCTTCCTGGCGCGTCGCCGTCCCGCGTACCCGCGGCCGAAAGCCCCGGGCCCGTTCCCGTTCCGGTCGGCCGGGTTGGCCGTGGCGCCGATCGCGCCGGGCCCAGAACCCCAGCCCTCGCCCCTGCATATCGGCTTGTTTTGCGCGACGGCTTGACGGAGGAATCGACGCACGTCGGGCACAGGCGGTTTTTGCGTGTCTTTGTGCTCGCGAGGTGGCAGGAAACCGTCCGGCCTCGCTCCGGTGGCTGCGTTTGGTGGTCGAATCTCGCGCCGTGGATTACTCAACCGGTGCGGTTTCGGGTGACCGCGCGCGGTTGCGCATCGGCCTTGGCTGGCGTGTCGTCGCGGGGCCTGGGGGTCAGCACCTTCTCGCCCAGCCCGGCGCGATCGAGGTAGTCGATCACCTCGCGCAGCCGGGTGATGCAGCCCAGATCGTCATGGGTGTCGCTGCCGATCGACACCGTGACGCGGTGATGAGGCAGGATGTTGAACCACGAGGCGTGTTTCTCCAGCGGGATCAGTCCGACATTGACCTCGTAGAAGATCCTCGCGTTGGCCATCGTGCGGACGACCTGGTCCATCGAAGTGGTCGGGAACTGGGCGCGGACGTCGGTGTGGGCCAGTCCTACCGGGCAGGGCCAGCGCCGGGCCTGATTGGCGAGTTGGGTCAGTCCGGCCCAGTCGATGAACTCGAACAGCACATAGTCGATGCCGTTGAGGCGCTCACGAATGAGATCCAGCTTGTCCTTGTTCAGCGGCCAGTTGATCTCACAGCCGCAGAAGACGCGCAGCTTGCCCGCCCAGCGCCGCCGAGCGTCGTGGACGGCATCGATGTAGTTCCGCGTTTCGCGGGCGAATACGCGGTCGAATTCACGTTCGTTGCGGATTTCGTGCGACGAGGGCGTGCAGAACAGGTGGTCCGTGATGCCGATACCGTCGAACCGGACCGTGTCGCATGTCCGGTGCGCTTCGCACAACTCGTCGATCGTGTAGGCTCCGTCGGAAAACGGCGTATGATTGTGAAGATTGTAAAGCGGACGATTCATGTTCCCTCCGTGGTTATGAAAACCCCGGTCCCGTCGGCGACACACGGGAATCGCCGGCCGGCCCGCGCAGTGCGCCGGACCTCCCTGCGGCAATCGCGCCGGTACACGGCGCGGACCCGATGTCGCCACCAATGGCCCCCTGGCCCTCAAGCCATCCAGCCGCCATGCGATCACCCGCCGGCGACGCCCATGTCCGCCTCGGTTCGCAGCCCGGGACACACCGATGGCGCGCCCGTGACCCTCACCAGCGCAGGTACCCCCGAGAGCCGGCCCGATCGCTCAGGCGAAGTATAGCCAAGGCTGTCCACTTGGCCAACAAGAAACGCGCAAGTACAGTGATGTTCTTTAGTTGCCAATATTCGCAGATTCTTATGTGGGCAACTTGAAAACCTGTCGTTCCATGAAACAATCCTCGGAGAGACGGCGGAAGCAGCCCGACCGCTGCGCGCCGCGGAGTCCTCACGGTTGCTGGCGGTGGGCATCGACAGGCATGCCGCGGCGTCCGAAGCTTGTTCAGGTGCGCCCTGCAGCGGCTGCTCCCACCGGGGGTGGGCGCCGCTCGCGGGCCGCAGCCAAGGTTGGAGGAAGCGACGATGACGATCGAACGAATGCTGCGACTGATTGCGGGATTCTTCATACTCCTTTCGGTGGCCCTGGGCCATTTCGTGCATCCTTACTGGTATCTCTTCACCGCGTTCGTAGGGCTGAACCTGCTTCAGTCGGCGTTTACGAACTGGTGTCCGATGATGACGATCCTGCGCAAGCTTGGCGTGCCCGAGGCGGCCAGCCCGCGCGCGTCGGAGCAGGCTGCGGCGAGTCACTGACTTTCAGGACGATTCTCGCCCGGGCGCGACGCGCGGTTTCCGCCCGGCCAGGCGGTATCGCGGCGGCTGGCCGGGGTTGGCGGCGCATCGACTCCGGGGGAGCTTTTTTGCATGGGCCCCTCGACGAAGCGTCCCGCAGATGCGATAAAGGAATCAGGCGGCGCACCCGAAGCGCTGCCCCGCGGGCGGTTAGCTCAGTTGGCCAGAGCGCTTCCCTTACAAGGAAGAAGTCACCCGTTCGAGTCGGGTACCGCCCATCCCATCCAATCACCGTCCCGCTCGTCTACTGCGTGAAACGCAAATCTCCCCAAAAAGCACTGGCCGTATCACCGCGATGCTCGTCTTCTCGGGTGAGCAGAGCGGGGATCCTGGTCGGGAAACGGGCTGCCGCGGGAAACGATCCCGTCACGCCGCCATCCCCGGTTCCAGCGACTTGACCGAAAAGCGGAGGAGCTCGCGGTCGTGGCAGGTCCGCGGGCGGCAAGACATCTTCTCTTGAGCGGAAAACCGCAGGAGGTTTGCCATGTATCGGAAGCTCTGTAGTACCGCGTGTGTGCTGACCGGCATCGCGCTGCTGTGGGCTGTGTCGCCCGCGGCGGCCCAGGCGCCGGAAGCCTGTTGTCTCCCCGATGGAACCTGTATCGACGTTCCGCCCAACGACTGCCTGAACTTCGGCGGCACGCCCATGGGGCCCGGAACGATCTGTGCCCAGACGGATTGTGTGTTCCCCGACGAGCAGGCCTGCTGCCTGCCGGACGGCACGTGCGTGGTCGTGCCGCCCACGGAGTGCATCGATCGTGGCGGCACGCCGATGCCCTATCCGACGTGCGACGGCGTCGTTTGCGACGAGCCGGCCGACTATCGGTTCGAGTTCTCCGTGGACATCGGCTCGGACCACGAGCTCAGCGACCCGTTCATGGATGGCGATGAGGCGTTCGACCCCGGCGACGTCTACTGGTGGCAGGGGCCGCCGGTCCTTCCGCCGGGCCGCGACGGCTTCAAGGATGATCTGTACATCTTCGGGTTCGACCCCTATCCCGATCCGCCGGACCCGGGCCTGGTCACGCGTGTTCCCGTGGGCACCGGAACGCCGGACATGTTCGCGGAATACTTCGACCTCGACGGCCACGACCAGATCGACGTGGATATCTTCGAGATGCAGTGGATTCCACCGGACTGGCCGCTCGAGTTCCCGATTCCCGAGTTCGACTCGCCCTGTGTCTTCCCGATCGAGTTCCTGATGATTTCGTTCGACGACGACGGTGCCCCGAGCTGGCCGGCGATGGACGTGCCCGTGACCGCACCGTCGCCCGCCGGCGTTTCGAGCTACGGCTCCACGCCCGGCCGTGACGAGATCTTCGGTGTCACGCTCACTCCCGGCGTACCGCCCTACGGCTTTGCGAGCATGTACCCGATCGCCGACGAGATCACCGTGCACACCAGCCTCGCCGCCAACCCCGACGGCATGGAAGAAGAGGACGACGATGTCGATTCGCTCGATATCGTGCGCGACCAGGAAACGTGCCCGTACTGGTACTTCACCGCCGACCACGAGGCCTATCTGGGACTCGACCCCGGCGATATCTACGAAGTGACCGCCGGCGGTCCGACCCGCGTGATCGACAACGCCATCCATCTCGGCCTGCCCGACGGTGTCGATATCGACGCGTTCGAGTTCGTCTTCATGCGGTTCCCCGAGCAGCCGGGACTCTACTTCGGCATCGTGTTCAGCGTGGACGACGACGATCCGCTGACGCCCCAGAATGAATCGGGCGGGCTCAACCCGGCGATGCTCTACGGCTCGTTCTTCATGGGCTACAGCTTCCCGATTCTCGTCGATCCGCTGTGGGACGACGTCGATGCGATCACGACCTGGGTCGAGTCGCTCGAAGAGCCCCAGCCGCCGGTCGGGGCCTGCTGCCTGCCGGGTTGCGGTTGCACGGACATGATCGAGGTGGACTGCATCGCAGCCGGTGGCGTTTGGGCTGGTGCGGGGACCAACTGCGCCGATACCGACGGCAACGGCGTCGCGGATGTCTGCGAGACCTGTGCCGGGGACGCCAACTGCGACGGCTTCGTCGACCTGAACGACCTGGCGATCGTGCTGGCCAACTACGGCACGCCCAGCGGGGCCACCTGGCCGATGGGCGACTTCGACGGCGACGGCGATGTGGACCTCGCCGACCTGAGCCTGTTGCTTTCCAACTACGGGAACCCGTGCCCGTAATCAGGCGGTCCTGAGTTCAGATCGCGTCAAACGACGTACAAACAGTCCCGGCGGTGCTGCTCGTTTCGAGGGGGGCCGCCGGGACTTCTCTCTTGCGCGCTCACCACGGCCTGGACTTATGGGACGCGCAGTTATCGCCTTGCCGGGTTTGCCACGGCCGTGGCCCGTTACTCATAATCTAGGCAAGCCCGCCGAGGCTCCCCTGTGCTCTGACACGGCAGCGTCCGTCGACAACGTCGTTTCGTGTGTCGGTGTGACCCGGGGTTCTGGAGGATTGGCGATGCCGTGTCGTTTCCGCTCTGCTGCTTACGGTCTGATTGCACTCCTGGCGATTACCGCGTGGCCTGCCGTCGCGGTCGGCGACGACGTGCTGGTGTGGGACAACTATCCCGCCGGCCTCCAGGACGCGACCTTCAACATGAGTTCCGAGCGCAACACGCAGATCGTCGAGTCCACCTGGGTGGTGGATGACGTCGATCTCTCGGCGTGGCCGGGCGGGTTCCAGGACCTGGCGATCAGCCGGCTGGTGTGGATCGGCGCGCGCCACCCGGATTACGCCTACGGCAAGGCCGACGTCATCTTCCTCGATTCCCAGTTCCACACGATCCTGACGCTCAGCGACCTGGATTACGCGCTGACCGATCTGACGCCCGACCCCAATCCCGCACCGCAGGCGCGGACTTACGAAGGACGCATCGACTTCGATCCTCCCCTTGCCGCGGCAGACCTCGGCGAACACTTCTACGTGGGTGTGCGGCTCGTCGGCGCCGGTTTTCAGCAGGGCCGCAACTGCTTTGTCGCCAGCTCTGTCGACCAGACGCTGCGCGGCCGCACCGAAGGGTATGTGCTTGCTGCGATCTTCGGCGCGCCCTATTGGCGTCCGGCCAGCGACGTGTGGTACGGTGCCCCCGCACCGGGCATCAACTTCGAGTTCGCGTTCCGGCTCTACGCCGCGTCCGCGGCCTGTCCGGGCGATCTCACCGGCGACGGAACGGTCAACCTGAGCGATCTGAGCCTTCTGCTCGAGCACTACGGGCAGAGTGATGCGACCCCCGCCGACGGCGATCTCGACGGCGACGGCGACGTGGATCTCCAGGATCTCACCGCGCTCGTGCAACTCTACGGCTCGCAATGTGGCTGACCCTGCGCGGCCCCGCGGGGCTGCGCAGCGGCTTTTGGCAGGAACCTGAATCCACCACGCAAGAGAGCCGCGGCCCCGCCGGTCGCGGCTCTTGCGCATGTTCCGGTCCGTCCGCCCGCCAATGCCGCGTTGGAGCAGGCAGGTGGCCCGGCGGCGAAGCGGCCCTCCGCCCTGCACCGCAACGCGGGCGGTGAAGCGGCTTTCTCCCCGTCGAAAAAGCCGGGCGGGCCCCGCGATCCGCAAACGTCTGCGGGTCGTTTGGGTCTGTCCCACCAGCGTGCTATACTCACCGGACTTGCCGCAGCCGCTGGTATGCGCTCGGAAACACGGGATCCATGCTCAGACGCGTGCTCATTTCGCTGGTGCTGATCGCGATGCTGTTGGGCGGCGCGGCGGTGGTGTCGTGGCGCCTGGTCAAGACCGCCCCCCATCCGCCGACGGCCGACATCGCGCCGCCGACGCTGCTGGTCCGCGCCGTGAAGGTCGAGCCGCGCGACGTGGTCGAGCCGATTATCGGCTACGGGACCGCCCGGGCCGACCGCCAAACCTGGGTGGCCGCGGAGGTCGCCGGCGAGGTCGTCGGCGTCAGTCCCGAGCTGCACGTCGGCACGCTGGTCGAGGAGGGCCAGTGGCTCGTGCGCATCGACCGCCGCGATTACGAGCAGCGGCTCGAACAGGCCCGGGCCCGCGTCGCTTCCGACGAAGCCAGGATCCGCCAGATTCAGATCGAGCAGCGCAATATCGAACGGTTGATCGAAATCGCCCGCAACGAACTGGACATCGCCGAACGCGATTACAAGCGGGTCATGGACCTGTTCGAACGCAAGACCTCGCCGCGCCGCGAGCTGGACATGGCGCGGCAGACCTACGAGCGGACGCGGCGGACGTTGCGCGGCCTGCTCAACCAGCAGGCCGTCATGCCCGAGCAGCTCGCGGCCGCTCGGGCCAGCCGCGATCTGCACAACGCCGACGTGAAGCTGGCGCAGCTCGCGCTGCAGCGCTGCGAGGTGCGGGCGCCGTTTCGAGGGCGGATCGAGCAGGTCGCGGTCGACGTGGGCCAGCGGGTCGCGCTCGGCTCGCGCCTGTTCGCCCTGCTCGATCCCGATCTGATCGAGGTGCCGATCGAGCTGCCCGTGTCGGTCCGCGATCGGGTGCGGACGGGGGCGGTCTGTGAACTGCGCCTGGAGAGCAACCCCGACGCGCGCTGGACGGCCCGCGTCGCCCGCATCGCGCCGGCCGCCGACCAGGCGACGCGCACGTTCTCCCTGTTTGTCGAAGTGGACAACACGACCCAGCCCGTGCCGCTGATGCCCGGCATGTTCACCAAGGCGGTCGTCGCCGGCCCGACGTGGCGCCGGGCGCTGGTCGTGCCGCGCGGCGTCGTGATCCAGGACCACGTGTTCGTGTTCGATCAGGGCACCGCCCGGCGGCGGGCGATCGAGGTGCAGCGGCACCTGCTGGACAAGAGCATCGTGCGGGGCGTGGAGCCCGGCGAGCTGGTCATCACGTCCAACCTCGACGCGCTCTACGACGGCGCGGCGGTGCGGATCCAGTCCGCCGGCGTGGCCGGGAAACCCGCGTCGCCGGATGAGGGCGGCCCGGCAGCGTCTCCGGTCGGCATCTCCAGCAAGACAGAAGGTTCCCGCGGCTCATGAAGGCCCTGCCCCGCATCAGCGTCGAAAACCCCGTGCTGGTCAACATCGTCGTGATCGGCGTGCTGATCGGCGGGATCTACGCGGCGCTGACGCTCGTGCGCGAGATGTTCCCCGAGTCGCGGCCGAACATCGTCGTCGTGACGGCGCCCTATCCCGGCGCGACGCCGGCGGAGATCGAAAAGGGGCTGGCCCAGCGGATCGAGGAAGCCATCAAGGACGTCGAGCACGTCGAGAAGGTCACGACGCAGATCACCGAGGGGCTGTGCATGATCTCGGTGGAGATGAGCAACCAGGTCGACGACGTGGACCAGGCCGTCACCGACGTGAAGGCGGCCATCGACGCGATTCCGGCCGAGGAGCTGCCCGACGACGCCGAGGAAATCCGCGTGATGCGCGCCGAGCCGCGCCTGCCGGTGATCGCCGTCTCGGTCTATGGCGAGATGGACGAGCGCACGCGCAAGGTGATCGGCGAGCGGCTGCGCGACGACCTGCTGATGCTGCCCGACGTCAGCGACCTGGTGATGGAGGGGATCCGCAAGGCGGAAATCACGGTCGAGGTCGCCCCCGAAAAGCTGGTCGAGTACGGCGTCTCGCTGGCGGAAGTCTCGGCGGCGATCGGTCAGGCCAATCTCGATCTGCCCGGCGGGCGCGTCAAGACCGCCCGCCAGGATGTCTCGGTCCGGACCCTGGGCGAAACCGACGACGCCGACCGCATCGCCGACACGATCGTGCGGAGCCGGCCCGGCGGCGGTGTCGTGCGGGTGCGCGACCTGGGCCGCGTGATCGACGGATTCGTGGACGACGACATGAGCGGGTCGTTCAACGGCAAGCCCGCCGTCAACGCCACGATCTACAAGACCGGCGACCAGGATGCGGTTTACATCGCCGACCTGGTCAAGGCGTTCGCGGCCGGCAAGGCCCGCCGGCCGATCGAGTGGGACTGGCTGACGCGGCTCAAGAATGCCTTCGGCATTCAGACCGACGCCCAGAAGGTCTACGCGGAAGCGTACAACGATCCGTACCCCACCAACGTCGAGATCTGCATACACGGCAATCTGGCGCGCTTCATCGAGAGCCGGCTCGCGCTGCTGACGCGCAACGGCCTGTGGGGGCTGGCCCTCGTCTTTCTGTCGCTGCTGGCGTTTCTCAACGTGCGCGTGGCGTTCTGGGTGATGATGGGGCTCGTGTTCGCGGTCTGCGGCACGATCGTCCTGATGCACCTGGTGGGGGCCACGCTCAACCTCATCAGCATGTTCGGGCTCATCATCGTGCTCGGACTGATCGTCGATGACGCGATCGTGGTGGGTGAGAACATCTACACCCGCATCGAAGAAGGCGAGGAGCCGCACCGGGCCGCGGTGCGCGGCACGCAGGAAGTGCTCTGGCCGGTGATCATCGCGGTGCTGACGACGGTGGGCGCGTTCGTGCCGCTGTTGTTCATCCGCGGGCGGATCGGCGACTTCATGGGCATCCTGCCGGTGGTCGTGATGTGCGCCCTGAGCGTGTCGCTGATCGAGGCGCTCTCGGTGCTGCCGTCGCACCTGGCCGAGACGCTGCGCCCGCCGGCCCATCGCGACGCCCAGGCGGCCCGGACGGCGTTCGGGCGTTTCTCGGCCGGGCTGCGCCGCTTCCAGCGCAAGTGGCTGCACGACGCGTTCATCGCGCGCTACGAGGCGTTCCTGCGCCTGGCGGTGCGCTGGCGCTACGTGACGATGGCGGCGGTGACGGCCGTGCTGCTGATCGCGCTGGGATTCGTGCAGGGCCGGCGCGTGCCGTTCGTCTTCGTCCAGAAGATGGACTCCGAAACCATCACCGCCGCCCTGAAAATGCCAGTCGGCACGCCCATTGAGGGAACGAGCCGAGCCATCCGGCAGGTCGAACAGGCGGCCGTCGCACTGCCCGAAC